>JAAUSG010000031.1 GCA_012034055.1 Leptolyngbyaceae cyanobacterium RU_5_1 | reverse complement strand
GGTAACTTGATTGAAATCCCCAATCTGGAGTTGAGCTAGTCAAAGCACTAGACACGCTTATCCCACACTCTCTGCTGCTGTTGGCGAATGGTACTGGGACGGTTTGACCTGATATTTAACCAGGTTTGTCCAGGTCTTGAAGCTGGCTAATTGCCTCTGCTCCCTCCAGTTTCATCAATTCGCGATCGTCTCGCATTTCTGTCCAGGTGATGCCATAGTCAGACACCAAGAAGCGGATCAGATGATTATCTGCCAGACTTACCATGAAAGAAGCGCTGTTCATCTGCCCACCGCAGGTGTAACAGGATGCCAGATAGCCCTGCCGTTCTAGCACGATCGCGAGAGCCTTGAGGTTCATCACCAAGTCTTGGACGAACTGGCGGTGTTGTTCTGCAAGTCGTATGAACACGGTTGTCCTCCAATCACCACACCTAATTCTAAAACTTTTTTAATACTTTCTTAAGAATTCGGCTGGATATGAGTATATTTCTTCAGTAAAAATCTCCCAGATGCACCACGTCAACCTTAATCACGACTCAGGTTAGCTGACAATTCGGATGTACGAAGTATCCACAGAGACAGTTGTTTGTTTGGAAATGCCGAGATCAGCACCACTAAACTGAGTCTTGACGAGCGAACGTACAAACAGTTTATCTTTTTGACAAAACTCCTTGCCACTGTTCCTTAGCCCGTAACGGCATAACAGAATAACGCAGTTTCATTTCTGCAAACTTTTAATGAAGCTAGAAATCACCAGGATCTTGCTTGAATCTACTAATTAAGATATTCACGATAAGGGATACAGCAGCCAGGTTCAATAGTCCGAAAGGAAGCTTTTGTAGGCGTTTTAAATGTTACTTCTGCTTTGTTTTTCTTAAAGGAGTGATACATTTCCACTGTCAGTATCCGCATTACTTAACCTATTGGATTAAATAGATTGTTATTTCGTATATATATGAAGATTCTATTGAACAGATGACATAAATCTATAGAATTTCGAGGTGGGATTTAGTTCTGTAGCCTGAATAACTCTCACTGTTAGAAATTGGCCGTTAACTAGCAATACCTGATTTGCGTTCGACGTGCTTGCTCATACAGTTACCAGACCTATCAATTAGGCAAAGCTTATCAAAAGCGCTTGTATGCACGAACAACCAGATTATTAGTAATTCTAATCAATTAATGTTCAAAGTCCTAAGTACCTTTATAAGTCCTTCCATCGCTTCTCGTAATCGATAAAATGGAAACCTGATAGCATTTGGCGAGTGGCGCGTATCGAATCGATTTACGGAAATCTTCACGGGATCAAGTCTAGTCAACTCAAGCAGTTGCAGCGGCTTTACCAGCAGCGGCTACCGGGCGATCGCATCGCCACGCCCGAATTTGCTCAACGAATTGCGGCAATTAGCACTGAGTTGGGTCAACCCATTTGTATTTATCTCAACCGGCGTGGTCAGGTTATCCGGGTTGGGGTCGGAACGCCGCGCCAGACTCGTATTCCCCCATTAGAGTTGCCGCGCTATGGAGTTGAACGTTTGAGTGGCATTCGGTGTGTTGCAACCCAGCTCAAGTCGGAACCCCCCAACGAGGCGACCTTGACGACGATGGCAATTCAGCGGCTTGATGCCTTAGTCATTCTGACCCTTACTGGGGCTGGCTTTGAGCGTCGCGGTGGGGGGGCACGGGATACATCAAAGAAGCCTATTTGGCGCACTTGATCCCACACCCAGAAACCACGTGGACAGTCTCCCCCCCAATCAGCCTGGATGTGTTGGTCAACCAGGACTTCTTCAGCTTAGTGGAGGGGTTAGAAGCAGAATTCCAGCGGGAGTTCGTTGCTCAACAGGTTGACCGGGATCAGGATCGGGTTTTGCTGGTTGGGCTACAGACAGACGGGGTGCTGCAACAACATCTTTGGGATCGGTTGGAGGAACTGGCGCGGCTCGTTGAGACAGCGGGTGGAGAAGTTCTGCAAACCCTGAAGCAGCGTCGTCCCCGTCCCCACCCTCAGACGGTCGTTGGCGAAGGCAAGGTAGAAGAAATTGCTCGAACGGCTCAAACGATTGGAGCAAACCTGATTGTCTTCGATCGCGATCTCTCCCCTGCCCAAGCCCGTAATTTAGAAACCCAAATTGGACTGCGGGTGGTGGATCGTACCGAGGTCATTCTGGACATCTTTGCTCAACGCGCTCAGTCGGGTGCGGGAAAACTGCAGGTTGAGCTGGCACAACTGGAGTATCAGTTGCCGCGACTCGCAGGACGAGGACAGGCAATGTCGCGATTGGGAGGTGGAATTGGAACTCGCGGTCCGGGTGAAACAAAGTTGGAGACAGAGCGGCGATCGATTCAGCGTCGGATCTCTCGATTACAGCAGGAAGTCAACCAACTGCAGGCACACCGTGCGCGTCTGCGCCAACGTCGGCAGCATGAGGAGGTCCCTTCTGTAGCAGTGGTGGGGTATACCAATGCCGGCAAGTCCACCTTGCTGAATGTGCTGACCAATGCTGAGGTTTATACTGCAGATCAACTGTTTGCCACCCTGGATCCCACCACTCGCCGTTTGGTTGTCCCCGATGCAGTAACGCAGGAGCCGCTCTCAATTCTACTCACCGATACGGTGGGGTTTATTCATAACCTGCCGCCCTCCCTGATAGATGCGTTCCGGGCTACGTTGGAGGAAGTGACAGAAGCCAACGCCCTGCTGCATGTGGTGGATTTATCTCATCCAGTCTGGCAAAACCATATTCACTCGGTGAAGACAATTTTGTCACAAATGCCGATCGCGCCTGGTCCAACCTTGCTCACCTTCAACAAAATTGACCAGGTCGATAGCGAAACCCTGAAACTCGCTCAGGAAGAATATCCACAAGCGGTATTTATCTCCGCCAGCGATCGCCTTGGCTTAGAAACCCTCCGTCGTCGTCTTGCCCAATTGGTGCATTATGCAGTGTCATGTTAGAGAATTACGAATGTCGAATTAAAGAAAAATTTATAATTTGCAATTCGTAATTCCTCTCACCGTTGTCCTGTGACAATATACGCGACTCGCTTGCCGATATTCGTCGCGTGATCTGCCATCCGCTCCAGGTGACGGATTGTCAGGACTACCAGCACGATGGGTTCTACGACGCCTTGAATATCTCGTTGTTGAGCCAGGGAGTGATAGAGGGTTTCGTAATCTAGATCAACGTCGTCGTCTCGGACTTTAATCGCCAGCCCAGATTCTGCGTCTAAATCAGATAGGGCGACCAGGCTCATTGCCAACATTGCCCGACAGCGATCGCACATCAGCTTCACCTGCTCCATGTGAGATAACGTTGGGTAAGGAAACAACCGTATCGCAATCTCACCTAAATCCTCGGCGTAGTCTCCAATTCGCTCCAAATCACGTACAAGCTGCATCAAAGCACTCAACAAGCGCAGATCTTGAGCTACAGGTGCTTGCAGAGCGATCAGGGATACGCAATCCTGTTCAATTTGACGATATAAATGGTCAATTTGCTTGTCCTGAACGGCAATCTGATGCGGGGCATTCAAATCTTGCTCAAACAGGGCCTGTCGAGCTAACCAAAACGAGTTTTCGACCAACGCCCCCATGCGCAGGACATCCCGTTGAATGCGTTTAAGTTGCCGTTCAAAGTGAGTACGGGTCGTTCCTGATGTATCCAATTCTATGCCTATCACAAACCTGGTTCAAAATTCCAAATCGTAGCCCATGCAAGCTGCTTCCAGATAACTTATGCTTTAAGTATAAAATTTTTACCGCTAGTGAGAACTATCACAGATCACATTAGCTTAATAAATAGGGTTTACGCAGGTAATGGGTAATCGGGGCTACTGGTTTAAGCCGGGACGTTTGGGTAGTGCAGGAGTCAGAATACAGAATTCAGCCTCTCTCCTGGCTCCTGAATTCTGTATTCCTTCCTGACGTTGCTGTCCCGTTTTAAGTTGGTAGCCAAATCAGAGATTTCTGCATATTTCCAAGCAAGTTGCGCTATCGTGTCTAGCAGTCTTTTTGGTAAGACGATTTACTCGGATTCGTGCGGAACAGATTTTATCCATGCAACAGCCTGTTGATTTCCACACCTTGTTTACTCAGCTTCAGACTCGTTTTCCATGCAGCACCCTTGTAACCGAACTGGTACAGGTTTATGAAGGCAGTTTTGTTGTGCGGGCCCTGGTGCAGTCCGGTGGGGTGACGCTGGCAACAGGAATGGCTGCTGCTGCTTCGGTGGAATTGGCTGAGGATCAGGCCCGACTGCGAGTTTTGAGCATTTTTGGAATTCCGTCTGTTCCTGCTGATGCAGCGGCACCCAGTCTGCGACCGTTGGGTACAAACGGTCATCTAAGTTCCAAGTCATCTTCTCCCTCAGAGATTGGAGGGTCTATTTCACCTGGCAACATCTCGTCTATACCAGGCTTGCCCTTACCATCCATCGAGAATTTTCTGATAGAGGAACCCGTGTTGCCGCTCTTGACTGAGCCAGATACCTCGTTGTCACCCTTACCCACGCCAGACTATTCGGTCAATCAAACGCATTCCGCACCGGATGCGGATCCTCCAACCCATTTCGTGGTGGCAGACACTTTCGACTCAGAAGAGGACGTGTTTTTACCAGATTACGAACCCTCTCTGCCTGAGCTGCCTCTGCCTGAGCTGTCAACAGCGGTAACAGTGAGCGATCGTAGCAGTACCGCTGATTTACCAAACTTCAACGTGCCAAAAGTAGATAAGCCCTCTAAATCAAGCAAGGTCATTGAACCGGGTACTGATGAGCTTGATGATCTGTCCTCGCTGATTGCCCTCACCGATGTTGAAATGGATCGGATTGGTTGGACGAAGCAGGAAGGACGACAATACCTGAAGCAGACTTACAGTAAGTCAACTCGTCAAAGTCTAACTTTTGACGAGTTGCTGGATTTCTTGAACTATCTGAGGGCACGGCCTTCGACAGATAGATGATAAGAATTAGACTTCTTGCAAATTAAATCTTAGAAACAGCATTTTTGCATTGTTTCGAAACAACAATCGAGACGATGATCACCTCTGCACTGACCGTTTGGTGATCTAGTAGCCAGCCTTAAATTATTGATATAATACAACTACGATACGAATGCACTACTTGTATCGAATGCCCTTCTTTTCACAGCTTGAAAGCGGTTAATTCAAGCAACTTCTACTGAAGCACAGAGCAAGGATTATCGTGGAAGCAACTGGTCTACGACGTCTTGCTTGGATGCTCAACCCTTCAAAGTAGTGGAGGTCGAATGAAGGTTTGTTGTGCTTGAAGAAACGGCAGCGATCGCAGGTAAAGTAGAGGATTTGGAATGCGCGATCGCGCTCTGGCTTTGAATATCCAGCAGTATTAAACGTTCTCGTAAAATCGTTCTCGCTGGATTTAGTAGAATCTAAAGGATGATTTTCCGAGAGGTCTACTGCACCAAAGAAGCAGTGGATTTGTAAATATTAATTGGAAAATCTCTCCTGCTATGGATTCAAAAATAGCAGAAAAAGGTGATTATGAAAGCATTCGCGCCCAAAGCTTACCTGATTATTAAGAAATATAATTCCTCAAGCGGAATCTCTGCATAAACAACTGTTGTTAACCCTATATACCTGTATAGGTATAGTGCTCCAAATCAGTCAATTGCTTTGTTGGTTACCTTTTATTCCATCTCAATTAGGAGGTTGCTATGAACAGCCCATCTTTTGAACTCTCTTTGGAACAACAGTTTCAAATGAGGCTAATGGAAGAATCTGCTCAGCAAATGTCCCAAGAACAGATGCGAGAACTCTTGCTACAGACCGCACGATTGTTAATGGTCAAAGACAACGTCATTCGCAATCTGGTAAAGGGGTGTCTTGTATAATCTGTAATGTCTAGAAAAATCAAACCGAAGTTAGTGATGTACCCCATGAATATGATGTCTCACAACACATAACGGACGATGCTGAAAGTTGCAGAACGAATGAACCGTTTGGGGACGGAATCTGCTTTCGAAGTCCTGGCTAAAGCCAAAAACCTGGAAGCACAGGGTAATCATGTGATTCACCTTGAAATTGGACAGCCAGATTTCCCAACTCCGACGCACCTTTGTGAAGCAGCATTCCGGGCCATGAAGGAGGGATATACAGGGTACGGCCCGGCAGCCGGATTGTTAGAGTTTCGTGAGGTTGTCGCGGAATGGATCGCGACAACGCGACGAATTGATGTTCATCCGGACGAAGTTGCTGTAACCCCTGGGGCTAAACCCCTGATCTTTTTCACGATCATGGCATTGGTAGAGGCTGGAGACGAGGTCATTTATCCTAATCCAGGTTTTCCGGTCTATGAATCGGTGATTAACTTTGTGGGTGCAAAAGCAGTGCCACTTCCGTTGCGAGAAGAGGTAGAGTTTAGATTTCGGATTGATGATTTGATTGATTCTATTTCTGAGCGAACCAGATTGCTGATTCTTAATTCTCCGCATAATCCCACAGGGGGACTTTTGCAAGCAGAGGATCTAGACGCGATCGCCCACCTCGCCAATAAACATGATTTTTACGTCCTGGCTGACGAAATCTACTCTGGAATGGTGTATGACGGGCAGCATCAGAGCATCCTTGCGTTTCCTGGTATGAAAGCCCGCACAATTTTGATCGACGGTCACTCCAAAACCTATGCCATGACGGGTTGGCGATTGGGGTATGGAGTTGCGCCCAAGCCCATCATTGAGCACATCGTCCGCCTGATGATCAACTCCAACTCCTGCACCTGCTCATTCACTCAAATTGCTGGAATGGAAGCGTTGAAAGGATCACAAGACTGTGTGCAGCAGATGGTTGCTGAGTTTAAACGGCGACGGGACGCGATCGTAGATGGACTCAACGCCATTCCGGGCATCTCCTGCCTTAAACCAGCCGGTGCATTCTATGTCTTCCCCAATGTGCAGCAGTTGCCGCTTTCCGCTGACGCACTGGCAGATTACCTGTTGTACGACGCGGGTGTTGCTCTGTTGTCTGGTACTGCGTTTGGACAGTTTGGTGAAGGCTACTTAAGACTTTCCTATGCAAATTCACTTGAAAATATCCAGGAAGCACTGCAGCGAATTCAGGATGCTATTCAAAAGCTCAAGAATTCAATTAAAAATTAAAAATTAAAAGTTAAAAATTAAAATGGTAAGTAACCCCTGATTACTAAGCTCCGGCTTCCCGAATCCAACATCGAAGCTGGAAGCTCTCTGGGATAGCGTTACCAAACTGGCGTTTGGTAACAGGCAATCAAAATGGTTCCTGGCAGAAATTTTTAATTTTTAATTTTTAATTTTTAATTTTTCATTCTAAACATCCCAGGCTTTCACGGGTCGAAACGCCGGTTATTGAATTAATCCCATCGGCGCGTTGACACATCAACTTCACTTCATACGGGTCAATCAGTGCCCCTGAGAAATCGGTTCCCGTAATCACAGCATCAAAAAAATGGCTGCTGGCCAGCATCGCGTTGGTGAAGATTGCGTTTGTCAAGTTGGCTGCGCTAAAGATCACGCGATCGCCAAACACCTCAGTCAAATCAGCTCCCGTCAGGTCTGCCTGGAGAAAGGAACCCTTAGTCAGAATGGTTCCCTTGAGATTTGCTCCTCGAAAAATTGCTCCCTGCATCTCTGCACCCGCAAACGAGGTTCCTTGCAAATCTTGATTTGAAAAATCCCGATATCTCAAATCGGTCAGCGTATAGTTAACCATATTCTCCTGTGCCCACACGGGATAAACCGTCAGGACTAAGCAAAACCCGGTTAAACATAGCAGGATAAAACCCGTCAGGAGCCGACTCAGCCAGGGTAGATCAGATTGCTTCATAAGGCTGCGAATTGGTCAAAGATTATGTCATTGTAATCGCAGCTTCACATTCTTTCCAGACTGAATACAACTCATTGCAAGTTGGTTTTAGTAACCACCAAGGCACCAAGAAGCTTTGTGTCTTCGTGTCTTGGTGGTTTATTAGACTCAATTTCAACTCTGACTAATAATTCTGTGTACTCAGGCAAGCATATAGATCGCCGATGCGGCAATTTCATCTAATGCTTTCAGCAACTGATTGATTTCATCAACCGTGTTGTAGTGAACCAGCCCAATCCGCAACAGTCCGCCGCTGGTTTCAATGCTTAACGCTTCAGTGAGACCGATCGCATAGAAGTTCCCATTCCAGGTGAAGATGCCGCGATCGCCCAACTGCTGTGCTACGCTACGAGGGGTTTGCCCAGCCAATCGAACGCCAACGGTGGGTGTGCGCCAGATTAAGCGATCGCGATCGGTAATGCCATACACTTTCAAACCAGGAATTTGTTGCAGCCCCGCAAGCAGCATTTGACTCAATTCCTGCTCATAGGACTGGATAGCAGTCATCCCGGCAACCAACGCAGCACGGCGACCTGCAGCCGTTGGTGAAATTTGATAACCGAGTTCCGTCAGGTAGTGAATCGTCTCCACTAATCCTGCCAATCCCTCATGGTTCAACGTTCCGTTCTCCCAGCGGCTGGGAACCTCTTCCGGTGCAGGCTCTACCTTATACGGGTGCAATCGTGCTAGATGCTCACGTTTTACGTACAACACCCCCACATGGGGACCAAAAAATTTATACGCAGAGCAGGCGAGAAAATCACAGTCCAGCGTCCGCACATCGATCGCGCCGTGGGGGGCATAGTGAACCGCATCCACAAACACCCAGGCACCCACCTGACGCGCCAGTTGCACCACGTTTGCGACATCGTTGATTGTGCCGACAGCATTCGACGCATAGCCGATCGCAACCAGGCGAGTTCGGTCATTCAGCGATCGCTCTAAATCAGCCAGATCGAGGGTGCAATCGTCAACCTGAATATCGACGGTACGAATAATCACGCCGCGCTCTTCCAGTGCCCTCCACGGCGAAACATTGGCGTAGTGATCCAGTTGGGTGACAATGATTTCATCGCCCGCTTGCAGGTCTCGACCGATCGCCCGGCTGACCGAGAACGCGAGGGCCGTCATGCTGGCACCAAACACAATTTCGTCACCGTCGCATCCCAAAAAGTCCGCTACAGCACTGCGCGCCGAGGCAATCAACGTGTCGGTGCGCTGGCTCGTAGCAAAGGCTCCATGCGCATTGGCATTGGACGTGATCAAGTAATCACTGATCGCCTCGACTACGGTTCTGGGCACCTGGGTTCCACCGGGTCCGTCCAAGAAAATTGCGGGCTGACCGTTGATGTCCTGCGTCAGGGCTGGAAATTGATTCCGAATCCATCCCAAATTAAGGGCAGTCATATCACGCCTCCTCTGGTGGGAACAAGCCAGGGCAGGTAAACACAAACACATCCCTGACTCCCTGCTCAGACGCGATCGCACGCACAGGCGATGTGTAGTGGAAGTACTGGTCATCCCGGAAGACTAAAAATTCACCTGGATTGAGAACTTTGCTAATTGCAGGGTTACCTTTCTTATGCTTGTACAAATGGGTTTCTCCGCCTTCAATGCCCTCCCGGTACACTGAAAATATGCCGACTAAATCCACGCCATCGCGGTGAATTCCCTCTGGCGCTGGATTGCCAAGTTGTTGAGAAGATGCCGTTGTTCTAATTTGATGAATGGCAACTTCGCTGAAGGGTGTACACAACTGACAAAACTGGAAGAACTCCCAAATTACTTTTTGAAAATCTTCCAATTCAATTAAACCGTCATCCAGTTCTTCGTACTCTCTAATCACATCACCCAAGATGGGATTATACTGACTCGATTGAAACAAACGTCGATGGGGTAGTTTGATTAAGCGATCGCCAACAACCTGGAAATGAGAAAGACGTCTAAACCGATAATTACCGGCTAAGTAAGGATCTGCTGGCAGATGGTCAAAGAACGGCTTCAACTTTTCAACCCTAATTGCCGTTAGCATTTCTAAAACATAACTCGCCAGACAATTAAGCTCTTTGGGCTTGGATAGGTTTAGCATATTTCTAATGTCCTCAGAATCAATTTATATCAGCAGTACAATTCAATCTGCTGACTTAAGTTGAGTAGCTCAATCAAGCTACGAAACGTGAAAAAGACTATCCGCAAATAAGCGTTTGAAGATACACGAAAAGTGACTTCTGAACTCCTATTGCGTGTAGTTTAGGTTGGGTAATTCTGTAAAAGCGCTCGATGTTTGCGTCTCGATGCGATCGCTCAAAGTAACATCTTTTGCTTAATCAGACTCCCTAACTTAATTGTAATTATGTTTTTTAGATGTTGTCGATCCGTAGCAGTTGAAAAAGGTAGGAGGGGTGCAGTTTCAAGCCGCTTAAAATCTGCCCTTAGATAGGTTCCAGGTCGTGAAACTACAGTTCTTTAACATTTCAATCGATACATTAAACATTTCTTAAAACACTGGTTCGTCTAAGTAGATGCACAGTTAGATTTTTTACATATGAGAATCATAGTTTACTTAAGTCGCAGAGCACAGACTGAGAACAAAACAAAACCGCAACGCCAGGAAAGGAGTAATGACGATGAATTGGAATCAGCAGAATGGGAATCAGCAGGATGTGATTCAACTCTTGGAAAACCTCACCGTACAAGAGCAGCAAGGAGAATCCACAGATGTTGATCTGTTGCGAGCTAAAGGGGGTGCTTTTAGACTGCTACCGACTGCAGTCCTCTATGAGGTGAGCAAAAATATTGGGGAAAAAGTGAGATTGAACGGTTGACATGGATGGGCAACGGACTCAACAGCGAACTTCGGTGTGAGGTTTCCGTTGAGTCAGCCGAACTACGCTCAGCCGAACTGCGCTCAGCCGAACGATGAAGCGGATGATTTCGCTATGAATTGTTCAGACAATCCATCCGTTTCATCTGTTCGCCATCCGCTGCTTCAGCTTTTCCCGTCTGTCACCAACAGCAAACCCTTAAATACCCGAACCTTAGCCAAAAATGCTGCCAAAGAATTCCACAGCTTCCTTCAAGGTGGCAATGAAAACATCGATTTCCTCGCGAGTGTTGTAAAAATACAGACTGGCGCGGGCTGTGGATTGGGCACCAAGATAACGATGCAGAGGTTGAGTACAGTGATGTCCAGCGCGGATGGCAACACCCGCTTGATCCAGGATGGTAGACAGGTCATGGGGATGAACATCACCGGCTGTAAAGGCCGCGAGTGCAGCGCGATCGCGACCATTCTTGGGTCCATAAATTCGGATCGTTGGCACCTGCTCAAGCTGTTCAAGCAAATAGTCCGTGAGCTGCTGTTCGTAGGCATGGATCGTGTCCATCCCGATACTGGTGAGGTAGTCAACGGCGGCACCGAGAGCGATCGCCTCTGAAATGGCTGGCGTTCCCGCCTCAAACTTGTGGGGCAAATCGGCGTAGGTCGAGTGATCCAGGAACACATCGGCGATCATCTCTCCACCACCCAAAAATGGAGGCATCGATCGCAGCAGTTCCAGCTTGCCATAGAGGAAGCCAATTCCGGTGGGTCCACACATTTTGTGTCCAGTGGCAACCAGCCAATCGCAGTCCATGTCTTGCACATCAACCTGCAAGTGGGGGACAGCTTGAGACGCATCAATCAACACTTTGGCACCATCCCGATGGGCCTCAGCACAGATCTCCTTGACTGGGTTGATGCAGCCCAGCGTGTTGGAAACATGCACAACGGCAACCAGCCTGGTTTTGTCGGACAGCAGTGACTTAAAGTGATTGAAGTCAAACTCTTCGGACTCTGTCAACTCGACAAACTTCAGGACTGCTCCCGTTCGTTGAGCGATCAACTGCCAGGGAATCAAATTGCTGTGGTGCTCCATCACCGTCAAGATGATTTCGTCACCTGGTTGCAGATTGGCAACCCCCCAGGAATAGCCCACCAGGTTGATGGCTTCAGTGGCATTGCGGGTGAAGATGATTTCCTGACGAGAGGCAGCATTGACAAACGCCGCGACTTTATCTCGCGACCCTTCATAAGCATCCGTCGCCCGTGAGCTGAGGGTATGCACGCCCCGATGCACGTTGGCGTTATCGAACTCATAGTAGTGGCGCAGAGTATCGAGGACGGCGATCGGTTTTTGGGAGGTGGCAGCGTTGTCAAGGTAAACCAGTGGCTTACCGTTAATCTGCTGGTGCAAGATTGGAAAATCAGCACGGACGTTGGCAGCAAGGGGTTTTTCTTGGGTGATGGTCATTGTCGAGCGGGGGATGTAAAGGATAAAACATCAAGATCCCCGACTTCTCCAAGAAGTCGGGGATCTGAACAGTTCATTCGATCGCAACCTGACGCGAGAGCGCTTGTTGCAAAGATGCGACCGGAATCTGGTTAATCACTTCATGGGCAAAGGCGTAGACCAGCAGCTTGCGGGCGCTATCCTCGTTAATACCGCGACTTTGTAGATAAAACACTTCGTCGCTGTCGAGCTGACTGACGGTAGCTCCGTGGGCACATTTGACGTTATCGGCGGTGATTTCAAGCTGAGGCTTGGTGTCCACTCGTGCTTTGGGGGAAAGCAGTAGGTTTTTGCTCAGTTGTCTGGCGTCCGTGAATTGGGCGGCTTTGGGGACAAACACTTTGCCATTGAAAATCGCCTGAGCCCGCTCATCGACAATGCATTTGTGGATTTGGTGACTGGTGCCGTGGGGACGAGTGTAGGCGATCGCGCTGTGGGTATCGGCAGCCTGCTCTCCAGCAATCACAGTCAACCCATTCAGCGTTGTTTGCGTGTTTTCTTCTGTTTGATACACCTCCAGATTGTGGCGAGACAGCCTAGCACCCAAACTGATGGCATTGCAGGTGTAGCGAGAATCCTGGGCCTGCGAGACGACTGTTTTACCGATGTGAAATGCCGTGTCGCGATCGCGCTGAATTCGCGTGTGATTCACCTGCGCATTTTCCCCCACCCAAATTTCTGTCACTGAGTTGGTGAAATAGGTGCCGTTGAGATGCGAATCGGCATAGTCTTCAACCAATGTCAGGCTGCTTCCCGATCCAGCAATCACTAAACAGCGGGGGTTAGAAAAGGTTGCTTCGGTTCCGGCTGAAATAGACAGCAGATAAATCGGAGCCTCAACACTTTGATTTCTGGGAATCCAGATGATTGCGGCATCGGTAAAGCTGGCAGTGTTCAACGTGGTGAAGACTTCCTCGGCTCCCGACTGCTTGGCTAAATAGTTCGTGAGCTGAGATTGGAGCAGGTTTGCTTGCGCCAAACTTCCAACCACAACTCCCTCCGGCAATTCACCCAGTCTAGACAAACCGGGAGCATGCCAACGTTCGACAAACACCAACAGGTTTTCGACGTCCGCGAGTGGCAATTTCTCAATCTCGCTCAACCCGACGTTTCCACACCTCCGCTCTGAAAACGAACCTGCAATAGCGCAGATAAATCGGTGAAGCGCCATTCCTCGTCTTTGGTTGACGGAATCGCCAGGTCTTGCAGGTGAGCGGCCGCGCGATCGCGAATCTCCTGAAACCAGCTCACCGATTGATTCAAATCCAAACGTAGATTGAGCAATTGGGTGAGATAGGCGGCGCGATCGACCCTCGTCTTGAGCATCGAATCGTCTGCTTCAGAAACGGTGGATACTCGAATCGTCATCGCACACTTGCCTCCGCTGCGTCTTCCTCTCGCACCCAGTCATAGCCACGAGCTTCCAGTTCCAACGCTAACTCCTTCGTGCCAGTCGTAATAATCCGCCCACCTTCCATCACATGCACGTAGTCCGGTTCAATATAGTTCAACAAGCGTTGATAGTGGGTAATCAGGACGATCGCGTTTTCTGGTGTCGTCAGTTGATTTACCCCATTGGACACAATCTTCAGTGCATCGATGTCAAGTCCAGAATCAGTCTCGTCCAAAATCGCTAGTTTCGGCTCCAGCAGCGCCATTTGCAAAATCTCATTGCGCTTCTTCTCGCCGCCAGAAAAGCCCTCGTTCACGCTGCGACTGAGGAACGCTGGATTCATCTTGACCACATCCAGTTTGCTCTGCACCAGCTCATCAAAATCGAAGGCATCCAGCTCATCTAATCCCTGATGTTTACGCTTTGAGTTGTAAGCAACCCGCAGAAAATCCACATTGCTGACACCGGGAATTTCGATCGGATATTGGAACGCCAGAAACATCCCAGATTTAGCCCGATCCTCTGCTTCCATTTCCAGTAAATTGTGCCCCAGAAACGTGATTTCTCCACCGGTTACAGTGTAGTCAGGATGCCCGGCCAGCACTTTGGAAAAGGTACTTTTTCCTGATCCGTTCGGGCCCATAATCGCGTGAATCTCACCCGCTTTCACATCCAAATTCAAGCCTTTGAGAATTTGGCTTCCATCCACCTCAGCGGTTAAGTCCCGCACCGAAAGAATTACATCACTGTTGTCGCTAATCACCTGCTTACCTCTCCAACACTATATTCAACTCAAAAATTTTCTATAGTTGCCCCAACCGTTTCATAATCTGCAGAACTGGATAAAGCTCGTTCCCCTGGTTCAAGAGATTAAATTGATTTGACACGGAGTATTGTGGGGGATTCTTCAATAACTTTAGAAACCTAAAGTCAGACCCATTTGTCAGTAGCCCAAAGCAAGGCTTTTCTGTTTCTGGATTTGCCAGCATATAAGCAAGAAGTTGCGCTAAACCTGCTTCAGGAGAATAGGAAAACTCTTTGGATTCAATCACCAAAACCCAAAATCGCTCTTTCAAAACGATTAAATCAAGCTGTCCTCGAACCACCACCCCCTCATCCTCACTCACAATCTCAGTCGATTGCTCGGCTTTAATGTGGAAGGGGGGGAGAAAGAAATCAGCTAGAAATAAGAGGGGCGACAGAATCGAAATTTGAACAGATTTTTCCAGGTAAGGCGGATACTGCATCAAGTTGAAAAAGCCTTCTCGAACTTTATCTAGAAACTGCTTTTCCGACTCAGTCAGTTCAGGTAGATCCTCCTGCCATTCCATGAAAAATTGGCGATCGCGCACTAACTGCAGACCAAACTGATCAATCAGATCGCGGATGTTTACGTTTCTAGCCAGTAGAGTTTGAGTCATCGTTCTAAACAGGACTCCATCAGCAACACTTTGGCAACATCCGGACTCTCAGGATTCACAATCAGCCGTTCTCACTGCGGGTCAACCAGCACATCCATCGCCTGCATCAGGCTTCGACCGATTACAACATCCGTTTGATTGGGAATCACGTAAACATCTGCGATCGCTCGGCGATTCTCAAACTGAACCTGCATGTAGCGATAAATCTCTGCCTGCATCCACCACCCTTCTGTAATTTCAGTCGATTGCACTGCTGCTAACTGCAAACCTAACTGATGTTTGACGAACTCAGGAACAAGCAACATTGAGATTTGAGGGTCTACAATCGCTTTGATGTGAAGAGTTCTAATCTGGTTCTCCGGTAGCTTACCTGCTCTAATGAGAGCCAGATCAGTTCCACTCGTCAGTTCGATGGCTGCATAAACCGTCATGATTAACCCACGCTGCCCTCCAGTTTTAGACTAAGCAGGCGATCGGCTTCTACGGCAAACTCCATCGGCAGTTGATTGAAAACATCGCGACAGAAGCCGCTAATCATCATCGAAACCGCGTCTTCTGCAGAAATGCCACGCTGTTGGAAATAAAACAACTGGTCTTCGCCAATCTTAGAGGTCGAAGCCTCATGTTCCACTTTGCCCTTGTTGTTTTGCACCTGGATGTAGGGGAAGGTGTTGGCTTGGGCATTATCGCCAATCAGCATTGAGTCGCACTGGGAGTAGTTACGCGCACCTGTGGCTTTTGGACCAATTTTCACCAAGCCGCGATAGCTGTTCTTCGATTGACCTGCTGAGATACCTTTCGAGATGATCGTGCTGCGGGTGTTCTTGCCAATATGCACCATCTTGGTTCCGGTGTCGGCTTGTTGGTGATGGTTGGTCAACGCCACTGAGTAGAATTCACCCACCGAGTTGTCACCCACCAACACACAGCTTGGATATTTCCAGGTAATCGCCGACCCCGTTTCTACTTGCGTCCAGGAGATCTTGGAGTTAACCCCCTGACAGAGACCGCGCTTGGTGACGAAGTTGTAGATGCCGCCCTTACCGTTGGCGTCTCCGGCATACCAGTTCTGCACCGTGGAGTATTTGATTTCAGCGTTATCCAGCGCCACCAGTTCGACAACAGCGGCATGGAGCTGGTTGGTATCGTACATCGGTGCGGTGCAGCCTTCCAGGTAGCTAACGTGGCTACCTTCTTCAGCCACAATCAGGGTGCGCTCAAACTGCCCCGAATCCCCGTTGTTGATCCGGAAGTAGGTGGATAGCTCCATCGGACAATGGACACCTTTGGGAATATAGACAAAGGAGCCATCGCTGAATACGGCTGAATTGAGTGCGGCAAAGTAGTTATCGGCTGTCGGAACCACGCTACCGAGATATTTCTTGACTAACTCTGGATGCTCTTCAACCGCCTCAGAAATGGAGCAAAAGATCACGCCTTGCTCTGCCAATTTCGCTTTAAAGGTAGTGGCCACAGAAACGCTGTCAAAAATTGCGTCTACCGCCACATTCGTCAGGCGTTTTTGCTCAGACAGGGGGATGCCCAGCTTTTCAAACGTTTCTAGCAGTTCAGGATCAACCTCTTCCAGGCTTTTCTTCTTCTCTTTTACTTTAGGAGCCGAGTAATAGATGATGTTCTGGTAGTCGATCGCCGGATAACCAACATTTGCCCAGCCCGGCTCAGTCATCTTCAGCCACTGGCGATAGGCTTTGAGGCGAAACTCCAGCATAAAATCGGGTTCGCCCTTCTTCTCTGAAATTAGACGAACGATTTCTTCACTCAGTCCACGCGGAATGGTGTCGGACTCAATGTTCGTAATAAACCCATACTTGTAGGGCTGATTGATCAGACTTTGGACGGTTGCACTCATTGGGTGTTCTCTCAGATCGATTTTGGATTTTGGATTTTGGATTTTGGATTTCAGGTCAATCTAAAATCCAAAATCTAAAATCTAAAATTTCTAGTACTGGTTTGTCGTAGCTCGGATTTGCTCAGTAGAAATCTCTTGTTGATCACCGGCAAAATCGTTATCGGGAGTAAGAAAAAGCATACAGTGACACTCTTTACGCTCACGCATCGGCACACAGGGACAGTTCCAATAGGCAGCCGCGGCCTCAGCTTCTTTGTCTTCGTAGTGGCGGCAGGGGCATAAGGGAGCGCCAAGATCGTCCTTGTGTTTAGCAAGTCCTTCAATCACGACCGCTGTCACACTCAAATCCGCGCAAAAATAAGTTCCTGAGCGCTTGGCGTAGGTCTCTGAGAAGTTCCTCATGGCTTCGAGGCTCTTGTCAGAGGCTTGCATAGGTTGTGTCTCTGTATTCATCTGGCAGGCAACTGTGTAATAAGGCGACAATGTAACAAACAGATTCTATAATTAAACCAACACGGTTGTTGTTTAACTTCATTGTAAATTGTAAGGTACTTTAACAACAATAGTGTTGTTAAAATCCTAAAGGTAAAGGTACACCTTTAGGATTTACGCAGATTGACGAAAGTCTTGAGGTTAAGCTGGTAATCGGTGATGGGGAGTTAGCTAAACGGTTGATTACCCATTGCCAACTACCTATTACCCACGTAAACCCTATCTTTCTTGCTTGTCGGCTTTATCCTGATAAGAGAATGACGACAACTCAACAGCCCTCTACGAAACTGGACATCCTGCATCACCTCCTGAAGCAGGGACAAGCCACAGCGCAAGAACTGGCTGAGAGTTTGCAGATTAGCCCGCAAGCCGTTCGTCGCCATTTAAAGGATTTGGAAGTAGAAGGATTGATTATCCATCAGGCGATCCAGACAGGAATGGGGCGTCCCAACCACATTTATGCCTTGAGCAAAGCCGGTCGGGAACGTTTCCCCGATCGCTATGATGATTTCGCGGTTTCTCTGCTGGATACCCTGGCAGAAACGGTTGGCAAGGAGCAGGTCAGCTCGATTTTGCGCAGACAGTGGGAACGAAAAGCCGCCGAGTATCGCGATCGCATCGGCAATGGTTCCCTGAAACAGCGTGTTGATCGCCTGGTGGAACTGCGTCGTGCTGAAGGCTACATGGCCGAATGTCATCCCATTGATGTTGAAGAAGTCGAGGAAGGCGATCGCTTCATTCTCACTGAATACAACTGCGCCATCTCCCACATTGCTGAAATTTTCCCCAGCGTTTGTGGTCATGAGTTGGAAATGTTTGCGGCTGCCCTGCAACACTGTACCGTTGAACGCACACACTGGATCGTCAATGGCGAACATCGCTGTGGCTACCTAATCCAACCAAAGTGACCGCTTATTTTGCATAACTACTGAGGCAGGTCGTTTCAGTGGTATTCTGCACTACGTTCCTGAACCCGTGCAAACCATGATAGACCTGACGTAGGTATTGGGTCATTGGTAACCGGTAATCGGACATTCAGCCAATTACCCATTACTCACTACCCACTACCCATTACCAGTCTAAACACAAGACTTTTGGTCACTTGCGTAAGTCCTGCTAATCCGTAAGGACGCTGCAACACACTCGCAATTACGTTCTCGGTGGTATTAAACCTTACAATAAAATTTCTCTCAGCTATACCAATTTGCAAATAGATGAGGTACGGTGACAATGGATACTCAAGCATCTACTGTCAAGTTGCAAACGTCACAGCCGCAAACGTCATAGCCATTGCAGCTCTGGATTGCAGATAACCATCCTGGAAAAACCTGTCAGGTCTCTCTCACCCCTTGATGGTTGGCAGTTGCCTGAACCGACACGGACAAAAGTGAGCATTATGGAGTCCAAAACAATTTCTCAAGATCGGCAGCCTCAAGAGGCGCTGAAGGCACAACTGCAAGATCTGATCCAGAAAGTTGAAGACGTTGAAGATGAAAAAAACAGCCTGGAGATGCTGTTGGAAATCGTTACAGAGCATTCGACGACCCTTGAAAACCAGATCGATCAAAAGAATCGAGAACTGCAAGGGTACATCCAGCAGGTCGGGAAAGTGACCCATGCGGCGATCGCGGTCAAGAACGGCACCTTCCAACCCCAAAATCTGGCGGATGTAGCCGAGCGTCATGATGAGTTGGGGGAACTGGCACAGGTCTTCACCCACATGGTGCAGACTGTGAACGCCCGTGAACAGGAACTCGTTGAGCTAAATCAACGCCTGGAAGAACTCCTCAATGCTTGTAGCCGCTTTATTCCGAATGAGTTTCTGAAGTTTTTACAGAAAGAGAGTATTGCGGATGTCCAGCTCGGCGATCATGTCAGCAAAGAGATGGCAGTCATGTTTTCCGATATTCGCTCGTTCACCAGCTTTTCTGAGAAAATGACGCCTCAAGAAAGCTTTGACTTCATCAATGCTTATTTAAGACGAGTCAGTCCAGAGATTCGCAATCACAATGGATTCATCGTCAAGTACCTGGGCGATGGCTTGATGGCAATTTTTCCGGACGGGGTTGATGATGCCATTCAGGCAGGAATTGCCAAGCTCAAGCAAGTGCAAGATTATAATCAGAGACGCGCAGCAAAGGGATATTTACCGCTCAATGTTGGGATTGGCATCCATGCTGGGCACATGATGGTGGGTATGGTGGGAGAAATAAACCGGATTGAGGGAGATGCTTTATCGAGCAACGTCACGCTTACGGCCCGCCTGGAAGGATTGACCAAGCATTATGGAGTATCGGTATTGATTTCAGAAGAGGTGCGCCAACGCCTGAATCATCCTGAACAGTACCAGATTCGCTTCGTGGATCGGGCGATCGTCAAAGGCTGGACAGAACCGATCGCCATTTATGAGGTGCTGGATGCAGAGGTAGAGCCAATTCGGACTCTAAAAATTCAAACATCGAACATCTTTGAGCAGGGCTGCCAGCAGTACTGTCAAGGTAACTTTGGTAATGCAAAAAAGCATTTTGAAGTGGTACTGGAGAGAAATCCCCAAGACAAAACTGCCAGGCTTTACCTGGAGCGGATTCAGCAACTTTTAGAAAAAGGGGTTCCTGCTAACTGGAGTGGTGTGTGGACATTTACCGAAAAGTAAAGTCCTTCCACCTGTAAATTTCCTGGTGATGGACGATCGCTGTAGGGGCAGGTTTGGTAGACAATTTGGGCAGCTTAACGAGGCCTTTGGCAAAACCTGCCCCTACTCCCACGTTAATTCCAACTGCGGCATCAGACGCTGTAGGTTTGTTAAAGACCGTTCCTGCCAGGTAATGGCATTTGAGCCTTGCACAACTAGACGTATATCCTTTTGCCCTCGTACTTTTAGGACAAACTTTGACAACACATTGATTCCCGAACTATTCAGGAATTCTAACTCTTGCAAATTCAGCATCAGAATGGATGGATGATCTTCAATCACCTGATCGAGTAACTGCACAATAGGCGCGTATTCGTCCATCCCGGCTAATCGTAGAGCGCCCCGACAGGTGACAATTTTGGCCGTTGCATCGTACTGGACGCTATATTTCTCAGTTGTAATCTCCATTCCCTTAAACCCTCTATTTTTGCAGATCTCGACCCATCACAACTTAGACAACTACAGCCCTAAGGACACCATCGTTGTCACAGTAACAATTTCCGGATCTTTCTGAATCGTCTCAAACTTCCAGCCTATCCTGGCCAAATAGTCACTCATCATGGTTAACAGCCCCAAGCCAGAGGTATCATTGTTTTGCTCCTCAAAGTTCTTCTCTAATCGGTGAATCATCAGTTCACGGGGATCTCCAGCCGTTATCTCCTGGATCAGGGACTGAAAGTGATGGACAGCATGAACATTAAGACTGTTGGTTGCCAGAAAAACAAGCCCATCTTCATGCAATTGCAACGTGATACTAATGGGATAACCAGTTGCATAATCACTGAATTTCATTGAATTCTCTAACAATTCATTTGCGATAAAGCTAACGATACTTTTTATCTTGACTTTGCTGTTGTTGTTTGAGACTGACTCCTCGCTTCTAGGAAAAAAGGTGGCGAAATAGTCCGCCATAAAATCAGCCGACAAACCGTTGTTATGCCAGCGTTGTTGTAAGGGAGCAGAACTGGGGGACAAAACAATCGTCAAATATTCTTGACTAACAGACAGTTGATCACTGAAATTTCCAAATATTTGAGCCATGCATGTAGCCCTCAAACGCTACCTAATTCGTGTCTAAATGTTGATAAAAAACCTGACAATATCATAACATCCTAGTTTTTGCTCGTCTGAATGTGATTGCATCTATTGGCAATGAAACAACGGGTCAAGATTTTAGCGTTTATAAAAAAATAGTGTGAACCTGTTTCAACCATCGCCATTAATGCAATGATTTTTAATCAGAAGAATGATGTGAATAACCATCAACTATCGAACCCTTACATCCTACTAATGATAAGAGGTGAGGCGATGTTTTCGTCATTGAAACAGGAATTGCAGACCCAACCTTGGCTTCCCATCCTCGCAGCAGGTGTAGTGATGGGGGTAACGATGGTGCTGACTGAGATTATTCCAATGGCAGCCCTGGTGTTTGCGGGATCGCTAGAGTCATTTTTGCCCGTTGGAATTAGCATGACGATGCTCAGTGCAGCAGTCGTTGGCAGCGTTTTGGCAATGCGTAGCTCGTTTGTCGGACTGATTGCCTTTCCGCTTGCGGAACAGGTGACGATTTTGGGGGCAATGGCTGGCGCGATCGCCCAATCCATGCCTGCCACTGCAACCCGCGAGGACACGTTGCTGACCATCATTGTGGCGATCGCCCTGTCCTCACTGCTGACTGGCGCATTCTTGTTTGCGCTGGGACACTTCAAACTGGGTGAGCTAATTCGGTTCCTTCCCTACCCAGTGGTGGGTGGGTTTCTGGCAGGAATCGGATTTTTTGATCACCAGTGGTAGCTGTTTGGTCTTGACCAATTTGAGCCTGAGTTGGACAACCCTGGTTCCCCTCTTTCAGGCAGACATGCTGCTGCGTTGGCTTCCGGCTCTCGTGTATGCCGTGCTGCTCGTGCTGATTACCCGCCGTTTCATGCCCTTCTGGCTCTTACCGGTCAGTGCTGTTGCCGCGATCGCGCTGTTTTACCTGGTCTTATGGCTCACCCATACGTCGATCGCTCAAGCATCCCAGACGGGCTGGTTGTTAGGTCCGTTTCCTGAAACGAGTATGTGGAAGTCATTCAGCGTATTGGCGTTATCGCATGCCAACTGGTCTGCGATCGTCCCCCAGTTGGGGCATATCACAACCTTGATGTTCGTCACACCCCTTTCACTGCTACTGGTTTCCAGTGTGTTGGAGTTGGTGTCTGAACGAGATATGGACCTGAATCAGGACTTGCAGGCAACCGGAGTTGGCTGTTTGCTTTCTGGTTTGCTAGGCGGTATGGTCGGCAGCCACGCTGTCACATCGCTACTGCCCGAAAAAATGGGAGTCAAAAGCCGGTGGGTCGGGGTGATTGTGGCACTGATCTACCTGATGTTTTTGCTCATCGGTGTGTCTTTTTTGTCCTTCTTTCCGAAGTTGGTTCTGGGTGGTTTGCTGTTGTTCATTGGGTTAGAGTTGCTGGTCTTGCAATTGTATGATGGTTGGTTTAAGTTGCCCAAAGTGGACTACGCGATCGTGTTGTTGATTATGGCGATCGTGGTTTTGTTTGGGTTTGTTATGGGTGTATTTGTCGGTTTAGTGATCTCCATTAGTCTGTTTGTTCTGAATTACAGTCGCATTGATGTCGCTCGTTATACGCTGTCTGGAGCCAGTTTCAGTAGTCATCGCAAACGCCCATTTAACCAGGAGCGAATGCTGCGTGAACAAGGGGAGCAGATTTATGTGTTGACCCTGCAGGGATTCATCTTTTTTGGGACAGCCCATCGGTTGCTAACCCAGATCCGTCAGCGTGTTTATGCCCCCAGTCCACCGATCCTGCAATTCATCGTGCTTGATTTTCATTGGGTGACTGGACTGGATTCCTCGGCGGTGGTTAGCTTTGTCAAACTCAAGCAATTCGCTCATAAACAGCAGCTCCAGCTCATTCTCACCAATCTATCGCCAGCGCTGGAACATTCCCTGCGTCAAGGGGGAGCATTGACGCCGGATAGTCCTCACTTTCAGGTGTTCTCTGACCTCGATCGCGGCATGGAGTGGTGTGAGAACCAACTGTTGGAAGCCAGTAAATATCGTCGCTCCCGGTTCTTACCGCTATCGCTGCAATTAAAGACATTCCTCACCGTGGAGGACAGTAAGCAAATCTCCAGACTGATGAAGTATTTAGAATCGATGCAGATCGAAGCGGGAAACTATCTATTTCATCAGGGAGATACCCCAGAGGCACTTTACTTTGTTGAGTCGGGGGAAATTAGGACGGTGATCGATCTCAAGAACGGCAAAGAACAGCGGATACAAGCGCTGGGCGCGGGGACAACGGTGGGTGAAGTGGAATTCTATACCCAAATTCCCTACGCGCTGTCTGCGATCGCCAGCCAACCCAGCACCCTTTACCGTCTTCGCACCCAAGCCTTGAACCGAATGCGGAATGAACAACCCGAAGTTGCGGCCTTATTTAGTGAATGGATGAACGCTCTTCTGGCAAACCGTCTGACTTACTTACAACAAGAACTGACCAGCCTAACGCGCTAATCTGGAGAGACAGGGTTTGTAAGAGGATGTTTGCAAAGGTATGGTTTGTGATGTTAAGCACTCAGCGATCCCCCCTAGCCTCCCTTAATAAGGGGGGAAATCGGTTCAAAGTCCCCCTTGTTAAGGGGGTTTAAAGCCCTTCGGGCATACAAGAAAAGGGGGATCTTTCACGTTTTGCTACAGACAGTAGGACTTTTAAAACATCCTCTAAGAAAAATCGTCATGAAACCTCTGATCGCTATTCATTTGCCAGCGGACTTCACGGACTACATTGAAGCGAATTTCTATGGCAAAGTGACAGAGCAATCTATGCTGGAGGAAATCATCAATGATGAAAGTTTCTTCGCAGATCCACTCACTCATGTTGCTCTCTATTCTGATCATGGAATTGTTCACGGACGGGACATTGCCAGCAAAATTACACAAGTTCTGCAGCACATTAATGGATTATTAATTCCGGAACGTCAGGAGAGCCGGTTGGAATTTATGCTGGGGTATGGCGTCATGCTGGCTTATCTCCATGACATTGGGATGCGCGACTTTTCTGCCTTTGGACGAGCAATGCATCCAGAGTTCGCTGCTCAACTTGTTTACACTCATGAATTTGATCCCTTGATTGATTTGCTCTGGCAGGAAAACTCTGGCAATGTTGCCTGGCGACTCAGCAACTTACCTGCACTTAGCAAATTGCATCAAAAGCCTCAATGCGTGCTGCGGGAAATGCTGGCGCTGTCGATCGCTCATAGCAAAAGCAAGATTTCGATCGCAATATTAAACGATGTACACCTGCTGCGAGAAACGATGCAAACCCGTCTCAATACCGACTTGCATCTCCTGTATCACCAGCAGCAACTTGCAAAAGCACAACAGAAATTAACTCAGGCGACTCAGCAAAAATCCACTGCAGAAACTCTAAGCTGGTTAACGAATGATTTGGAACAGGCAACAACAGAACTGGCCCAATGGGCAGCAGCTCCAAATGCCCAGACAAACAACCCCAATCTCGATCGCTATTATCAGAATTTTGTCCAGGAGTCGTTTCAGTGGTTAATTAGCTCAGAACCCGACTTGCACGTATTGGTGCTGGACGTGATTGATACGCTGCGGGCACTCCGCTGTGCCGATGCGTTACGACAGCGCGGACAGACCTTTAAAACCTCAGCAGGCTATGAAGTCTTTGTCAATCGCCACACGGCAAACGCGGTTTATGGACTGCGATCGGCCGATGGCAGCAAACTGTTTCTACTCGAAGGGAAAGATCCCATCTCGGCTGGAGAGGCAAACATTACGGGGTGCGATTTAGACCGAGAGGGAAATTTGCGCGTCACCTTCGATCGCGGTTTCTTTTCCAGTGCAGATGCGGTTCAGTGGGCAGTTCACAGCGCCGCTGTTGTAATCAACGACATCCAGGCAGATGTGGTTGGCAGTTTCACCCGGCCCGCTGACTCTGGCAGCCCGTTGCCTGTGAAAAAGCTAGCCTGCGACATGCAACTCCTGCTGGAAGGGGTGGATGATAACCCAGAATTTGCCGTTGCGGTGTGTGAGGAACTGAGCCGAATTAATCCCGCGATCGCCGATGCTTGTCGTCCGGTTGCTTCCTTGCAAAATGCAGACACGGCAGAGGTTGAACGCTACCTGTCCGCGATCGCACCAGTCTGGAACCTGAACGATCAACAATCCATTCTGAGTCAAATGGCCAAATCAGGGCAGAAAGTAGATCACCTGAACCTGACCCAAGCTTTTTCTGAAGTCAGACTGATGACCGTGAACGCAGGAGAGGTGTTGCTCGAAGCGAACTCACCCGCAAGTTTTATCTACATTCCCATGAGTGCTGGTTTAAAGATCTTTCCCCTGGGAGGCTATCAGGCCGTTCCGGCTCAACCGTGGGTACAGATTGGGAATACGTCAGCGATTAGAGGCTCTCTGCGAAATGCGCGGGTGGTTGCAGAACAAGACGTGGATTTGCTGATCATCCCAAAGCAAGTCTATCTGCAGTCCTGGTACAACCCCTATACGACGGCTGAATTCGTGCAGCTTTTTGGGGGTGGGAATGGCTCGGCGCTGGAACGTCGCCACTTACTCATGCCTGCTCCGGTTTACAAAAACTGATCAGCAAAACCCGTCGCCATCGCTACCTGCCGTTGGGGTTACGCCTCAAAACGTTGTTTAAAGATCCCGAACAGGTCACTCCCTTCCTCACCTATTTAGAGAAACGAATCATTCATGAGGGGGAAATCCTGTTCCGTCAGGGCGATCCCGCCAATGCTATTTATTTTGTAGAACTGGGGCAACTCAGCACGGTGATTGAATTGATCGGTGGACGAACCAAACCCGTGCAAGTATTTGGCTCAGGCAAGCTTATCGGAGAAGTGGATTTCTACACCCAGGCGGTTCACCAAACAACCGCGATCGCCGATTCTGACAGTTGTGTGTATCAGTTAACCCACACTGCTTTACACCAAATGCAGCAAGAACGTCCTCAAACCGCTGTCGTATTTAGTGAAATGCTTTTGTCCTTAAGGAGCTAATGGATCGCTAATAGGAATGAGAATTCAATAACATCGAATTTTGTAGGATGTGTTAGGCGGTAGCCGTAACGCATCTGCTCTTTGACAACGATGCGTTACGCTGCGCTAACACATCCTACGCAAGAATTCGGAGTTATTAAATCTACGATTCTAAGTTGCATCAAAGAATTGTGAGGGAATTAAGGAAATCGGGGGAGTCAAGGTCTTGGTCATTAAAAGTTTCTTTAAGATCAGAAAGAGTGCCGACGACTTTCCGTGTTTCGTCTCGGCACTCTCGCTGGTTCGCTCCTCACACTATTTAATAATAGACCACTGACACAGGTTTGTCACCCCCCTGAAACATCAGAAGAAGTTATTCAATTTAGGGGGTTCACCTTCAAATCTGACAGATTCACTAATCATTCCTTTCTTTATCTCCTAACCACCTGTAAATTTTCTGGTGACGGACGGCCTCTGTAAGGGCAGGTTTAGTAGACAAACTGGAGATCTCAGCCAGACCTTTGGCAAAACCTGCCCTTACGTCACCGGAAAATTTACAGCAAGAATTTGGCCCAATCACCAATACCGTCAGCAGTGACAGCAGATGCTTGTTAAACGAGCGATACTGGAGGTATCGATGATGCCTTATCCTAGTGGATCGCGATCGCCACTCGCGATTGTAACTGGATGAATTCAATGGTGCAGGGTTTGAGCTTGCTTCCGTTACGTATCAATCTAAACCGCAAAGGTGATCTGGCAACGGTACTCTTAGCTTTTGGCGATCACCTGCACCCAATCAAAACTTGTGTAACGCTACTCTAGAGACCTGAACTATGCTTGCATCTTACCGCCAACACATTGCCGAACGCGCTGCTCTGGGCGTCCCTCCGCTTCCTTTGGATGCCCAGCAGATGTCTGAGTTGGGCGAACTGTTGAAGAACCCGCCTGCTGGTGAGGAAGAGTTTTTGTTGGCATTGCTGCGCGATCGCGTGCCGCCTGGTGTAGATCAGGCAGCCTATGTGAAGGCAGGGTTTTTGACAGCAATTGCGCAGAGCGCACACTCCGTGAACGCCAAAGGGGAAGTCACCAGCCCGTTGGTTTCGCCTAAATACGCCGTTGAGCTGCTGGGCACAATGATGGGCGGCTACAATGTCCACTCGTTGATTGAACTGCTGCAATCTTCAGAGGCGGAATTGGCTGCAACGGCTGCGATCGCCCTCAGCAAAACCTTGCTGGTCTACGATGCGTTTCACGATGTTGAAGAATTGGCAAAAACTGGCAACTCCTACGCCGAGAAAGTCATGGAATCCTGGGCAAAGGCCGACTGGTTCACCAGTCGTCCCAAGCTTCCTGAATCGATCACGGTTACCGTCTTCAAGGTTCCCGGCGAAACCAACACTGACGACCTTTCACCCGCCCCCCACGCCACCACCCGTCCTGATATCCCCCTGCACGCTACGGTAATGCTGGAAACTCGGATGCCAGGAGGATTGGATGCGATCGCGGAACTGAAGCACAAAGGACATCCCGTTGCTTATGTGGGCGATGTCGTCGGAACTGGATCCTCCCGCAAATCTGCGATCAACTCAGTCCTCTGGCACATTGGCGACGACATTCCTTTTGTTCCCAACAAGCGCACCGGGGGCTACATTCTGGGTGGAAAGATTGCGCCGATCTTCTTCAACACGGCTGAAGATTCCGGTGCCCTGCCGATCGAGTGCGACGTTACCCAACTGGAAACAGGTGATGTGATCACGATCTATCCTTACAAAGGCGAAATCACCAATGAAACGGGTGACATCATTTCCACTTTTACCCTCAAACCCGACACTATCCTGGATGAAGTCCGTGCCGGTGGCCGGATTCCCCTCCTAATTGGGCGCACCTTGACGGATAAAATCCGCACAGCAATGGGACTTGAACCCAGCTCTGTGTTTGTTCGTCCCAAATTGCCAGAGGATACAGGTAAAGGGTTCACGCTGGCCCAAAAGATGGTGGGTAAAGCCTGTAGTCTACCCGGTGTGCGTCCCGGCACTTACTGTGAACCGATTATGACAACCGTCGGCTCCCAAGATACGACTGGTCCGATGACTCGTGACGAACTGAAAGAGCTGGCCTGTCTGGGCTTTGGCGCGGATTTGGTGATGCAAAGCTTCTGCCACACGGCCGCCTATCCGAAACCAGTGGACATCAAGACTCATAAAGAGCTTCCCGATTTCATCAACTCCCGGGGTGGCGTTTCTCTGCGTCCAGGTGACGGCATCATCCACTCCTGGCTAAACCGGATGCTGCTGCCAGATACCGTTGGGACGGGCGGCGACTCCCACACTCGCTTTCCGCTGGGCATTTCCTTTCCAGCCGGTTCCGGGTTAGTCGCCTTTGCCGCTGCCTTGGGGGTGATGCCTCTGGATATGCCCGAATCGGTTCTGGTGCGCTTCAAGGGCACGTTGCAGCCCGGTGTCACCCTGCGCGATATTGTCAACGCGATTCCTTACGCCGCAATTCAGCGCGGACTGCTGACGGTTGCCAAGGAGAACAAACAGAATGTCTTCTCCGGTCGGATTATGGAAATGGAAGGGTTGCCGGATCTGAAGCTGGAGCAGGCGTTTGAGTTAACCGACGCGACGGCAGAACGCTCTTGTGCCGGATGCACAATCAAATTGAGTGTCGAAACCGTGTCTGAGTATCTGCGATCGAACGTGGCGTTGCTGGAAAACATGGTGGCGCGGGGATACGGGGATGCCCGCACGATCCTGCGCCGTGTCGCCAAAATGGAGCAGTGGCTGGCAAATCCGACGTTGATGGAAGCCGATGCAGACGCGGAATACGCCGAAGTGATTGAGGTGGATCTGGATCAAATTAAAGAACCGATCGTGGCCGCTCCCAATGACCCGGACAACATCAAGCTGATGTCTGAATGTGCGGGTGATCCGATCCATGAAGTCTTCATTGGCTCCTGCATGACCAACATTGGTCACTACCGGGCGGCTGCCAAAGTGCTGGAAGGAGCAGGATCAACCAAGGTGCGCCTCTGGATCTGCCCACCCACCCGGATGGATGAGAAGCAACTGCGCGAAGAAGGTTACTACGGCACCTTTGCGGCGGCGGGAGCGAGAACCGAAATGCCTGGATGTTCTCTCTGCATGGGCAATCAGGCCCGAGTTGCCGATGGCGTTACGGTGTTCTCCACCTCGACGCGCAACTTCAATAATCGGATGGGCAAAGATGCCAAGGTCTACCTCGGTTCAGCAGAGTTAGCGGCAGTTTGCGCATTGCTGGGACGGATTCCCACATTGGACGAGTATCTGGCGATCGCCGCCCAGAAAATTGACCCCTATGCCGCAGACCTCTACCGCTACCTCAACTTCGATCAGATTGCCGGTTTTGAAGACGAAGGTCGGGTAATTTCGCTGGAGGAAATGCCAAGAATCGAGGACATTTTAGGAATGCCTGCTGCCGCCGGACGTTAGTTCAAGGGATGAGTTTTCTAAAGGGCGATCGCTGGTGGTGCGATCGCCCTATCATCATGGCAAGCCGAATGAGCAGTTCTAGCGATGGCCATTGATAAGAAAATTGATAAGCAAGAGCTTGTCAGACGAGTGACGAAGCGGGTTGGCGGGGATGCGGATGCGGTTGAAGCGATCATTGACGCCACAACTGAGGAAATTTACCAATCACTGAAGCAGCGTGAGAGTGTTACTTTACGTGACTTTGGCACCTTCTACATTCAGGAAAAGCGCGATAGCTGTGTGTTCAAATTTAATCCCTCACAACGATTGCGAAAGCTGTTTGGCTGGTCATCAACCTACAAGGGAGAGGATTGAGCAAGCTGGATAAAGGGGTATGGCGATCCAGTAGCTCTTCAAAAGGAAGCTTTATCATTAGAAAACACGAACAGGCACGAAGACCATGCAGGCTGTTGATGCAAGCAAGCTAACGTTACGGGATGTGCATCGGTTGCTACATCTAGAAGAGCAACTAGATAAATCACAAATACCTGCACTCCCTTTAGAACCGTTGACTGAGGCGGAACAGCAAGACTTGTCAAAAATTCGTGCTGATTTTCGACGCTATCTTCTTGAAGAAAAGATTTCTGAGGGACTGGTTAAGTTCTTGAGCCTTGCACCCCTCTTGCGATTGACTGGTTTTTACGATGTTCCAATTCGGTTGACGATGGAAACCAGCCTTGAAATTATCGTTGAAGACGAAGACACCAAGATTTCAGGACGGTTAGACCTTTTGGCGCTAAGTTCAGTCCAATATTCAGAAGCTGGTGCGCCATTTTGGGCATTAGTGATTGAAACCAAGAACAGTTCCATTGAAGTTCGTCAAGGGCTACCTCAACTGCTGACCTATGCTCACAAAAGCCTAAACCAGCAGCCGATTGTTTGGGGTGTAGTTACGAATGGTTTGCAATTTTTGTTTGTCCGCCTTCAAAAAGGTAATCTTTCGACATACCATCTTCTACCAGAACTGTATTTGTTAGATGAAGATCGCTCACTTAAACTGGTTCAAGTCCTGAAAGCCCTTTGCAAACTTCAGTTTGGTTCAGTTGACGCGATCGCGGTCTAAATCCCCAAAACCTTGATTGTCCAGTAGTCCTGATTACGCGAGAAAGGACGATCGCTATACTGAGAGCAGAAACCGTGAAGGGCGATCGCGGATCATGATCGAAGCAGTAGACTCCTCAATATGGGTTGCAAACCGTATGGCAAAACGTAAAGGTACCCCCAAGTGGCTTAAAGAAACGCTGGAACTTAAGGATAATCATCGCTGGCAAACCAAGCCTGGTTATAAAATTTTCGTTGCCGATCGCGGCGCTGTGCGTTTCGACGTACCTCAAAACTGGCATTTTGAGCCAGATACCAAATCATTCAAGTTTCTGGACAAGGCTCCCCCTGATGATGATTGTCGCCTGGAAGTGTCCTTCAACCGACTTCCACCTGCAGATTGGAGCCAGTTTCCGCTTGCTCAGACCCTGCGCCGCATTGCAGATGACGACGATCGCGAGGTGATTGCCAGAGGCGAAGTCATCACGCTCAAGCGCCAGACGGCCCGAATTGTTTGGACTGAGCTGAAGTTTATTGATCCTGAGGAAAAGCGAGAAGCCTATTCCCGAATTTGCATTGGGCTAGGATCGAACGTCCAATGTCTGATTACGTTCGATTACTGGGCAGACGATGCCGATCGCCTGACGCCTGTCTGGGATGAGGTGCTGCGATCGCTGACGTTGGGACTGTATATCCGAGATCCCTCGATTGGAACGGCGTTTCCAGATTAGGTGAAGAGTGAATGGTGAATGGTGAATGGTGAAGAGTGAATATGGATACTGGTTTGATGCTTCCTGCTGGGTGGCAAGATTGGGTTATGGTGTTTGGCTATTTGGGGTTTACACTGTTCATCATCTGGCGGGTGTTGACGAGCAGATGAGCAAAGCTGTTCGTGTAAAGGTTAAGTTGACGAATGCGATCGCCAAGGCCTTGGTCAATCGAGGTTCGCTTGCACCTCGCCATTTGCGGGAGTGCGAAGCTGAAGGACTTGTCGATACAGGTGCATTGACGCTTGTAGTGCCACCTAAGATCGCCCAGCAACTTGGCTTGAAAATTCAAGGTCAGCAAATCGCTCGATATGCAAATGACTATGAGGAACCCGTTGGAGTGACTGAGCCTGTCAATATCGAACTTGAAGGGCGAAAAACAACCCTTGAAGCACTTGTTGTTGGGGATGAAGTGTTAATTGGTCAGGTTGTTCTGGAACTTCTGGATTTGCTCCCTGACTGCAAAAATCAACGCCTGATCCCAAATCTCAAAAACCCCGACTACCCGGTCGCAATTATCAAATGATCAGCAATCTTTTAGGTTGGTAATTGGTAATTGGTAATTGGCTGAAACTGTTAGCTTTCTACTACCCATCACCCACTACCACATAAGCTCTGGTTACTTATAGCAAATTTTGAGAACTAGAATAATGGAGGCAAAGATGAAGGTGACGACATTTGCAGCAATCAGCGGGATATCGTGAACAATGACGCCATAGACCAACCACAAAATAATTCCGGTGCATAGAACAATCAGCATACTCCAGGATAGGTCGGCGGCCGATTTTGACTGCCAGGTTTTAATCAGTTGCGGTAGGTAGGCGATCGTCGTCAGAACTCCTGCCGTAAGTCCCAATGTAGTAATGACATCAATCTCCATGTAGCCACCCTTTAACCCAACCCTAGTGGACTGTCAGCTTTGATTTGAGGGGTGAATCGGTTGATAATTTGAGCTATCCCCTTTTACCCAAGATTCATGGCGAAAAAGAAATACATCGTCTCTCTAACTGCTCAAGAACGAGAAGAGTTGGAGCAACTCAGCACAACAGGCAAAGTTGCTGCCTACAAAATGAACCATGCCCGGATTCT
>JAAUSG010000030.1 GCA_012034055.1 Leptolyngbyaceae cyanobacterium RU_5_1 | reverse complement strand
CAATGGACGATATGAAGCAATCATCCCTACAGATAAGGGTTGGCTATGGAGTGAACAGCTCGGTTTATACCTGGGTATCCATGAGCAGCAGTTACGTTGGTTGAGTGCGGATGGAGATCTGATACCCTTGCCAGAAGAGCAAGAACGACAAGCTAAAGAGCAAGCACAGCAGCGCGCTGAACAAGCACAAAAACAACAAGAACGACTGGCAGCGTTTTTAAGATCGCAAGGCATTGACCCCGATCAACTGCCCGAATAGACCTGCGATCGCAACCTCCTAAAACTTTAAGATGCGTAGATTCAACCCTGGACGGGGCTTGCTGCTTCTCAAACAGCCTCTCATTGAGCAAAGGCTTGCACCTCTCGCCATTCTTGGGGGCAGAGGGGTTGGCGATCCATCTCAATGGCGAAACAGGATTGGATCGCTTGAATGAGATGGGCTGTGATCACTGACTCTGGCAATTGGGCAATGAATGGCAGTTCTTCAGCCTCAGCACAGTGCTGCACACCAAATACCTGTTTTACCAAATCCTGACAGGGGCGCAGCCGCATTGAGCCATGTTGCAAAACGGTATTTCCTTGCCAAACTTGGGCGCTGCCAACCAGTTTAAACCCGTTCCTCAAGACTAGATCAGCATTCGTAGCGGTGCCAAAGCAATTAGGATTGTGGGTATCGCTGCGACAAGCATTGCCAAGTTGCAGAGCAATCCCCAAAGTTTGCCAACCCTGGATTAAAAATTGACAGAGGGATTGATAGGCTTGACGACGATGGGTGCTGGGAGATGAGAGTGCGATCGCATAACATAAATCTCCCGCATGTAAAACAGCCCGCCCGCCCGTAGGCCGCCGCACCAGATCCACAGGTTGCCCTTGCCAGGTTAAGTCTTGCCAATGATTAGGCCAATGCCGCTGATTTTTGCCTAAAGAGATAGCCGCAGGGGTCCAGGTATAAAAACGCAGCGTCGGTGGCATCAATCCCCGGCAGCATTGCGCAAACAGCCAACGGTCAATCGCCATTTGCATTGAGCCTGAAGCATCAAGAACCGGAATGAGTCGCCAGTTCAAGGTTTAAACCGTAGCGGTGGGAAACTCTGTTTGTAACCCTTCATCGTGATCATCTGCGATCGTGGCCACCAAGGTAATCAAGTGAGAAATTTCACCGGGTGACAAGTCAGCCACCGATCGACTGGTAACCGCCACCACCTGCTGATTAAACATACTGAAATGGGCTTCGAAGGTACTTAGCCAGTTCAACTCCAGCAATTTACGCATGAGGTTAGTCTCATTCTGCACAGGCAATGCCAAGACGGGTGACCAGACCGTGAACGTGTCATCTTCTGAGCTACCCGTCAACTGAATGTAAACATCAACCGAGCCGTACTTGAACTTCCAGATGTGACCCTCCTCAGTGGAATTAACCAAAATATTATTGTGTTGATCAAGACTAGAGATGACGGTGGCAATGACATCTGTATAGTTAAGGCTTTCATCTTCGTTGGACATAGCAGGGGCGGTCTCAGTTTTATAGCTCATCATAAACAACTCATATGAGGTTCACCATGCAAAATCATACCCTTTGTGGGCAGTCATGATGGGTCTCATGTATCGTTTGAGAAGTGGGCATTAAATGTTCGACCCATATTCTATCTAAGTGGGGATGGAGCAAATGCATCAAGCCTCCGTCAACATCTCTGTAAGATCATCGTTACGCCTATGGTTTTACAAAATGTTATAGTTTTTTCCCAAGGATCTCTTGTAAGAATCCGGCTGTAAGGAGTTGAACCCATGTCCGTCAGTTTAAAAGAAGCCTTAGACATCGGCACCTACATTGTCACTCAACGCATGAGGGGTCGTAAGCGCTTTCCCTTGGTTCTGATGTTGGAACCGTTGTTTCGGTGTAACTTGGCTTGCTCAGGTTGTGGCAAAATCCAACATCCAGCCGAGGTCTTGCGTCAAAATCTCACCCCAGAGCAATGCTTTGCCGCCGTTGAAGAGTGTGGTGTGCCTGTAGTGTCAATTCCTGGTGGTGAGCCCTTACTCCACCCTCAAATCGATGAGATTGTAGCGGGGTTAGTAGCCCGCCGAAAATTTGTTTACCTCTGTAGTAATGCCATCTTGCTAGAGAAAAATCTACATGAATTCAAGCCCTCACCCTATTTGACCTTTAGTATCCACTTAGATGGATTGAAGGAACAGCATGATCACTGTGTTGATCGCGAGGGCGTATTTGATGTGGCGGTTGCGGCGATCAAAGCTGCCAAGGCCAAAGGATTCCGGGTAACCACCAATACGACCATATTTGATGGAGCTGATCCGAATCAGATGCATGAATTCTTTGACTTTGTTAGTTCTCTGGGGATAGATGGAATGATGATTTCCCCTGGCTATAGCTATGAATGGGCACCTGACCAAGATCGTTTTCTCAAAAGGGAACAAACCCGAACCCTATTTCAGCAAATTCTTGCTCCCTTTAGAGCGGGTCAGAAGAAATGGAATTTTAATCACAATCCCTTATTCCTAGATTTTCTAACGGGAGAGAAGGATTATGAATGTACGCCTTGGGGAATGCCTAGCTATAGCGTTTTGGGTTGGCAGAAACCTTGCTATCTTTTGAATGAAGGCCACTATGAATCCTTTCAAGAGTTGCTAGATAATACCGATTGGGAGCACTATGGACGAGCCAGTGGAAATCCCAAATGTCAAGATTGTATGATGCACTGTGGTTTTGAACCTACGGCTGCTGTTGATGCCCTGCAACCCAATAATATGGGACGGGCTGTTGCTGGTTTATTTTGGTGAGCTGTGTACAATATGGCTGCAAAAGTTGAGATTTATACCTGGGCAACTTGCCCATTTTGTATCCAAGCCAAGCACCTACTTTCTGATAAAGGCGTAGAGTTTGTAGAATATGCTATTGATGGGGATGAAGTTGCCCGTGCTCAAATGGCTGAGCGGGCGCAAGGTCGACGTTCTGTGCCACAAATCTTCATTAATGATCACCCTGTTGGGGGTTGTGATGACCTTTATGCCTTAGAAGGACAAGGTAGACTAGATCCGCTGTTGCAAGCTTAAAGGGTGCTGCGTGAAGCTAGCATTTATTATTGATCCCATTGAAAACTTAGATCCTGGACATGATACCAGCGTCGCTTTGATGGAGGCTGCTCAAGCACAGGATCATGAGGTATGGATTACCCAGTTTGATCAGCTCAGCATCCTTGAGGGTCAAGCTTGGGCAACCCTGACGCCTGTATCCCTCAAGCCTGTTTGCCTTGTCGATGGCGTGTGGGTAGCACCAGCAGATTGGTTTACCCTGGGATCGTCTCAGCTCCAGCCCCTCTCGCAAATGAATGCGGTCTGGATGCGTAAGGATCCGCCTGTGACAGTGACCTATCTCTATGCCACCTATCTTCTAGACTATATTGATCCCCATCTCACCCTGATCATCAACCACCCTCAAGGACTGAGAGCCGCTAACGAGAAAATGTATGCGTTGCAGTTTCAGGATGTGATCCCTGAAACCATCGTCACTCAAAATAAAGCGGTCATTCTCGATTTCGTACACAAAAAAGAAAAGGCTGTTCTTAAACCCTTGGGGGGTAAGGCCGGGGAAGGGATTCTCTTGCTCCAAGCTGAAGATCGCAATCTCAACTCTTTGATCGAAATTAGTACCCATCGCGGCCAAGAGCCTGTAATGGTTCAAATTTATTTACCAGAAGCCCAGCAAGGGGATAAACGCATTATTCTCTTAGACGGTCAGCCTCTGGGGGCGGTTAACCGGGTGCCCAGAGGTCAAGAATTTAGAGGCAACATGGCTACAGGGGGACAAGTCATGCCAGCGTTAATTACAGAGCGAGACCAGGCAATTTGTGCTCAACTAGCCCCAGTCCTTCAGCGAGATGGCTTGATGTTTGTCGGCATTGATGTGATTGGCGGATACTTAACAGAAGTCAATGTCACTAGTCCGACGGGAATCCGTGAAATTGATCGTCTAGACGATACATCTATCGGGGAGCAGGTGATGCATTGGTTGGCAAAGACTCAAAAAGGTTTCTTAAAACACTCAGCATAAATGAATAAACCCACTGTATTGGTAACTGGGGGTGCCGGTTACATTGGATCACACACTGTATTAGCGTTGCAACAAGCAGGCTATGGGGTGATCGTTTTGGATAACCTTGTTTACGGTCATCGAGACATTGTTGATTCCGTATTACAAGTTGAATTGATTGAGGGGGATATTTGCGATCGCACCCTCCTCGACCAAATTTTTGCTCAGCACAACATTACCGCAGTCATACATTTTGCCGCCTATGCCTACGTTGGTGAATCCGTTGAAGACCCGGCCAAATACTATCACAACAATGTCCTGGGTACCCTCACCCTTCTAGAAGCGATGCTAGCAGCCAAAGTATCTACCTTCGTCTTCTCCTCCACCTGCGCCTCCTACGGCAACCCCAACCAAATTCCCATCCCTGAAGAACATCCCCAGGATCCCATTAACCCCTATGGCATGTCGAAGTTCATGGTCGAGAAAATTCTCACTGACTTTGATCAAGCCTATGGCCTGCGCTCCGTACGCTTCCGTTACTTCAACGCCGCTGGTGCTGATCCAGAAGGTCGCCTCGGCGAAGATCACGACCCAGAAACCCATCTCATTCCGCTGGTCCTATTGACCGCTTTAGGCAAAAGAGACACCATCACCATCTTTGGAACCGACTATAAAACCTCAGATGGCACCTGTGTTCGTGACTATATCCACGTTACCGACCTCGCGCAAGCGCATGTTCTAGGTCTAGAATATTTGCTGGCTGGCGGAGAAACGACTGTCTTTAACTTGGGTAATGGAGATGGGTTCTCTGTTCGAGAAGTGATTGAGATGGCCAAAAAAGTGACTGGCTTACCCATTCCAGTCATTGAAGGATATCGACGAGCCGGAGATCCCGCCATCCTCATTGGCAGCGCCGCCAAAGCCCGCAAACTTCTAGATTGGCAACCGCAATATGCCGATCTAGAACTGATTCTGACTCATGCTTGGAAATGGCACCAAAAACGCCATGCCTAGCAGTCCGTCAATTATAAAGTTGACGAGTCAGAAGCTTTATAGCGTTTATTTTTTGAGGGTTGAAAACCCTCAAAAAATTCTTGACAGAGCACCAGAGTCATTACCGTTGAGTTTCAACCGTCAACACCTGCGGAGGTGTTGAGTCCGGTGGATAGAGAAAATCAACTTGTACCAGGCGAATATCTTGAGGGGCCAGTTCCATTTCCACCAAAGGGGGAGCTTGTTTACCCCGATGTTGAACTAAATGGACATAGCGAGTTTGTGGCCGACCCTGATCATCTTGATAGCGAGCCCTTACCGTGCCTCTAAAGAAAACCTGCTTAGCAGGTGGCTGGAAAAATTGTAGATTCCCTTGTTTTTGATCATTCTTGAGAGGGGTTTGTAACTTGATCGCCACTTTTTGCCGTTGAGCCGTAGGATTCTGCAACGGTAAGTTCAGACTATATTGAATGCCATAGTTGCCATGGGCAGCATAGGCCGTATCTGGGTAACGAACAACCATCGGTGCACTTTGAATTTGCTGAGTGCCAAGGGTTCCGCGATCAACACTACTCAGAACGTAGGAATAAGCCTTGCCTGCCTCTGGAATTTTGAGGGTGTAGCCCTTGCCGTCATTATCACTCAGTTGAGCCCGCCAAAGCGACCCCTTGGCTACCCCCGCAACCCGACTATAAACGACTGAACCCGGTTGCTTAGGGGGAGTAGGCGTTTTGTCTCGTGGGCCTGCTAACTTGCCCTCTTTCAGCAATTTTTCCCACTCGCTGAGCGTAGGAGTTCTCTCCTCCCCTCTAGTATCAGTTTGAGCAAACATCGCCAGACTGGCAGCATAGATTGAGCCATTACTGCGCAACCTAACGAGGGTAGAGCGCCCGTTAATCGGTGGGTCTAACCCTTTGACAGGAATAGGAACATTTAAAAGCATACGACTCTCACCCCCAGGAATAACAATTTGTGTAGGCAAACTATCTTGACGTTTGCCTCGTAACACATCATCGGTCACTCGGCCTCCTGGCCCTGCAAAAACAGTACCTTTAGGATTCAGCAAATAATCATCTAGCTCAATAAAAGGTGCATCGGGTTGACTCAAATAGCTCGCCCCCTGCAGCACATTCACCGTCACTGCTGCCTTCCCAGAGTTATGTAAAATAATGCCCATATACAGTGTCTTTAAGTCATTGGGTGCTGTTGCTTTGGCAATATGGTGGGCAAAAATATCAAACCGTCCTCCTAGTGGCTGATTGAGATGAGCATCAGGGGTAGCCTTACCCGTAGTCGGAAAAGTAGATAGCAAAATTCCTTCCGTTTGTACAACTTCAGGACTGTTACTATTGAAAACCAACACATTATCTAACTGACCGCTCAGCGGTCTTACCTCTTGGGGTTGTACCACAACTTTTGGTTCGAGAATAGATGAGGATTGAGCAAGAAGAAAGGCAGGGATGAAGGGCAACATAGGTTTAAAGACTCATACTGAAACAGATCGGTTTACATCTATATAAGATTTGGCAAACACTGACGGGTAGATAATGCCTAATAGATTCATGAAATTTCAAAATCAATGACACAACCAACAATCCCGTTGAGTGGGCTACTACACCGACTTTGAGTTTAAAGATACATGAACATGGCTCCATGGTTGCCCTGAGCACAAGGTTTCCCATTCAGCTATTGGGAACTCAATCAAACAACCTGGGAATAGGCTTATTACTAGGGCATTCAACCTAAAACTAACCCATCGTGAAAATTGATATCCAGCTTTTGGCAAAAAATACTTGACATCATTATTCGAGGTTGTTATATTGGTCAAGCGCTCGAAAAGAGGTACGCCTCTAGAAAGCGCTCCGAACCTAGAAAAATCAATAGTTTGAAAGATTTAAGACAATCATCCTCGTCAGAGTCTTGAGTTGAAGAAGATTTGATTTTCTTCATCTGATTGGCTCTAATTTAAACACAATTTCAGTACAAATTCTCACATGGAGAGTTTGATCCTGGCTCAGGATGAACGCTGGCGGTATGCTTAACACATGCAAGTCGAACGGCAGCGCGAGGAGCTTGCTCCTTGGCGGCGAGTGGCGGACGGGTGAGTAACGCGTGAGAATCTACCTTCAGGCCTGGGACAACAGTTGGAAACGACTGCTAATACCGGATGTGCCGTAAGGTGAAAGTTTTTTCGCCTGAAGATGAGCTCGCGTCTGATTAGTTTGTTGGTGGGGTAATGGCCTACCAAGACTTCGATCAGTAGCTGGTCTGAGAGGACGATCAGCCACACTGGGACTGAGACACGGCCCAGACTCCTACGGGAGGCAGCAGTGGGGAATTTTCCGCAATGGGCGAAAGCCTGACGGAGCAATACCGCGTGCGGGAGGAAGGCCTTTGGGTCGTAAACCGCTTTTAACAGGGAAGAAGATCTGACGGTACCTGTTGAATAAGCCTCGGCTAACTCCGTGCCAGCAGCCGCGGTAAGACGGAGGAGGCAAGCGTTATCCGGAATTATTGGGCGTAAAGCGTCCGCAGGTGGCCTTTCAAGTCTGCTGTTAAAGCCCAGGGCTCAACTCTGGATCAGCAGTGGAAACTGAAAAGCTAGAGTACGGTAGGGGTAGAGGGAATTCCCAGTGTAGCGGTGAAATGCGTAGATATTGGGAAGAACACCAGTGGCGAAGGCGCTCTGCTGGGCCGTAACTGACACTCATGGACGAAAGCTAGGGGAGCGAAAGGGATTAGATACCCCTGTAGTCCTAGCTGTAAACGATGGACACTAGGTGTTGGCCGTATCGACCCGGTCAGTGCCGTAGCCAACGCGTTAAGTGTCCCGCCTGGGGAGTACGCACGCAAGTGTGAAACTCAAAGGAATTGACGGGGGCCCGCACAAGCGGTGGAGTATGTGGTTTAATTCGATGCAACGCGAAGAACCTTACCAGGGCTTGACATGTCGCGAACCCTACGGAAACGTGGGGGTGCCTTCGGGAGCGCGAACACAGGTGGTGCATGGCTGTCGTCAGCTCGTGTCGTGAGATGTTGGGTTAAGTCCCGCAACGAGCGCAACCCACGTCTTTAGTTGCCATCATTTAGTTGGGCACTCTAGAGAGACTGCCGGTGACAAACCGGAGGAAGGTGTGGATGACGTCAAGTCAGCATGCCCCTTACGCCCTGGGCTACACACGTACTACAATGGTTGGGACAAAGAGCTGCCAACTCGCGAGAGTGAGCTAATCTCGTAAACCCAGCCTCAGTTCAGATTGCAGGCTGCAACTCGCCTGCATGAAGGAGGAATCGCTAGTAATCGCAGGTCAGCATACTGCGGTGAATACGTTCCCGGGCCTTGTACACACCGCCCGTCACACCATGGAAGCTGGCCACGCCCGAAGTCGTTACCCCAACCCTTGTGGAGGGGGACGCCGAAGGTAGGGCTGGTGACTGGGGTGAAGTCGTAACAAGGTAGCCGTACCGGAAGGTGTGGCTGGATCACCTCCTTTTAGGGAGACCTACTTGTTAGCAGTTCAACTCACGTAATTGAGACTGCTAAGCAAGTCATCCCAAGGTCGGTCGAGGAGTCTTATCCTTCAAACTATTCTAGGTTTGGTTGAAAGTGCTGAATTTGTTTAAGAAAACATTAGGTTTGATTATCAAGTTTAGTCCTTGATACTACGGGCTATTAGCTCAGGTGGTTAGAGCGCACCCCTGATAAGGGTGAGGTCCCTGGTTCGAGTCCAGGATGGCCCACTCGTTATTTCTTGGGGGTATAGCTCAGTTGGTAGAGCGCCTGCTTTGCAAGCAGGATGTCAGCGGTTCGAGTCCGCTTACCTCCACCAAAGAGATTTTATGAATTGATTAAAGGTTTTGATTCTAGCAAATTATCATGCTATTGCTTGATATTCTGCTGGATTCATATCCGGCTAGAACCTTGAAAACTGCATAGCATTATAAATTCTGTCAGGTAGTTGAGTTGGATATTTTGTATATCTGACTTGCATTACAGACACCAATGAAGATTTTTGTGGTCAAGCTACAAAGAGCTAACGGTGGATACCTAGGCACACAGAGGCGATGAAGGACGTGGTTACCGACGATATGCTTCGGGGAGCTGGAAGCGAGCTTTGATCCGGAGGTTTCCGAATGGGGCAACCCTTTAAACGGCTGGCTGAATCCATAGGCCAGCACGAGCGAACCCAGTGAACTGAAACATCTTAGTAACTGGAGGAAGAGAAAGCAAATGCGATTCCCTTAGTAGCGGCGAGCGAAATGGGAACAGCCTAAACCAAAGGTTTTTACCTTTGGGGTTGTGGGACAGCGATATGGAATCTGGCGGTTAGACGAAGCATTTGAAAGATGCACCAGAGAAGGTGAAAGTCCTGTAGTCCAAAACTTAAAGATACTAGCTGAATCCCGAGTAGCATGGGGCACGTGAAATCCCGTGTGAATCTGCGAAGACCACTTCGTAAGGCTAAATACTCCTGTGTGACCGATAGTGAACCAGTACCGCGAGGGAAAGGTGAAAAGAACCCCGGGAGGGGAGTGAAATAGAATATGAAACCGTTAGCTTACAAGCAATGGAAGGCCGATTTAACGGCTGACCGTGTGCCTGTTGAAGAATGAGCCGGCGACTTATAAGTACTGGCAGGTTAAGACGATAATGTTGAAGCCAAAGGGAAACCGAGTCTGATAAGGGCGATTTATTGTCAGTATTTATAGACCCGAACCTGGGTGATCTAACCATGGCCAGGATGAAGCTTGGGTAACACCAAGTGGAGGTCCGAACCGACTTCTGTTGAAAAAGGAGCGGATGAGCTGTGGTTAGGGGTGAAATGCCAATCGAACCCAGAGCTAGCTGGTTCTCCCCGAAATGTGTTTAGGCGCAGCGGTTGAGATTATAGCCGGGGGGTAAAGCACTGTTTCGGTGCGGGCTGCGAGAGCGGTACCAAATCGAGACAAACTCTGAATACCCGGTGTACACTCAACTAGTGAGACGGTGGGGGATAAGCTTCATCGTCAAGAGGGAAACAGCCCAGATCACCAGCTAAGGCCCCCAAATTGTTACTAAGTGGCAAAGGAGGTGGGAGTGCAAAGACAACCAGGAGGTTTGCCTAGAAGCAGCCATCCTTGAAAGAGTGCGTAATAGCTCACTGGTCAAGCGCTCCTGCGCCGAAAATGAATGGGACTAAGTAACATGCCGAAGCTGTGAACTTGTACTTGTACAAGTGGTAGGGGAGCGTTCTACGCTAGGGTGAAGCATCAGCGTGAGCAGGTGTGGACGAAGTAGAAGTGAGAATGTCGGCTTGAGTAGCGAAAACATTGGTGAGAATCCAATGCCCCGAAACCCTAAGGGTTCCTCCGGAAGGCTCGTCCGCGGAGGGTTAGTCAGGACCTAAGGCGAGGCTGAAAAGCGTAGTCGATGGACAACGGGTTAATATTCCCGTACTGATTTTGGATTGTGCAGAGGGACGGAGAAGGCTAAGCCAGCCGGATGTTGGTTACCGGTTTAAGCGCTCAAGGCTTTGAGGAGCGGTGAAAACGCTCTGAGCTGAGGCGTGAGTACGAGGGGATACGTCTCCGAAGTGGCTGATGTCAAGCTTCCAAGAAAAGCTCTAAACACGTTAATCCAAAGTTACCTGTACCCGAAACCGACACAGGTAGGGAGGTAGAGAATACCGAGGGGCGCGAGATAACTCTCTCTAAGGAACTCGGCAAAATTGCCCCGTAACTTCGGGAGAAGGGGTGCCACCGAGAGGTGGTCGCAGTGAATAGATCCAGGCGACTGTTTACCAAAAACACAGGTCTCCGCTAAGTCGTAAGACGATGTATGGGGGCTGACGCCTGCCCAGTGCCGGAAGGTTAAGGAAGTTGGTTAGCTTCGGCGAAGCTAGCGACCGAAGCCCCGGTGAACGGCGGCCGTAACTATAACGGTCCTAAGGTAGCGAAATTCCTTGTCGGGTAAGTTCCGACCCGCACGAAAGGCGTAACGATCTGGATACTGTCTCGGAGAGAGGCTCGGCGAAATAGGATTGTCTGTGAAGATACGGACTACCTGCACCCGGACAGAAAGACCCTATGAAGCTTTACTATAGCTTGGAATTGGGTTCGGGCTTTGATTGCGCAGGATAGGTGGGAGACGTTGAAGTAGTCCTTGTGGGGGTTACAGAGTCACTGGTGAGATACCACTCTATCAAGGCTAGAATTCTAACCTTTACCCGTTATCCGGGAGAGGAACAGTTTCAGGTGGGTAGTTTGACTGGGGCGGTCGCCTCCTAAATGGTAACGGAGGCGCGCAAAGGTTCCCTCAGGCTGGACGGAAATCAGCCGCAGAGTGTAAAGGTATAAGGGAGCTTGACTGTGAGACCTACAAGTCGAGCAGGGACGAAAGTCGGCCTTAGTGATCCGACGGCTCAGCGTGGAATGGCCGTCGCTCAACGGATAAAAGTTACTCTAGGGATAACAGGCTGATCTCCCCCAAGAGTTCACATCGACGGGGAGGTTTGGCACCTCGATGTCGGCTCATCGCAACCTGGGGCGGTAGTACGTCCCAAGGGTTGGGCTGTTCGCCCATTAAAGCGGTACGTGAGCTGGGTTCAGAACGTCGTGAGACAGTTCGGTCCATATCCGGTGCAGGCGTAGGAGCATTGAGGGGATTCCTCCTTAGTACGAGAGGACCGGGAGGAACGCACCGCTGGTGTACCTGTTATCGTGCCAACGGTAAACGCAGGGTAGCCATGTGCGGAGCGGATAACCGCTGAAAGCATCTAAGTGGGAAGCCCACCCCAAGATGAGTGCTCCCATAGGGTAAACCTAGTAAGGTCACGGAAAGATCATCCGTTAATAGGCTTTAGGTGGAAGTACAGTAATGTATGAAGCTGAGAAGTACTAATAGACCGAGGGCTTGACCTCCAGTATGGTGTATGACAGATTACTATGCAGCCTTCAGGGCTTTAGTTTTTTGAACCACAGTTTTAACCTTTCACTAGCTATTCTTTAAGATTAGAGATGTATGTTTGATTAGGTTTTCCTGGTGTCTATGGCGGTGTGGAACCACTCTGATCCGTCTCGAACTCAGTAGTGAAATGCATATGCGGCGAAGATAGTTGGACGGTTGCGTCCTGCAAAAATAGCTCGATGCCAGGTGAGCATTAAATCAGCCTCTCATTTCTTCTGAAATGAGAGGCTGATTTTTTGAAGCAAGATCTGTCGAGGTAGAGGTTGTTTCTCAAGAGTGATGAAGTTCTATTTTGTTAAGCAACTCCTATTACCCGTACCGTCGATGAAGTAATTTGCCTCAATTTGACGGTGTGCTTCTCCTAAATTACTAGCATCCGATCCTCGATCGCAGTCCATGTTTTTGGTGAGACTCTTACGGCGGCTTGTTTACAGTGTACGATTAGCCAGTTGGCGTAGAGGTATCGTTCTAGTCTACGGAACTCCTCGGTTGATAGGCTAATCCAGGTGGGATCGAGTTTAAGGGTGTTAAACCAGACCTGGAAGATGCGGTTATGAAATTCTTGGAGTTGGCTGGCGGGTTTTCGGATATCAGGAGCGTAGTCTTTTAAGTCTTTTAGGTTGGTAATCAGTACTTCGAGAGTCGTGTTTTGAAATACTTCAAGTTTCTTTAGTTCTTCAGTGAAAGTTTGAGTGAAGGTTTGGGCAATTTCCTGTCCCATGATTCGGTTCGGAAATGACTGAGTGAGAGCGATCGCTAGGGCGCGAGTTGGGATCGCAGCGCGGGCAGGAGTTTTGTCTTGAGTGTAGGTGAAGTCCGGAGTTCGCGTATTGGAGAGGGTGCGGGCTAATTCCAATATGCGAAAAAGCTTGGGATTAAGGATGTGAGCAAGGTTGAGGGCGCGATCGCTGACAAGTGCAATGAATAGGGCAGCAGTTCGTTTAGCAGCAGGTGAGAGGGTTCCACTAGACTCACCTGTAATTTCCTGAGACCAGTTCAGCAATGCTCTCAACTTTGGTGTGTCGATGTAAAGCTTGGCCTGGGTTTCCATTGCCAGCAACAAAGTATCAGCTCCACCCCGCATCAATCCGGCAACAAGGAGAAATACCTCTTGCCAGCGTTCGTGGGTGAGGTGGTCTTTGACGAATTTACGGGTGAGTTGCTGGTCATCAATATACTGAGCGGTCAGGTATTCCTGCAACGTCAGGTGAGAGAAGGAGAACACATCTTGAGCACGCTCTACCAAAATGCCCTGCTGAATGGCGATCGCGCCTAACACTGATTCTCCATCCAGATGTTTAGGAGCATTCAGGTTATTTGCCAGAAAGGTTTTGATTTGGTCTACGACCTCCCGCTGTGAGAAGAACAGGCGATTTGCCTCAAATCCCTGATAAGCAATTTCAGAGAGTAGAACTTCTTCCAGTTCGGTGTTCAGTCCTTGGTAGACCTCTTCGTGAAAGATGCGTTTCTCTGCTGCCCATTCTTCTAGCAATACCCGTAGAGCTTTGCGGTAGAGAACGCTGCGGTTTTGGGGAAAGTTTTGAGAGCTGTGATAAACCAGGCACAGCAAAGTGAGTAATAAGGGCGATTGAGCCAGTTCTCTGGCAGCCCGACTCTCTGGTTTTTGCAGCAGGTTCCAGCACTTTTGAGCGGTGTTCGCCTCTTGGTCAGCCTCGGAGTGAAACCAGTTGAAGATGAACTGCTTGATCTGCTCTTGGTTAAAGTCTGCCATTGCCACGTCGGTAAAGCGGCGAAAATTATGGCGATAGGCCGCAACGCGACAGGAGACAATGAACCGATTCTTGTCGTATTGATCGACAAAGTTCTGGATCTGGCGGATGGCAGCATCTACGTTCTTGCCAGGCACTTCATCTAACCCATCTAGCAGGATCAGTAGTTTGCCCTGCTCCAAGAGCTTGGCGGTGATTTCATCGGGGGAGGGAAAGCTGCAAATGCGAAATTCTTGGGCGATCGCTTGTTCAAGCTCAATCTCAGATGAGGCAAAATTCTTCAGCTCGATAAACACCGGAATGCACTCATGGGCATATCCACCTCCCAGTCCTTTGAGGGCTTCTAACCCCATCTTGCGGAGAAAGGTCGATTTACCCGCACCTGGTCCTCCCAGCACCATCAGGTATTGCTTCTCATTGGCAACCTTCAGCCCACTTTGTTTCTTGGAGTTTTTGCCCTGAAAGCTGCGCTCTGGTTGTTCACGAAACGCTTTTTCCAGGTCTTCGATAGACTCGAACTGACCGATACTGTCGCGATCGAGAAATTGGACAGCGGTATAAACCGATTCCAGAGGCACTGGCTCTCGCATCCCCAGAACCTTGAGAATGCCGTGCCGCACTGCATAGTTCTGGACGTATTGCTCCGATGCTCTGTCAATCAGTTGCTTTGGAACCTCGGACTGCTCCTTAACCCAACTGAAAAACTTACCCCCGTTGTCGCACAGGACACGACTACAAATTGATGCCAATGTCAGCGTTGCCGCTGGAATTAGAATCCGCTCAATTAGCATGGGATGGTCTGGTTCACTTATATAAAAGTGAAGGTAGACAGCTACAAATCTAGAAGATTCAGTACGCAATTGTTCTGATCACAAGATCTACTGTAGTACTATCTCCAAAATCTCCCACCCGATTTTGAGTGAATTTCGTTAAAAATTACCCCAGTAGGTGAAAGTAGTTCACCTCTAAGCTCTAATTGCTAATTGCTTTCTGATCCATGCTACGGCAGTCTCCAGGGTCTCGACTTGCTCACCGCTCGGAACTGAAGGGCGTTGTATCATCACGACCGGAATCATTAGCTCTCGTGCAGCCCTGATCTTGGCGTAGGTGGCATCACCCCCACTGTTTTTGCTGACGATCGCCCCAATCTCATACTGTTGCAACAGCGATCGCTCCTCCTCTAGCGAAAACGGCCCACGCGCCAAGAGAATCTTTCCGGGTGGGATTGCCACATCCGGTGGCGGTGGATCAATCATCCGGATCAGAAACCAGAGGTCAATGGCTTGGGACGCTAACAACGACTTGTTTCGTGTATCCAGAGATGGGGCTTGCAGATGGGCGAAGGGGGCTAACTCTTGCCGACCAATCGTCAAAAAGATTCGCTGAGCTAATCCTGGCAATACTGTTGCCGCCGCTTGGTTACTTTCAACGTCAATCCAGCGATCGCCCGTTGTTGGGTTCCACGCTGGCCGAATCAGCATCAAGTGGAGAATACCCGTCGTTGCAGCGGCAGCGGCGGCATTGAACGAAATCTGAGCGGCAAATGGATGGGTTGCATCAATCAGTAAATCAATCTGCTGTTCTCGCAGATAGTTTGTTAGTCCTGCAACTCCTCCAAAACCACCAATCCTCGTGTTTTCGGATAATACCGTAGGCTGACGAGTCCGACCTGCCAGAGCGGTGATCACGTCCACTCCTGGTATTTCACTGGCTCTCACGGCTAGCACTGTGGCATCGCCCGTTCCACCTAAAATCAGCACTCGTTTCTGGTTCACGGTTCAACTCAGCTCAATCAGAGAGCGCGATCGTGAGTGCGGTCGCGGCCGCAAGCGCTGCGATTGTCCGAATGTGGTTCCAAAGTGTCCAGTTGGTCAGGTATCTAGCCCATAGGTTGGCGCTGTCAGCACTGTCCGGTTTGGCGATCGCCAGTGCATCATTGAGCGGCACATTGAACATAATGGTTACCAGAACGGTGCCAATGAGATAGAGCAGGCTGCCGACAAGCACATAGACGGCACCTGGTTGTTGCCACTTTAACAGTGAGGAAATAATCAGAAGAATGCAAGCCAAAGCGGTTCCAAAGATTGCAATCATGAATAGTGGATTGATCGCTGTGATATTAATGGATTGCATGGCGGCAATCCCCTGGGCTGGTTTGAGTCGGGCCAGGGCGTTCATCACAAAGGTTGAGAAGGCAAAGAACACTCCAGCTACCAACCCGCAGCCAAGTGCTGCGAAAAGCATTAGAGGAAAGCGCACATTGTTAACCATTTCCATAGAGCCTCCTGCAGATTACTCGCCTATTGAACCAGGTCATGTCATCGCTTCTGGATCAATACCATTCCAGCTTAGGAAATGATTCCATGTTCAGCTATCTGATTCCTGTGGTACTGTCAAAATCTTGCGGTCACCTTTCAATCTGTACTGGAAATTCAAGCGTTTCTTGTGAGTGCTCTCATCTATGAGATTGCTGGAAGCCCCAATCGGGATCTAACCTGATCAATCGGCTCTGCCCAATGATCTTCAAAGCGACAACCCAACAAGAATTCTGCTTTCCTGCCCAATTCTCGTCCTTTTTCGCGATTAACTAAGATAGTTGTGAATTGCCAGGGAGCCAGGATGGGATAGAGCAAACTGGCAAACGATAGTCCAAGTTTGAGCGATCGACTGTAATGTTGTTCTGCCGCAAAGGCAAGCACACCCATCTCTCCGGCATAACTGGTATCAAATCCCAGCAGGACGTGAAAAATATCGTGAGTGACTACAGCATCACAACCCTTTCTTGCAATCAACAAGGCATCAAATTGAGAGCCGTCAAGAATACCAAAAAGGCAATACCACAGCCCCACACTCGAACTAGATTCAACCCATGCCAGCGACGACGCGCCTGTTGCCAGTCGTCTGGAGGTGTTTGCGGTTGCCAACTCATGATTTCGTCATAAAGTGGCTCGTTGAGAAAGCGGGACACCAGAAACATGCCAACGAAGAACGCGATCGCCCCTGCCAGGGTCAACAGGAACACCAGGCTGTTTGGAGTTTGGACGAGCTTCACCAATGCTGGGATTGGAGCGATCAGGGAAATCAGCATCAGGGCTATGTTGAGGGGCGATCGCCGGGCAACCTGCAAAAATCGCTGCATCAACTCAGCATATTCTGCGGCAGACAGGCTATCAAGCAACGGCTCAAAAATCCACAGCATCGTCAACAACAGCCCTGTGAAGAGTCCAGTGGCGATCGTGGCAATGTTGAGTGCAATGTTGACTATCGACATATCATCCTCCTGCAACTCAACGTTTATGCTTGGTCAGGCAACGGGGGTAATAGAGCTTCTAGCTGAGTCAGCAAAGGAGCTAGTTCTGAGTGAATAATCATCCACAAAATGTCTTGATCGACTTCATCATATCGGTGGATCACAATGTTGCGTAGACCTACAATTCGCTGCCAGTCGATCGCTAAATAAACCTGTCTAAATTCCTCAGAGATTCTTCGGGCGGCTTCCCCAAGGATTTCAAATTGCCGCTCTACGGCACTGATAGTGCGAATGTCATTGAGATAATCTTCAAAGGAAAGGTTCGCTGTAAATGATTGAATATAGCGAATTGCCTGAACTATATCCCAAACGGATGCGATGTCACGGTTGTTCGATTGCATAAATAACTTTGTGAGTTCTCAGAATTTCGTACCGCCGATAGGGATTTTTCAAATATTTCTTACTCACCAAGTCAACCTTACGCCCAAATAAGGCTTCGATTTCCTGTTGCATCTTCACACAGTCATCCCAAGTTAAAGTATGCTCAGAGGCAAAAGTTACAAGCACATCAATATCGCTATCGGGGCGAAAGTCATCGCGCAGAACAGAGCCGAACAGGGCAAATTCGATGATGTTCCAGCGTTGGCAAAACTCGGCAATCTGGGCAGGTGAGGCTTTAATTCTGTCACCCACCAAACTCTGCAATTCAGTCATCATTCCTCATCACCTTGAACTTACGTTTACGGGTGCTCAACATAGGTCTCCTAAAGTTTTACTGTTTCAACCGATAGTGAAGCAATAAAACTCCATTGTCGTTCTGCGCCCCATCAAGACCACATCAAACCATTTCTGCAACGATTCGAGATAATCGGTTACATGCTCACCCTCCGAAAGAAACCCATCAACTGAGCTGTCTTCGTGGGCAATAAACCCATCGACCGTGCAAGCCACGTAGTATTTTAATTCACGCATCTTTAATCTCCTTCTTAGAACGGAAGTGGAGAGGGTCGCTATCGTCTTTAGAGGCTCTCCACTTTCGTCATTTGTCATTTGTCATTCGTCATGTCTTTTCACAGTGACGAATGACGGCTTAAACGGCAATTCCAGATCACCCACAATTTCCTTCGGTGCAGCTTGCCGCTCTGAGCTTTCCAGGTAGTTTCCATCATGGATAGCTGGAACCAGCTTCATGTTGTGCATACGGCTGTAGTAGCGGTGCGTCTGCTCGGTTTTGCCCCGCTCCTGGATACTCTCATTGGCAATCTTTTTGCGTAGCTTGATCAGGGCATCCATGATCGCTTCGGGACGGGGAGGGCAACCGGGTAGATACACATCCACTGGAATCAGCTTGTCTACACCGCGAACCGCACTGGGCGAATCCACGCTGAACATACCGCCCGTAATGGTGCAGGCTCCCATTGCAATCACGTATTTTGGCTCTGGCATCTGCTCATAGAGACGCACCAGGGTTGACGCATACTTCATGGTGATCGTGCCTGCCGTGATCAGCAAATCGGCTTGCCGCGGAGAGTTGCGAGGAAACATGCCAAATCGCTCCAGGTCAAAGCGGGCCCCAAGCATAGCCGCAAATTCGATGTAGCAGCAGGCAGTGCCATATTGAAGTGGATACAAGCTGGACATCTTTGCCCAGTTGTAAAGGTCATCAACAGTAGTCAGGATGACGTTTTCAGACAATTGCTGCGTAACCTGGGGACGTTCAATTGGATTCAGAATCGAGCTAGTCATAGTGTTCTCTCCGATGAGTGATGAGTTACGTATGCGCTCTGCCTTCAGTTTCGCGGTTGAGATTATTGTTGGTGTCGATACGGTTAAGCTCTGGAAACTTCAGGTGATTGGGTTATGGGTGTCTTCTTGGATCTACAAGACGAACGCTATTTATATCGAACAGTTGATATATTTTCTTCACGACACTGATCATATGCCAGCTTTACCGTTGAGTGATTACCCGATCGGGCGAAAAGGGAGTTTTGCTTATTGTTGTCCCAAATAGGCAGCTAGCATTCCGCTAAGTAGATGGGCCTGGTCTGAGAAGGAGATGCGATCGCCCTGATACAGCCGTCGCACCAAAATTCCATCAATTAAATCAATCAGCAGCATAGCGAACACCGGATCTTCAATGCCCAGGATCCGCATGACTGCTTTCTCGTAGCGTTTCCAACTCGTTGCAGCGTTTGATGCTGGTTAATCTGATCGCGACTGCGCTGCCGACCAAAATCAATCAGCATCAGGGTTTGATAGATGAAGTACTGTTCGTCGTTGGCAACCAGATGAAAGATGGCTGAAACGCGCTCGGACAGCGTTGGCAGGTTGCTTAACTCAGTCAGCACCGCCTCAGATGTGTCCTGATCCGTAATATGCTCAACCAGTTGCTCAAACAAGCTCTCCTTGCTAGGGAAGTAGTGATACAGCGTTCCCGTTGAAACCTCTAACTCCTGTGCAATCTGCCGCATCGTAATGGCTGTGTAGCCTTTTTCCGCGATCGCACTCAGGCATTGACTGAGCAATTCTTTCCGATACTGATCGTGATCAACAATCTTGGGCATTCGCAGAACCATATCGAACGTTCGTTATATTATACAGATCCACCCCAACGAATCAAGATTGTTTTAGACGTTTGCCTGTTCTACTGTTAAGCCAATTTCTTGCCCGTAGGACAGTTCCAGCGTGTGACCATCGGGATCTCGCAGGAACGCCCAATATCCGACTGGATACCCAGAGTCTTTGGGTTCCTCAAGCAACGCACCGTCTTGACGTGCGCGATCGCATAGCGCATCCATTACTTCACGACTCTCACAGCCCACTCCAAGATGGGCAAATGGGGACAGAACGGGATGAACGGACTCTTTCTGAATCAAAACAATTGCAAATGGCCGAGTGTTGTCCGTGAGCCAAACGACCACAACCCCGGTTTTTGCATCAATGCGGCGATGAATCACCTGCATTCCAGCATAGGTCGCGTAGAACGCAATACTGCGCTCGATGTTTGAGACCGGAAGCGCGATATGCGTGAGTCCAATATCAATCATCTTCAAGCTCCTTTCAAGAGTTGATGAGGATAGTATCCACTCAGATTATAAGGATACTCTCACACCGATTTTAGATTTTAGATTGACGATTGTAGATTGAAAGTTACCTGCAGCTAGGCGTTTTTAGCCTGATCACTTGTAGCAGGATAAATCGAATTGGTATCAAACGCCAGAGGCTCCATTTGGGTGAGAGTCACACGAAAGTGATTTGATCCAGTGAGTTAGCTCAAAAGCAAGCGTGATTCCAATCACATTGAATGTGAATCTAATCTGATAGTTACTTATGGAGTGTGTATAGAACTACTAAAAAACATTTTCTAGACTTTTTAAATCAACTGCATAAACTCAAATAATCAAACGTGTAATTCATCAAGGTTGAACAAACTCAATCAATCATCGCTCAAATCAGCCCTGAAGGAGCGATCGCTGAGTGGCCACGATGCAATACAAACCTTGCATCTACCATTAGCTCGATAAACGCTTTCCTATCCAATTGCACTTGAATCAACGGAGTAATACTCATGGCAAACTTTTTTGGTACACCTAACAACGATTCACTCACTGGCTCGATCGCAAATGATGTCATGCTCGGTGATGCCGGTAATGACACTCTATTTGGCGACAACGGTGACGACATTGTGTTGGGTGATTCCGGTAACGACAACTTATTGGTGGAAATGGCAACGACAGTCTGTTTGGGGGCGAGGACAACGATACGCTGAACGGAGGAGCAGGAGCGGATTCCCTCGTTGGGGGTAGTGGCAACGACACCTATATCGTTGAAGGGGGTGACAGCATCTCCGAAGGCAGCAACGGCGGCATCGACACAGTTATTTCTTCGTTTAATTTTGTCCTGGGTGACAACCTGGAAAACCTGACTCTGCAAGGATTCGCCACTCGCGGTGAGGGCAATGAGTTGAACAACATCATCAAAGCAGGATTACGCAGTAGCCTCCTACTGGGTGGTGAAGGAAATGATAGTCTGATTGGCAGCAATGGTAACGACACCCTGGACGGCGGAACGGGCAATGACACCATGCAGGGTGGACTGGGCAACGATACTTACCTGGTCAATAGCACCCGTGATCAAGTCACTGAGGCAGCCAATGCCGGAATCGACACGGTTCAGTCCTCCGTCAACTTCACCCTGGGCGAGAATCTGGAAAACCTGGTGTTGAGAGGAACGGACACCATCAACGGAACTGGCAACAACCTTGCGAATACCATGACCGGTAACAATGCCAACAACAACCTGGATGGTAAAGAAGGCAATGACATCTTAAATGGTGGCGGCGGCAATGACATCCTGATTGGCGGACTGGGGCTTGACAGTCTCAATGGTGGTGCAGGCGATGATGTGCTGATTGGCGGAGATGCTGCCGATCGCTTCATCTTCAACTCCGGTGCCGCGTTCACTCCTGCTGATTTGGGTGTAGACCTGATCAAAGATTTCCAGGTGAACCTCGACAAAATTGTTCTCTCACAATCCACCTTTGGAGCGATTTCCGCCGCTCAGATTGCGATCGTGGCCAACGATGGCGATGCGGCGACCAGTGCTGGACTAATCACCTACAGCGTGGCAACTGGCAACCTGTTCTTCAATCAGAACGGAGCGGCTGCCGGACTCGGAACAGGCGGGCAGTTTGCCTCTCTGGACAATGCCCCCTTGCTGTCGGCTGCCGATTTCCAAATCGTGGCGTAGAGAGTAAACCGATTTTGGATTGACGATTGTAGATTGAAAATTGCCTGTGGCTTGGCGTTTTCAGCCTGATTATTCGTAGCCGGGATAAATCGAATTGGCATCAGTAAATCAAAACCAGGTTTATTGAGTATCCAATCCGCCCTCACCCTAACTCCCTCTCCCAAGCTTGGAGAGGGACTTTGAGATTTAGAACCCCTTCTTCTCAACAAGCAACTGCATAGCTGCAATCTGCAATCTACAATCCTGTAACAGGCGTCACGGAAGCCCAAAGAACAACCCTGAGAGCAACCCTGGGAGCATTAGAAGCGCTAGACTCTGAAATACTCAATTGAACGTCTGCAACTCCAATTACTATGCTGGCAACGATCGCCCTGATTGCTCACGACTCCAAGAAAGACGACATGGTTCGCTTCGCGACCGCACACGCGCCAGTGTTGGGACGCTACCGGCTGATTGCAACGGGTACAACTGGACAGCGCATTCAGGATGCCACAAACCTGCCCGTGGAGCGAATGCTGTCGGGTCCGCTGGGGGGTGATACACAAATTTCGGCAGAGGTGTGTGCCGGAAATGTAATTGCCGTGATCTTTTTAGTCGATCCGCTCTATGCTCAACCCCATGAACCGGATATTTTGGCACTGCTGCGGGTTTGCAATGTTCATGATGTTCCGTTAGCAACAAATTTGGCAACGGCGGAGCGATCGCCAACCGACTGGCAAAAAACCTGATTGCCCACCTGATTTTCAACCCGGTTGCCGGTCAGGGCAATGCCGAACAAGACTTACTGCTGATTCGGCAACTGCTGGAACCACATCTCGACCTGCACATTTACGAAACGACCGCCGATGTCAGCTTAGAGGAATTGGTGCAGACGGCGATCCTGGGGAATGCCAACGCAACCGACACCGATATCATCATTGCCTCTGGTGGCGATGGGACCATTTCCGCCGTTGCCGGAGCACTGATTGGCACGGGAATTCCGTTAGGGATTATTCCCAGAGGAACGGCGAATGCCTTTGCAGTCGCGCTGGGAATTCCCAGGCTGCTCACGATCCGCAATGCCTGTCAGATTATTCTGGCAGGACAGACTCGTAAAGTGGATGCGGCTCGTTGCAATGGGTCACCGATGATTTTGCTGGCCGGGGTGGGATACGAAGCTGAAACGGTCGAACGGGCCAGCCGAGAGCTGAAAGACCAGTGGGGAGCAATGGCCTACCTGATGGCCGGTTGGCAGCTATTGGATGAGCAGAATCAATTTGAAGCCGAAATTGAAGCGGAAGGGGAGGTGCAGCACATTCAAGCGGCTGCGATCACGATCGCGAATGCCGCTCCGCCCACGTCTGTACTGGCACAGGGAGCCGGACAGGTGATTTATGATGATGGGTTGCTAGACATCACGATCGCTACTGCGGAGAACAAACTGCAAGCCGTCACAACGATGCTGAAAATGCTAGGAGCCGCATTGGTTAAAGCTGGAACGCAACAGCAAAACGTGGTTCACGGACGCGCCAAACAAATTAAAATCACCACGAACCCTCCTCAGAAAGTGGTCGTGGATGGCGAAGTGATTGGCACCACCCCGATTGATCTGGAATGTATTTCGAATGGGCTAACAGTTTTAGCTCCCGGTTCTGAGCGACGCCTCTAGAACAATACCTCGGCTTCGATGCATAGATAATTATCAATGCTGATGGCTATGATCTTCGATAAACCGCAGAGGCTGTGATGTTTCCCATCAGCCTATAGTGTTTCTACACAAGTGTCTGTAACCTAGTTCTTAACCAAATATTTGTAATTTATCCAACGGTTTCACGCTGGCATGATCAAAACAATTTTTCGTGAGCCATTTAGCAGGCATCCGAAGATGGCACCCTGGTCGGTATCCTTACCGTGTGTTCCCTGTAATCTCGGTAACGTAACCTATACGGCAGGATGTTGAACATGGATATTAGCTTAATTATTTCCAACATCCTGAACCCACCAGTATTGTTCTTTTTTTTAGGAATGCTGGCGATTTTTGTCAAGTCAGATTTAGAGATTCCCCCACCGATTCCTAAACTGTTTTCGCTGTATCTACTCTTTGCGATCGGGTTTAAAGGTGGAGTTGAGCTAGTTAAAAGTGGCATTAGCCAGGGAGTGGTATTAACCCTGCTGGCGGCTGTATTAATGGCTTGCGTTGTCCCTGTCTACACGTTTTTTATTCTCAGGATTAAATTGGACTCGTACAATGCAGCAGCGATCGCAGCCACCTACGGCTCGATCAGTGCCGTTACCTTTATTACGGCTGGTTCATTCCTGCAACAGCTCGGCATTGACTTTAATGGATACATGGTAGCGGCTCTTGCCTTGATGGAATCTCCCGCGATTATTATTGGTCTCATCCTGGTGAATCTATTTACGGATAAGCGAGGAGACCAGAGCTTTGTCTGGTCTGAAGTGTTGCAAGAAGCCTTCTTAAACGGTTCGGTGTTCCTGCTGGTTGGCAGTCTAACGATTGGAGCCTTGACCGGAGAGCGCGGTTGGAAGGCTCTGTCTCCCTTTACGCAAGATATGTTCTATGGTGTGCTGGCATTTTTTCTATTAGATATGGGACTGGTTGCTGCCAAGCGGATCAAAGATCTAGGGAAAACGGGAACCTTTTTGATCTCGTTCGCCATCTTAGTCCCTGTTGTCAATGCCACGATTGGGCTATTGCTTGCGAAGCTGATCGCAATGTCGCAGGGGGATGCACTACTGTTCGCTGTTCTCTGTGCTAGCGCCTCGTATATTGCGGTTCCAGCCGCCATGCGGTTGACTGTCCCAGAAGCTAACCCCAGTTTATATATCTCAACAGCCTTGGCGGTTACATTCCCATTCAATATCATCGTTGGTATACCTCTATATCTGTATGGAATTAAAATTTTTTGGAGCTAATGTATGCATTTAGTCAAACGCATAGAAATTGTTTCCGACTCCGTGGAACTGGCGAAACTCCTGGAGAGTTTAGACAAGGTAGGAGTTTCTAGCTACACCGTAATTCGTAACGTTGCCAGTAAGGGAATCCGGGGAACCGCCTTTGATGATTCAGCCGTGACGATGCTTGACAACGTTTACGTGATTGCATTTTGCCCCCCGGAGGACATCAAGCCAGTTGTAGAAGCCATCCGCCCCATTCTGAATAAGTTTGGGGGGTCGTGCTGGATCTCTGAAGTGATGGAAATTCGGTCTACGAGATGCGTAGCATCGCTTTGAACTCAGCAAGCAATCAATAAAATTGGCACGCAATACCATGAGTCAGATCAACGGGTTTATCGGTCGTCGTCATTTCTTGAACCGGTTAGGGATGGGGGGAATTGGCTCTGCTGCAATGGCAATGGGCTTTTCGTGGAACGTGCAAGTGGCTCAGGCAAACGTATTGTCTTCCAGCGAAGAACTCACTCCCGAAAGTCCTGAAGCCGCACTGAAACAATTGCTGGATGGAAATCAACGCTTCGTGCAGCAAAAAGGGCAGCATCCCCATCAATCTCGCGATCGCCTACAGGAAGTCGCTTTAGCTCAACACCCCTATGCAACTGTCTTGAGTTGTGCTGACTCGCGAGTTCCGGTGGAAATTGTTTTTGATCAAGGTGTTGGCGATCTATTCGACATTCGAGTTGCCGGAAATATCATCACTCCTGAAGTGCTCGGTAGTTTGGAATATGCCGCCGTTATTTTAGAAACTCCTCTGATCATGGTGCTGGGGCATGAACGGTGTGGAGCCGTGACGGCTGCCGTTGCCAACAAACCTCTCCCCGGTCAAATCGGTACGTTTGTGAAGGCGATTAAACCCGCGATCGCGAAGCTTGATCCGCAATCTGCCAATGCCGTTGAAAATGCGGTTGTTGCCAATATTCAATACCAGGTTGAGGCAACCAAGCGTAGCTCAGATCTCCTAGCTGAACGGATATCGGCAGGCAAGCTAAAAATTGTGGGAGGACGCTATGACCTTGATACTGGAGAAGTCCAAGTTATTGCATAAGGAAACTTCAAAGAAAATTTAACCGCTGCAGGGGCGATCGTGCGATCGCCCCTGCAAAAAATCTCCACCTGTAAATTTTCTGGTGATGGACGACCTCTGTAGGGGCAGGTTTGGTAGGCAATCTGGGGATCTTAGCGAAACCTTTGACAAAACCTGCCCCTACCCCACTGGGAAATTTACAGCAAGAAATCTTTCTCAGATCTCCTAAAGCCTCCCAAATTGCTGTTACGCAAGCCCAACCAATCGTTCGCTCAGATTCCACATCCGTTCAGACTTGGCATCATCACGGGCCTGAGGAGAAACTTTTTGCACAAACGCCTCACGGCCTTCCTTTTGACGATTTCCCCAGCTCCAATACGCCCCAGACTGTTTGAACTCAGGATCAGCAACAACGGCTGCAACCCTTTCCCCTGCGGTCTCTTGAGACACGTATCCTCCTGTGATGTGCTTCTGGAATAACGGGAAGAGTTTTTGGAACAGCGGATAGTGGTTGCGGAATAGCGGGGTCTCTGCCACACACCCAGGATAGAGAGAACTGAAGGTAATTCCGGTGGCTTGATAACGCCGATGCAGTTCTCGCATGGTCAACACATTACAGACCTTGCTGTCTTTGTAAGCCTTGACCGGTTCAAACGGCTTGCCATCAACCATCGAGACTGGCTCTTTGAATCCCGTTTCAAATCCCTCAAAATTGCCTAAGTCGGGGCGGGGGTAAACCTTTCCACCCAGTTCATCGGGGTTATGTGTAACGGTTCCCAAAAGAACCAGGCGTCGGTCGGCAGCCGGTGATTTCTGCAAATCTTCCAATAAGAGATTGCAGAGGAGAAAATGACCCAGGTGATTGGTGGTCATGGTCAATTCATAGCCTTCCGGGCTTCGCAACGGCTGCTTGAGCAACGGCATATAAATTGCGGCATTACACACTAACGCATTCAGGGGTCTACCACTTGCTCTGACGTTCGCCACAAACTGCCGAACGCTTTGCAGAGAACCGAGGTCGATGTGCAGGATGGTGTAGCTCTCTGGCGGCATGTCCACGGCTTGGGCAGCCTCTTCTGCTTTCGCTAAATTCCGACAGGCCATTACAACGTGCCATCCCCGCTGAGCAAGCGCTTTAGCTGCATACAACCCGACTCCAGAGGAAGCACCGGTGATGACGACGGTTGACTTTTGATCGTGTTCCATCTTGTTAAAACTTTGTTGATAACCGCTCATTGTTCCCATAATCTCACACCGTTGATACAGCCAGTTCTGATGTTTCAAGGTACTTCACAAGATTCAAGGCTGCTAACTTAAGGCGGGACAGCAACGCCAGGAAGGAATTCAGAAGTCAGGAGCCAGAAGTCAGGAGAAATACTGCATTCTGTATTCTGACTCCTGACTCCTGTCCTACCTAAATGTCTCAGCTTAAACGGTTAGCCACAAGGGGGATCGGGCGAATGGGTAGTGTGTAAAAAGTGTAAAAAGTGTTGGCATCCGTTCCTGAATCGATCTGCCTTGCCTGGAACCATAGAAAGGTAAACAAATTTAGACTCACACCACCCCTAGAGCTAAGACAATGCAGATTAGAACTCAACAGGCGATCGCTCCATGCCAGGATTGCTCTCATACGTCTAAGTTAGATCAGACGGGAATGGTATCGGTCATCCTGTTGGTCACACTTCCACTGATTGTCGCCACTGGAATTTTTGGCTGGAAAAAATACCGAGCCAGTGTTCTGCGCCGACAAATTGCTACTTTAGAGAAAATTTGGCGGTTGAGCTTCAATAAGGAACCGTCTTAAGGTGCAGTTGATGTTCACGCTCAACCCCGAAACTCTGACTTTTGTTAGAGGGATAACTCTCTTTTTGCAGTTAGTCTTAGTTTGTGCTTAAAAGGTATCAGTTGACTAAAATAGGTTTGATTTCGACCCTTTTGGAGTGAGTCAATGACTTTCAAAACCGCGAAGCCAGTTGAGAGTGAACTAATGGAGATTTGTCATGACAATTTGATTTCTACCGCGATCGCCCGTCTCAGTTCCCTGTGTCAGGGATTTCAAGTAAAACGTTTTCTGGCAATTGCCCTGGTTGGTTTCCTCGTGCTGACAACAAACATTGATCCTGGAAATAACAAAGCCCTGGCTGAGAAGGTTCGCGATCGCGTTCATCAAGATGGGGGGCAACGGCCGAAGACAACCGGGGAGTGGCTTAATGAAGCGGATCAAGATGTTCCTCTGGGTGAACGGATTCGCGATATAGCCGAAGATTCAGCAGAAGCCTTCAAAGAATTTGGGTCGGGATATACCGAAGGCGCTCAGAAAACCGCTCGTGATGTCCGTGATAATGCCGCTCAAGCAGGCCAAGATCTCTCTAATCGGGTTCGATAAAGTGTTTTGAATACTGAGTCATAAGCTCATACTTCTTGATTCCAATACTTCCCGCTTGGCGTCGTCAATCTAAAGATCCCCCCAACCCCCCTGATCAAGGCAGGGCGTTTCAAGGTCGTAAAAGAAAACTGTAGTTGCAAAACCCATTGCTTGGGGGGCTGCCCCCAAACCCCCCAATTCAGGGGACGGTTGCGTCCCCCGAACCCCTCCAAAAGGTGCGATCTGTTCAAGGCGAAAGACGTTGGTACACCCAAGCTGGGAAACTGTACCCCAGTTTTTGCTAATCCAACTCAATCCCTTTCGGGGGGTCTGGGGGGAAGTCCCCCAGCGTCGATGCAACAACGGAGCACTATCTTGAATGTCTTTTGTCACAATGAAACCACCCTGCCAGGATATGAAAGCCTACCTCGACTGCTGATGCCAGCTCTTTCATGTCTGTCTTAATCCAATTGACGGCGCAGGTCGAAGAACCAATCCAGTCCATCCTGGAGGCGATGGTTTTGCTTGAGCCGGAGATGTTGCCAGTCGGTAGCCGTTTGTTGAATGATTTCAGACAGTGTCGGAGACGGCAACGTCAGCCTTGCAAGGGATTGAATCTTGAAGTTTTGCTGGACGGCGATCGCGATCGCGCTGACCCATTCACTGGACTGCGCCCCAACCAAATGGGCCCCCAGCAGCCTGCCATTCCGATGCACAATCAGTTTGCAAAACCCGGTCAGATCGCTGCGAATTTGTGCTCTGGTCAACGTGTTGAACGAGCGTTGCAGGATTTGCACCTGTTTGCCGTGTTGTTGCACGGCTTGAGGTTCCGTTAGCCCAATCCAGGCAATTTCAGGCTGGGAGAACACCACCCGCGGAATCCTGCGATCGGTGGCCTTAAAGATCGGCAAAAAGAGGGCGTTTTTCGTTGCCACGCCAGCCTCGTATGCGGCCACATGGGCATGACAGTGATTGCCGATCCGTCCTTCGCAGGCGTAAATCCGGGGATTTGTGGTCTGCAGTTTGTCGTTATGTGGTATTCCCTGGCAACTCCACTGCACCTTCACGGCGTCCAGGTTGAGGGACTCAACGTTTGGAGAATGTCCCACTGCAACCAGAATGTCATCTGCCTCAATCGCCTGATTCCCAATCTGCACCCACTTTTTCCCCTGAATTGAACGAACCTGGCTCACCTCGGCGTGCGTTAGAATCTGGATCCCTTCTGCCTCAAGCTGTGCCTGAACTAGATGGGCGGCTTCTGGATCCGCATCCGTCAAAATGTGAGACCCCTGAACAATCACCGTGATGCGCAGTCCGAGGCGATTGAGTGCTTGAGCGATCGCGATCGCCTCCACCCCTCCTCCAATCACCACTAAGCGGTTAATCGTTTGCAAGTTTGCCTGGAGCACTGTTTCAGGGGTTAGATAGCCAGTCGCTTGCAGTCCGTTGATGGCTGGTACAAGTGCACGACTCCCGGTTGTGATCAAGTATGCGCGGGCTTGCAGCAAGCGTCCATCCACAGTGAACCCAGGAAACGGCTTGCGGCAAAACTCGCCGCTGCTGGGAATCACGTCAATGCCCAGGGTAGCCAGGGCCACCAAGGACCGGGAGGCTTCCACGTTAGCGGCGATCGCGCCCGTCCACTGCTGCACCCCATTCCACTGCACAGCAGCACCCCCAGGACTGGCCATTTGCCAAAGACTCAGGTGCTGTATGCGTTGCAAAGACTCAAATTTGTGTCCTAAATCGATCAGGGCGCGATCGCGCACAGACTCTGGCGGCGTAGCTGGCGAAACCTGCTGTTCCACCAACGCAACACGAGCTTTGAGACTGGCGGCTGCGATCGCGGCTTGAATTCCAGCCAGACTGCTGCCAATAATTACAAGATCGTAGTCAACGGACATGAGAAAGTGAAGAGTGAAGAGTGAGGAGCGGAGAGTGAAGAAAAATCACCATCCACCATCCACTATCCACTATCCACTATCCACGTCTTGAGGATGTCAACTAATCCATGCAGCAAACGCTGATTTTCGTCATGGGTGCGGATGGCAACGCGGAAGTAGCGATCGCCCAACTCTGAAAAGCTCATACAGTCACGAATCAGAATTTGATGCCGTTTCAGCAGCTCGGTTTGCAAGGGGAGGACTGAATAGTCTGATTTCACTAACAGAAAGTTGGCAGCGCCCATATTGGGGTACAGTCCTGGCAGATTATTCAATCCCGCAAACAGAATTGGACGGGCATTGGCTAACCAGTTCCAGGTTTGTTGCTGAAAGGGGGTGTCTTGCACAACAACCTCACCGACGGCTGCCGCCAGTGCATTCACTGTCCATGGATCGCGCCACTGTTGCCAGCGTTTGAGGCGATCGGGGTGGGCGATCGCATACCCCAAGCGTAACCCTGGCAGGCTGTAGAACTTGGTCAGCGATCGCACCACGACTAAATTTGGATAGTCTTGCACCTGATCGATCACACTCTGCTGCTGATCGGGCGGCAAAAAGTCCATGAACGCCTCATCCACGACGACTAACTCAAATTGATCCAAATGAGCCAGGATCGATTCCTTTGCAAAGAGTTGTCCAGTTGGGTTGTGGGGATTATTGAGCAGCAAACCGATTCGGTTTTGGATTTTAGATTTTAGATTTGCGATTACCAATCCAGAATCCAAAATCCAAAATCCAAAATTTCCAACGGGTGCTCCAACACGTTTGCCCCAAATGCCTTCAGTGCCCGTCGGTAATCCCCAAAGGCGGGAGTGGGTAAGCAGGTGATGTCCAGTTCAGCCAAATCACGACTGGCCCAGGTTAGCAATTCTGCTGCGCCATTACCGGGCAAGATCCAATCCGGTGATAGGTGGTGAAATTGGCTGAGGGCCGAACGGAGCTGGCGATAGTCGGGATCTGGATAGGCTTTCAGAGTCTCCAGATGGGTTTGAATAGCTGCGATCGCCGACAGGGGGGGACCCAGCGGGTTGATGCTGGCAGAAAAATCAAGAATATCGGCGGGGGAACAGTTGGCCAATCCAGATGCCCAGGTCAGGTTCCCCCCATGCACGGGACGATCAGCAGACATAGTTTGCCCAAACGGGTGGATTATTTTTCAGGGGCTACTTTCTCCTTGAACAGTTTGCCAGCCGAGAAAGCGGGCACCTTTGTCGCCGGAATGTCCATTTTGGCACCGGTTTTAGGATTACGCCCCTCGCGGGCCTTGCGCTCTCTAGACTCGAAGGAGCCAAACCCAACGAGGGTGACTTTGTCTCCGCTACTGACGGCTTCAACAATCGCATCCAGTGCAGCAGATAGGACTGCATCGGCTTGCTTCTTAGTCACAGTGGCTTTGTCTGCAACCGCATCAACTAATTCGCCCTTGTTCATGGGATTTCCTTTTACTACAGGACAATCTGCAACCCTGGATCTCCGTTACCTATTGATGACCCGTAAACGTAAGATCACAATGCAGAAATGAGAAGTTTCGCCAGAAACGGCTGAAACTCCCATAGACCAGACTTTTCAAGCCTTATTCTAAGGTGTGCGCCTCGATTCGGAAACCTGAAAACCTTTAAGATATTTGGATCTCAGGCATTTTTCGCCGACTTTGACTTCTGCAGCTATAAGTCTCGCCTATCAAACTCCAATCAAAAAGCTCTTTTCAACCGCCTTAACCCGCTGCCAGACTGATTCTGTTCGGTCATATGCAGTAACCAGACTGGGAGTGACGCGATCGCGCTTTATGCTCAGCAATTCCAGACACACCTCTAAAATAGCGACTCTGCAACGCTCACAGCGATCGCACAGCCCTTCAACCCTGTTGAATTCCAGACCGTCAATGGAAAGTAGCCTCTAGAGTAATTTACTGGACCAGCCCCAAACCCCATCTCACATTTAAGACTTTCCTATCAGTCAAATTGACCACAAGGAGCTTTTCAAAACTTAACCAAAACCTCTGGGTTTTCCCACTTCGGGCAACGAACTCGACGCAACCGATGGCAATACGTTCAAGGCTGGTGCAAGAAACACCTTACACCAGGTCAACACAAGCAGAGTGAGAAGCAGAATGTTCTGTTAACTTTAGATGAGAATCTTCTCATCTATTCTTCATGTTTGTTTCATTCGATACTTAGAAAATACTTATTGAGTAGATAAGTGATATCAGTTGACCTAATATCCTTGTCCTCGTTCTTCTATTCCTTCATCAGGAGGTTTGATATGAATCCTAAGATCGTCCTTAGTTTACTGCTAGGTGCTGGTGCCGGATTGCTATTGCCAGCAGGATTTCAATCAGCTAATGCTGCACTTTCAGAACAATCTGAATCAACGCAGCGATCGTCTGTCCAAGTTGACGTTGTTGATTTCAAAGATCGTGAATCTTCTGAAATACTGATTGCGGGCAACAGCAAACAGCAACAGCAACAGCAACAGCAACAGCAACAGCAACAGCAACAGCAACAGCAACAGCAAC
>JAAUSG010000029.1 GCA_012034055.1 Leptolyngbyaceae cyanobacterium RU_5_1 | reverse complement strand
GGGCTACCACCCAACCTGTGACCGTTGCCTACGCCACGGCTGATGGCACCGCTGTGGCAGGCATTGACTACACCACCACCAAACGGCACCCTCACCTTTGCCCCCGGAGTCACCAGCCAGACCGTGACGGTGGACGTGCGCGGCGATGGGTTTGTCGAGAATAACGAAACCCTGTTCCTGAATTTGACCAGCCCGACCAACGCGCTGCTCAGCAACGCTCAAGCGACCGGCACGATTTTGAACGATGATGTCCCGCCTGGTTCGGGCAGCATTAGCCGCGTCAGCGTTGCCAGCAACGGCACTCAAGCCGATAACTTCAGTGCGTTTCCAGCCATCAGTACGGATGGGCGCTACGTGGTCTTCACCTCCAATGCCTCAAACCTGGTCACAGGCGATACCAACAATCTAGCGGATAGTTTTGTCCGCGATCGCCTCACCAACCAAACCACTCTCGTCAGCAGTGCCACAACTGGACTGCCCGGAAACGGGATCAGCACCCTGCCTGCGATCAGCGCCGATGGCCGCTTTGTCGCCTTTTCATCCGATGCCAATAATCTCGTCAGCGGCGACAGCAACAACGCGACGGACATCTTTATCCACGATCGCACCAACACCCAAACCACCCGGATCAGCGTCGCATCCGACGGCACCCAGGCTGACGGCAGTTCTCAAGGCACCGTTTCCTTGAGTGCCGACGGGCGCTATGTCGTCTTCTCCTCCAGCGCCTCTAACCTGGTTGCCGGAGACACGAACAGCACCACCGACATCTTCCTGCGCGATCGCCTCACCGACCAAACCACCCGCCTCAACGTCGCCAGCGACGGCACCCAGTCCAATGGAGCCAGTTCCAATCCCACCATCAGTGCCGATGGGCGCTATGTTGTGTTCACTTCCAATGCCTCCAATCTGGTTGCAGGCGATACCAACAACCAGACCGATATTTTCGTCCGCGATCGCCAAACGGGTGACACGCGCCGGGTCAGTGTGGCAGCGGACGGCACGCAAGCCAACAATGCCAGCAGCGTGGCGTCCGTGAGCGGCAATGGGCGCTATGCCGTGTTCACCTCTCAAGCCTCAAACCTGGTGGCCGGCGACACCAACAATGCCGCAGATGTATTCGTCCATGATTTAGTCAGCGGCGAAACCAGCCGCGTCAGCGTCGGCACAGACGGCATCCAGGCGAACGGATCCTTTGGGGCGATCAGCAATGATGGACGCTATGTTGCCTTTCAGTCCAGCGCTGTCACCCTAACCGGAATTACCGCAGCCAACCCCCTGGCTGTCTTTATCCACGATCGCCAAACCGGAATTACACGGCGGGCCAGTATCGCCACCGATGGCACCCTGACCAGCGGCGGCGGCGATTTCGCGATCGCCTTGAGTGGAGATGGCAGCGTTGTCGCCTTTACCTCTGCAGCTACAAACCTGGTCAGCACCGATACCAACGGTGTAGCCGATATTTTTGTCTATCAGCGCAGTGCTGGACTGGGTCCCTCAATTGAATAAGCTTCCATGGGTAAGCAGGTGCAGACGAGATTGCGATCGCCATAGGCTTGATCAATCCGCCCAACAGCCGCCCAGAACTTGTTGTCTCGTGTCCACTGAGTTGGATATACAGCATCCTGACGAGAGTAAGGACGATCCCACGCTTCTGTTAAGGCAAGAACGGTGTGGGGCGCATTCTTCAGTACGTTGTTTTTGCGGTCTACTTGACCGGCTTCGATCGCACGGATTTCTGCTCGAATGGCAATCATCGCATCACAAAACCGATCCAGTTCCCCCTTGGACTCACTCTCGGTTGGCTCGACCATGATCGTGCCTGCCACCGGCCAGGACACCGTGGGTGGATGAAATCCATAGTCAATCAACCGTTTCGCGATGTCGTCAACCTCAATTTCTGCCGTCTTCTTGAACTGGCGCAAGTCAATAATGCACTCGTGAGCCACCCAGCCTGTCTTGCCGGTGTAGAGAATCGGATAGTGTTCCGCTAACCGCCTGGCAATGTAATTGGCGTTGAGGATGGCAACCTGAGTCGCTTTTGCTAACCCGTCAACCCCCATCAGGGCGATGTAGACCCAGGAAATCGGCAGAATACTGGGACTTCCCCAGGGGGCGGAGGAGATGGGCCCGATGCGATCGGGGGAGGGGGGAGGAGGGAGGAGGGAGGACGGAGGAGGGAGGAGGGAGGACGGAGGGGTGTCTTCTGCGTACATATCTACAACGGGGTGTCCTGGCAGGAACGGTACGAGATGCTTTGCGACCCCAATTGGCCCCATGCCGGGGCCGCCTCCGCCGTGGGGAATACAAAACGTTTTGTGCAGGTTCAGGTGACACACATCGGCTCCGAAATCACCGGGACGGCAGATGCCCACTTGGGCATTCAGGTTGGCACCGTCCATGTAGACCTGTCCTCCATGGGTATGAACAATATCGCAAATCTCTTGAATGCCTTCCTCAAATACACCGTGGGTGGAGGGATAGGTCACCATCAGGGCCGAGAGCGTGTCTCGGTGCTGTTCGGCTTTTGCGTTCAAGTCTGCGATGTCGATGTTGCCGTCGGGGTCACAGGCGATCGCCACCACGTTCATTCCCGCCATCACTGCACTGGCAGGGTTCGTCCCGTGTGCTGAGGTTGGAATCAGACAGACGTTGCGGTGCCCTTCACCACGAGTCTCGTGGTACTGCCGAATTACCAGTAGTCCGGCATACTCACCTTGAGAACCTGCGTTTGGCTGCAGGGAAATTCCGGCAAATCCGGTGATTTCTGCTAACCAGTGCTCTAGCTGTTCAAACAGGATCTGGTAACCCCTGGTCTGGTCAAGCGGGGTGAAGGGGTGCAGTTGCCCAAACTCTGCCCAGGTGACCGGCAGCATTTCTGAGGTCGCATTTAGCTTCATGGTGCAGGAACCGAGGGGAATCATCGCCGTGGTGAGCGACAAATCCCTGGACTGCAACCGGTACATATAGCGCAGTAGTTCAGTTTCGGAGTGGTAGGAGTTGAAGACGGGGTGGGTGAGATAAGGGGTGGTGCGGAGGAGGGAGGACGGAGGAGGGAGGACGGAGGAGGGAGGACGGAGGAGGGAGGACGGAGGAGGGTTATTGATCAAATCTTCGGGGGTGAAGTGAGCGCCGTGTTCTCCGGCAAAGATTTGGAAAAGGGCGACTAAGTCGTCGGCGGAGACGGTCTCGTCGAGGCAGATGCCGAGGGTGCGATCGCAGATCTGCCGTAAGTTGATCTGATGAGAATGGGCGCGGCGAATAATGTCTTGCGTGTTTCCGGATTCAACATTCACCCGCAGCGTATCGAAAAACGGCTCTGAGTTGAGGGAATAGCCCAGGCGCTGCAGTCCTGCTGCCAGGATGCAGGTCATGTCATGAACCCGCTCGGCAATCCGGCGTAGGCCGTTGGGCCCGTGATAGACGGCGTACATGCTGGCAATCACCGCCAGCAGCACTTGAGCGGTGCAAATGTTGCTGGTGGCTTTGTCGCGCCGGATATGCTGTTCGCGAGTTTGCAGGGCCAATCGCAGGGCGGGCTGTCCATGAACATCTTTGGAAACACCCACCAGACGACCCGGAATTTGGCGCTTAAAGGCTTCCTGGGTAGCGAAATACGCCGCGTGGGGACCACCATAGCCCAGGGGAACCCCGAAGCGTTGAGTATTCCCGATCGCAATATCCGCTCCAAATTCTCCGGGGGGTCTGAGCAGGGTAAGAGCCAGCAAATCGGCAGCAACGGTGACTAAGGCTCCGGTTGCATGGGCGCGATCGCAAAACTCGCTGTAATCATAAATCGCTCCATCTGTCGCCGGATACTGAAGCAGCACCCCAAACACGGGTTGGTCAAAGGCAAACGTCTGGTGATCACCGACAATCACCTCGATGCCGAGTGCTCTGGCGCGGGTTTGAACCACCGCGATCGTTTGCGGGTGACAGGCTGCCGAAACCCAAAATACCTGAGCGCCCGTTTTGCACAGTCCGTAGGTCATCGACATCGCCTCGGCTGCCGCCGTACCTTCATCCAGCAGGGAAGCATTGGCAATCTCCAATCCAGTCAAATCCGTGACCATTGTCTGGAAATTGAGCAAGGCTTCCAGTCGCCCTTGAGAAATTTCGGGCTGATACGGGGTGTACTGGGTGTACCAGGCGGGATTCTCTAAAATATTGCGCTGAATTACGGGTGGGGTAATGCAGTTAGAGTAGCCCATGCCAATGAAAGACCGGAAAACCTGATTCTCCTGCGCAATCTCCTGCAATTCCTGCAGCAGCTCGTACTCGCTCTTGCCAGCCTCCAGTTTCAAGGGTGCTTTCAGTCGAATTGACTCAGGAACGATCGCATCAATCAACGCTTCCAGACTGTCGAACCCTAGCACATCCAACATCTTGGCAATTTCATCATCACTGGGACCAATATGCCGTTGCTGAAAAGAATCGGTGTATGCCAGAGGGCTGGAAGAGTGAGGAGTGAGGAGTGAGAGGTGAGGGGTAGAGGTTTGGGGGGGTACTTTGGAATGGGCCGCTGAACTATTCGTCTGAGGCGAATCAACATAGCTCTCGTCGGTAGACGTTGCACTCACGCCGGGTTGGTTGATAGATGGCTCTAGCATAGGGTTAGGGATGGTTACTTAAGTTAATCTTAACGAATAAGTATTTTTCACAGACTTTAACATTCAAGCGGCGTTGGGCGTATAGCTCAAAGCGGGAAAAAATCAAGTGGGAAAAAATTCACTCTTAGATCGGCTAAACCTTTAGCCACTTATGAAGTAGCTACAATAAACGGCATACAAATCAAGATTTGCGATACTAGATTTGGTTCATACATTTACGCCCAAACTGTCTACTACATGTTCATTATTGATGTCACTCTGAAAAGTACACCCGTAACGCTTTCGGTGCAGCGGAAAGCAACGGAAGATGCCGAAGCTACTTACCAGCAGATCTTGGAAGCGATACGCTCTGGCGATCGCACCCTGGTCGAACTCACCTGTGAGCACCAGGTGGGGAAAAAGGTCAGCATCCTCAGCAATGAGATTTCGGCTGTTCAGGTTTACGAGAAGTCGGCGACAGCAACCGCGTCTGGTAGACCCCCTGGTTTCTTTGCATTGGCAGAATAACCTTGACTTCATTCGCTGAGGATACAGTTGCAATTCAGGTTCGCGACCTTTGCTTTCATTGGTATAAAGGCGAAACGGTCCTGGATTTGTGTAGTCTTGAGGTGCCTCGAGGTGAGTTCTGGATGCTGTTGGGCACTAACGGCAGCGGCAAATCCACGCTGCTCAAACTGATGGCAGGGCTATTGCAGCCGCAGTCAGGTTATATCAAGCCGTTGCCAAAACTGGGTTTCGTTTTTCAAAACCCCGATCACCAGTTGGTGATGCCAACCGTGGGAGCCGATGTTGCCTTCGGGTTAGTAGAGGAAGCCCTGAGTCCAATCCAGGTGCGCTATCGGGTCGAGGAAGCCCTGGATGCCGTGAATTTGCTGCCACTGATCCGGCGACCCATTTACGCGCTGAGCGGTGGGCAGAAGCAACGTGTGGCGATCGCGGGGGCGCTTGCCCGCCACTGCGAGGTTCTGATTCTGGATGAACCAACGGCATTGCTGGATCCAGACAGCCAGCTAGAACTCGTCGCCCAAGTGCAACATCTGATCAAAAGCAGAGGCTTAACGGCTCTATGGGTCACCCATCGACTGGGTGAACTTGACTACTGTGACGGCGCGTTTTTGCTGGAGCACGGCAAAGTGATTGATCAAGGCGACCCGCAGCGGTTACGCCTACGGTTGATGTCGAGTGGTTAACCATCTGTAGGGACGTTATATCTTCTGTAGTAGGGACGTTATATATAACGTCCCTACAGAAAATGATTTTGTAACAGGATTGAAACAAATGGCCAGGACAGGATAGACTAAAGTTAAGATACTTAAAATTAACAATGTCCTAATTGCTGTTTTATGTCCCGCGCTCTGCCCCACGCTCTACTGTTAGTGGATGGCTACAACGTAGTCGGGATCTGGGCCGACTTGAGATACCTGCGCGATCGCGAGGGTCTAGAAGAAGCCCGTCGGCAGCTCATTGAGGCATTAACCAACTACAGCGCCTACCAGGGATTTGATACCCGAATTGTGTTTGATGCCCAGTACCGAGATATGGGAAGTAGTCGAGAAATCATCACTGGCAATCTTTCGGTTTATTACACTGACTTTGGTCAAACCGCCGATACCTTCATTGAAAAAACCTGCGCAGCCTTCCGCAACGATGTACGTAAGTTTCATCAGCGTTTGATTGTAGCAACGTCTGATCGAGTCCATCGGCGAACCGTTGTCGGGTATGGTGCTGAATGGATGTCGGTGGAACAGTTGGCGGCTGAGGTCACTGCAACAACTCAGCAGGTGCAGCGGAAGAAGAAGTCAACCAATAAGAAAACGGGACGCCTTCTGGGTCATGCCCTTGACCCAGATGCCCAAAAGCGCTTGTCTGAGCTGCGGTTTGGGAAGCTTTAGGCGAAGCATCAAATAATGGTGCAGCGGTTCGATTCTGGGTGTTAGCGCTGGCACAAGCAGCGGTGGCACTTGTCCTTTGCCAAGGATGAATGACGAGTGACCAATGACAACCTTGTGCTGGAGTAATCCTTTAAAAAGTACCCTTATGGGGACTGTGAATTGGGGTTTCTCTCTAACAAGATGGAGATATCGTTACTAAAGGTAAGGTCTTATGACTATCGAAACCGAAACCTACAACAAAGAAGAATACAGTCACGCTGCGTATGACAAATACTACAAGCGGGCCTGTGAGGTGTGTGTACCAATTATCCTGAAGGTACCCGTCTACGTCGCTCCGATCGTGATTGAGAAAGAGCCTAAGTGCATCGAAAAGAACGGATACTAAGGGTTCGTGTCTAGCCCTCTGTGCCCCATGGTGCAGGGGGCTTTGCTCAAACAGTTGGGTGTAAAGCTTATGACTACTGACCTTCTCCGCGATCGCACGCCCTACAGTTGCGAAATCGTGATTCCGATTGTTGTCAAAATTCTCGTTTACATTGAGCCAGTTGTGCTGGAAGTGCCACCAACCTGTGACTTGCCATCCCAAGAAGTAGCATCGTTGCCAGAATCAACGACTGTACCCTCTGCTCCAGAGCCGCAGGCATCTGCTAACGTGCTATCCATCAAGGCACTATGGCTCGTTTTACTCGCTTCCGCTTCTGCTGTCTTGGTTTATGTTTTGACCAACCTATCCCTGGCTAAGTTCTGCCCAAATCTCTCTTGCCTGAGAACCAACTCTGCACTGGAACGATTCATTGTTCTGCTTCCAGTTCAACCCGATGAACTCAGCGATCGCTGGCAGCAATAGATTTGTAGTGTGGGCATTGCCCACACTACAGGCTACTGGCTCCATTGGAATCTAATCTAACGAATCAACCAGCTCAAGAAGATATATTTGCAACCGCGCAGAACCGGGAGTGCTTGATAGGGATGGGTGTAATAGGCAGGAAATGCGATCGCGCTGCCGATTGAGGGTTTGACTTTGAGGCTTTGGCGATCGAACAAAATCTCCCCACCCTCAAAGTTGTCGTTCAAAAAGCCAATCACCGTCACATCTCGTGCTGGAATACCTCTGGCAAGTTCTTCATAGCGATTTGACAAAACCAGCCCATCCAGATGGCGCTTGTAGCGTTCTCCCGGTCGGTAGCGCTCAATGGAGTACATTTCCGCCTGGGAAAATACCACCGCGTAGCGTTTAGTCAGCAACCCTCTGATCCGGTTGACCTTGCTCAGTAGAAGCTGATTAGTCGATTCCAGCAGTGGATTGCGATTGTCTAACAACAACACCTCACCGCTGCGGAGTTCACTCCCCGTTGCCTCCATTCCACGCGGTGGAGACTCAAACTCACAACACTCTGCCACTTGAATCAGATGAGCACAGAAGTCTGGCTCCAGCAAATTCTCAATCAAGAGAATCTCAGCACCCAGATCGCTGAAAGAATGTCCCACGGTTCACCTACTAGTATTTCTTCCATTCCAAACGAACAAAACCCTGTTCGTCAAAGGCTAAAATCTAAAGTCTAGAATCTTTCAACTAACTCCCTTCCGCTGTCCTATGATTTCTGTCGCCAATCTACTTGTTAACAACCGTGTTCCTGGTAACTATTTCGCTACAGATGCCTATGTACAAAGCGATTTAGAGCTGGGTCTGTTGGAGAATCGTCGGGGCGATCGCCTCGTTGCGCTTCCAGAAACCTTGATTCAAGGAATTTATGCTGGGCTAGATAAAGAGACCGGACAGGCAACTCGCTTAGTGCTGTTCAACTGCGGTCGTTGGTGGGGCAAAAACTTCTACATTCGCTTCCGTGAAGAACTCACCGACTACTACGGTCAAGCACTCGCAGATATGACAATGGCAGAGTTCCTACAATGCCTTCAGCAGTGCTGGATTACTCATGGATGGGGCAAAATCGAATTTGACCAATCCCATCAACAGCGAGGATTTTTGTTGATTAAAACCTGGAATTCTCCCTTTGCCAGTCAAGCACCAAACAGCGATCGCCCCGTTTGCCATTTTGAAGCCGGAATTCTAAGCTCCTTTTTCAGCCAGCTTACCAGCAAAGATCTGCACTGTATCCAAATCAGCTGCGAATCTCTGGGTGCAGACTGTAACCGGTTTTTGTTGGGACTCACCAAACGCATTGAACCTGCCGAAGTCATGGTGGAAAACCAAGTGGAGCACACCACTATCATGGAAAAACTGTGTGCTTGAATTTGTGTTGAATAACACAGTCCGGCTTAATTCGTAATTCGTAACTCGTAACTCGAAATTCCCTTTTGATGTGTCAAACCTCTTTGCAAAAGAGCTTCATCGATCCAAATACCGGCTTCTTGGACTCGTTGGGCAAGGGCAATTCGGTCGAGTTTACTGCGCCAGTCATCGTAAAACAGGCCGGTTGGTTGCGCTCAAAGAGCTGGATCGACAGCGCTTTTCAACCCACAACTTTCTCCGCGAACTGCGGTTTCTCTTGAGTTTGCAGCACGATCACATCGTCACCTGTCAGGCATTGGAGCAAACCCGAACAGGCCGCTATCTAGTGATGGATTACTGCGAAGGGGGAACCCTGCGTAGCTTGTTGGATGAAGACGTGCGCCTGCATCCAATTCAAGGTCTAAAGCTGGTAATGCAAGTCCTGGTGGGATTGGAGCACGCGCATCAGCAAGGAATTGTTCATTGTGATGTTAAACCAGAAAACATTCTGCTTACAGTTAGCCCAGAGGGTTGGATTGCCCGAATTTCAGATTTTGGCATTGCTCGGTTAAACCTGGAGCTATCGAAGGCAAAGTTTAGCAACACCGGTTCGCCTGCCTATATGGCTCCAGAACGATTTTATGGGCAACATTCCCCTGCATCTGATCTCTACGCTGTGGGTATTTTGTTGTTTGAGGTGTTGACCGGTCATCGACCTTTTTCGGGTGTCCCTGCTGAACTGATGTCAGCCCACCTCAATCAAACGGTTAAACTCCCTGATAACATTCCAGCAGAGTTAAAAACTACTCTTCTCACAGCATTGCAAAAGCTACCTGCACGCCGGTTTCGTTCAGCAGCGGAGATGCTGAACTCACTTCAAATCGCCCTGCATGATTCCGAACAACTGTTGAATCAGGAATGGGACTCTTCTACCCTGCTCCGCCCTTGTGTGCCATTGCCTAAATGTCCATTGCAGTTTGTGTATCGAGAACCCTTGCAGGCTCCGGTACAACAATTAGTCAGCAGCTCTGGCGTTTCTAGTTCCCACGAGTTGAATCATGTGCATGGTGCGATCGCCCAACTGGCCGAGAATGGCACGCCTGCAACGGGACAGGAGCAGATTTACCGTGTGTTTGGTAACTCTGTTGGATGCCAGTCCCTGGAGCTGCGACGCCTGGAAACGAACATTCATTCACGGCAAAAGCCGCAAACATCAACTGAAGCTAACGCTATTTCACAACTAGAGCTACCGATTACAGCAGCGCGTTTACCTGCCCCCGTTCTCAATGTGCTCGTGCGCCCCCAGGGAAACTTTGCGGTTACTCAGCGAGCTGTTTATTTGCTGCCCCCAGAGTTATTTCGGTCTGGAATGGCGCAACACAATCAGGACTGGCTCCAGTCATCCTTGCAGACTCCTTCTGTGACTTCATGTATCGTTCCTCAGTTAGTTACCACCTTCAACCGGGATGTGTTGTTAACCGTTGAGGCTCAGGGACGTTGGATGGCAACAGCAACATTGGAGCCAAACAATGTCCACAGCACGTTGAATATCTGGAGCTTGCGGCACCCGCACCCATTTAAGCCCGCGATCGCGGTTCAATCCGCTCCATGCTTCCAGATTTTAGCGCTGGACAATCGGTATCTCGTCACGTTCTCTCACCAAACCGATCAAGGCTCACATTCCTGCATTACAGGCGTCTTGCTAAAGTTTTTCACCCGTCGCGGTAATCGGGTTGGTTCATTAGAGTTACCCATTCCGTTACGGCAGATCAGCCTCACATCCACTCCGTATCGCCTCTTAGCAATGGAGCCAGGATACCCGAACTCTGTCATGTTTCTCGACCTCAAACCTTTGCGCATTCAACGAGTTGGGTTAGACATTGCTCCTCAGCGGATGGTAGCAACCCAATGGGGTTATGTGCTGATGGATGCTAACGGACAGATTGTGCTGCTCAACTCGTATGGACAGAGGATTGGGCAGATTGACGGACCCGCACACTCAACCGCGATCGCTGCTTAAATTCCCACAACCTAGTCATTGCAACCTGGAACAAAGACTACGGCAACTTCTACATCGTTGATCTACAACAGTTGAACTTGGACATGGTGTTTTAGAAGGGGCTGGACGCTTCACCCTTTCACTGCATCCCTTGTACACTAATCCCTGTACCTCTACTCCCCCTCTTCATGTCCTTCGACTGGTTAACGCCCAGCCACTTCACCATGCTGGGGCTGCTGTTGAGTTTCGCGATCGCCCATAGCGGGTTGGCAGCGTTGCGCCCCTGGGGTGAGCAGCAGATTGGCCCTCGCCTGTATCGAGTCGTTTTTGCCCTGGTTAGTTTGCCACTGGCAACTATCTTGATCATCTATTTCTTCAATCATCGCTACGATGGGCTGCAGCTCTGGCAGATGCAGGGCGCACCAGGAGTCAAGCCGCTGGTCTGGGTTTTGTCAGCTATCTCATTCCTGTTTCTCTATCCAGCCACTTTCAATCTGTTAGAAATTGCGGCGATCCAGAAACCACAAGTCCATCTCTACGAGACCGGGATCATTCGGATCACCCGACACCCCCAAATGGTTGGGCAGGTGATTTGGTGCATTGCTCATACGCTCTGGTTAGGCACTAGTTTCGCGCTGGTGACCTCGGTTGGGTTGGTGCTGCACCACTTGTTTGGAGTATGGCATGGCGATCGCCGCCTGCGCGATCGCTACGGTGAAGCATTTGAAGCCGCGCGATCGCGCACCTCGGTCATTCCATTCCTGGCAATTCTTCAGGGTCATCAAACCTTAAAATTACGAGAGTTTATTCGCCCGGCTTATTTAGGGATTGCCGCATTTATCTGGCTACTTTGGTGGGCACACCCAATTTTGATTGATGCAACCGGGAGCATAGGCTGGTAGTATGATCCCAAGCAGCTTCCAGTGACGGATTGAATCAAGAGAAAATATAAAAACCAAAATGGGTAAACACACATTTGAAGAACAAGTTTTGGAATCATCTGCTCCCGTTTTAGTTCACTTTGGCGCTCCTTGGTGCGGCCCCTGTCGAATGATTGAACCACTTCTATCTCGCTTTCAAGCGGAGTGTGGGGACTCTCTCAAGCTAGTCAAAATCAATGCGGACGAAAACTTGAAGCTGACTAGCTACTACCGAATTACAACCTTGCCAACGCTCCTGTTTTTCGAGAGCGGCAAACTTCTTCATCGCATGGAGGGCTTGTACAAGCGAGACGTACTTTGGGCAGAGTTGATGCAGATAATCCCCAACCCACTCCAAACGAATTCTGTTTCAAGTTAAGGTCGTCTATACTCAAACCTCTGTTGGGGTTCAAAGATGCCTGGCTTTAATATTACTTTGGACAGGACTTACGCATTTTGACTAAAACCTCGGAGGTTTAAGTCACTATCATTCCTCACGACGCTTGATTCTTGGTTAAACCTCCGAGGTTGGCGTAAGTCCTGTGAGTACTTTTTCTTGCAGGAATCGCTTAAGGCATCATTTTTACTGCTTATGGACATCATTACAGCGCTTAGAGACGATTACAGTCGCTTTCCCAATGACCAAACCTTCAGCCTCTACGTTGAAGATGTGTACTTCAAGGATCCGGTGTTTGAGTTTCGGGGGCGCGATCGCTACCAGTTCATGATTCGCTTCATCAAAACCGTTTTTCTTAACTGCAAAATGGACTTGCACAACATCCAGCAGGAAAACAACCTCATCCGCTCTGATTGGACTTTGAATTGGAACAGCCCCTTACCCTGGAAACCCCACATCGCTGTCCCCGGTTGGAGCGAACTCACCCTCAATGATCAAGGCTTGATTGCTTCTCACATTGACCACTGGCACTGTTCTAAATCGGATGTTTTCAAGCAGCATTTTACTTTTAAACCACGTTCAGCTCGGAATCTGTAGCTTTCCCTGCAGAAAAACTCCAGGTCTGGACGTGGACAAGGTTTAATTCAGCCAAACAGAATGCGTAGCGACCGTACCTTAGCCTGAAGATAATTGTAGTAATCTATACATCACGCCTCTAGCTCTCTTCTCCGAGCTGTTCCTTTCCGCTGCCATTGGGCCGTTCCCCGCAATCTGCTCTAAAGTGAAAGAATGTAAACGAAGTTCTCAGGAAGGGATCGAACGGCATGCGTGTAATCCTTACGACAGGTAAAGGAGGCGTCGGCAAAACCTCGGTTGCAGCGGCAACTGGGCTTCAGTGTGCTGAGCTTGGTTCTCGAACCCTGGTACTGAGTACCGATCCGGCTCATTCTCTGGCAGATAGCTTTGACATGGAGCTGGGACACGATCCGCGCCTGGTTCGTCCCAACCTCTGGGGAGCAGAACTGGATGCTTTGATGGAGCTGGAGGGTAACTGGGGAGCGGTGAAGCGCTACATCACCCAAGTCTTGCAAGCGCGTGGGCTAGAAGGCGTACAGGCAGAGGAATTGGCAATTCTGCCCGGTATGGATGAGATCTTCGGACTGGTGCGGATGAAGCGTCACTATGATGAGGGCGAGTTTGAGGTGTTGATTATTGACTCAGCTCCAACCGGAACGGCTCTGCGCTTGCTCAGTCTACCGGAAGTGGGAGGTTGGTACATGCGCCGCTTCTACAAGCCGTTGCAAGGTATCTCGGTTGCGCTGCGACCTTTGGTAGAACCGCTCTTTCGCCCGATCGCAGGCTTTTCTCTGCCCGACAAAGAGGTGATGGATGCTCCCTACGAGTTCTATGAGCAAATTGAAGCCTTGGAGAAGGTGCTGACTGACAGTACTCAAACATCGGTGCGTCTAGTCATGAATCCTGAAAAATGGTGATTAAAGAATCGCTGCGTGCCCACGCCTATCTAAGCCTTTACAACGTTGCCACCGATTTAGTCGTTGCCAATCGCATCATTCCTAACTCAGTTACAGACCCATTTTTCCAACGTTGGAAAGATCTGCAGCAGCAATATCGTCAGGAAATTCACGACAACTTCTCCCCCTTACCGATCAAAGAAGTTCCGCTTTACTCCGAAGAGATGTGTGGTTTACAGGCGTTGGATCGGCTCAAGGAAACGCTCTATCCGAATGGCGAAGATCCAACTCAGGTCTACTACCGGGAAACGACGCTGCGAGTGGTGCAAGAGCAGCAGCAGTATAGCCTGGAAGTCTACTTACCAGGAATTGAGAAACACCAGATTGAACTGAGTAAGACAGGGGATGAACTGAATATTCGGATTGGCAATCATCGCCGCAATCTAGTGCTTCCACAGGCCCTGGCAGCCCTGCAACCCGCTGGTGCAAAGATGGAAGAAGATTATCTCAAGATTCGCTTCGCGGATGCAGCAAAGGTCTAGGGCGTGCCAGAGCAACCGTTACACGGAACAAAGTCGAAAATGGCTGAAATTTTTGTATATCAGGTATTTCGAGCTATTCACCCCATCCAACGGAACTAGTGCCGATCATAATACAAGTCCAGGTTATGTTGAACCGCCTGCTGCAGGTGTAACGCGACTTGATTCACAGTCGTGGACTTAGCTTTCTGAAAACGCTCGAAGTAATCTCTCAGGTTGACTGGGTCTCCAAGTTTGAGTTGTGCCAGTCGATGCCCTTTGGGAGGCGGCTTGTCGATCGCAAAGACTTCTCGTTCCAGACGGATGAGTGTGTCCAGGAAGCGCTCTGGGGTTGGATTGGTAGCGACATAGCCATCGTAAATGGCGTCGAAGTTGAGCAATCGCAGCATGGATCGACGCACAAACTCCACGTCCCAGAGGCTGTCTCCTGCGTCGCCACGCTCTACCTGGTCTGACCTGGCTTGCACGGCATGCAAAATTCGGTAGCCCCGCTCCCGATCCGGCTCACTGGCAGACGACGTCAGGGAAAGCTGTTGTTCACTGGTCTTCAGGACGTGTGCTTTGAGCAATGCGATGCGATCGTTCCAGGAAGTTTCGGAACCTTCAATGGGCTGAATTCCATACTCCTGTTCAATTCGGGTCAAGACTTTTTCCGCGATCGCCCGCAACCGTTCATAGTCACCGGTAGCCTTTGGAACCTCTAACGCCTGCTCCAGTTGGTGTAATGTGGCAGCAATGATGGGAGCCATGTTTTGGGTGTAGCGGTACTTGATGCTGATTGGGACGGCATACAGATCTGGGGGCGATTTGCCCTGCTTGACCCAGCGGCTGATGGCTTGAAAGGCAAGCTGGATTGCCCCCGCCCGAAACGGCATCACGGTGTCGTTTTGGAAGGAGCAGCCGCCTTCAGGGAATACCACCAGATGACAGCCCGGCTGAGTCAGCAGATCCAGAGTTTGGGCAATGCTGGCGCGATCAGCAAGCCCACGCCGAATGGAATACACCCCCAGGGCTTGAAAAAACCGACTGAGCACCCCGCTAAACACCTCATGAGCGGCTAAATAGTAAAACGTTTGGTTACCCTTCCCTGACAGCAAAAACATCACAATCGGGTCTTGAAAGGTTGGATGGTTGGGGAGCAGCAACACCTTCTGATCCCGCAACGCCGCTAGCTGATTCAGGGATTCGGCGTCAATTTGCAGGTCGATTTGATACCACCAATGCGCCCACAGGGGAGCTGCCCACTGACTCAAACGAACCAGCGGTGGATTGAGTTGAGGTGGGTAGAAGTCAGGCATACCCTTCACTGCCCACAGCAGCGATCGAACCCCAGGCTATCCAACAGCAACTCACTCACCGCATTCGCAACCGTAAATTGTCCATAGAAACTGTTGGAAAAATCAAACGCCTCCATTTCAGTCACAATGGCGATGACTAGAGAACCAAGATCGTTCTCACCTTCCATCCGTTGGCGGACAAAGATTTGAGAGGCGCGATCGGCAATTTGCTGGTTCGCTGGCTCTGGAATAAATTCGCTGTTGAGCCACTTGAGTAGCGCACTCCGTAGCCATTGTCCTTCCTGCTGGGGATTTTGAGCAGGTGGTAGGGTAATCGGTGGAATCGGTTCAACCGGGGTTGGTTCTGGCATCCGGGCGATCGCCTCACATCCTTGCTGCTAATTCAGTGTACGCTTGCTGCGCCTTTCCATTCCGGTATGGAAATACCTCTACATAATTTCGATAGCATTGGTAAGGGTGATTGGTAGTGGGTGGTTAAGAGTATTTAATTACCCATTACCCACTCCCCGCTCCTACGTAGGTCATATTACTAGTTGGATAAGACAGTTGGTTAGTAGTCAACTCGACGTTTATTCCATTGTTAAAGGCTACGCTCAAGGCTATTTTTTGATGGCAAATGAGTTAGGTGAAGATTTGGGTTGGTATTCGAGTCGTCAACGAACACTGATTCCTCTGGACGATCGCTTCCGCTATCCCAAATCGCTGCGCCGCATGCTCAACCAAAACCGGTTTACGGTTGCCATCAACCAGGACTTTAAAGCAGTGGTAGAAGGCTGTGCGAATCGGGAGATAACCTGGATTTCAGACGAACTGCAGGAAATCTACTGGGCGCTGCATGAAGCAGGATGGGCACACAGCTTTGAAACCTGGCAGGGCAATGAACTGGCAGGTGGTATCCTGGGCATCGTGATTGGTGGAGCCTTTATTGGCGAGTCAATGTTCTATCGCATTCCCAACGGATCAAAGGTGGCAATGGTGAAGTTAGTCGAGTATCTGCGAGAACGGCAGTTTGTGATGTTTGACGCTCAGATGATGAACTCTCACCTGGAGCGGTTTGGTGCTTACATTGTTCGCAACGACGAGTACAAAGACCTGCTCCGACTCGCCCTTCAGCACCAATGTTCAATAGAGTAGCCCCGATGAGCACAACCCATGAGCACAACCGACGATCGCTGGCAGTTTTGGATTGACCGGGGTGGCACCTTTACAGACATCGTGGCGCGCAAGCCAGATGGCACATTGGTAGTTCACAAGCTGCTGTCCGAAAATCCAGAGCGCTATCGAGATGCCGCAATCCAGGGTATTCGAGAGATTTTGGCAGTTCCGGCCGATGCACCGATTCCGGCTGCCCAGATCGCTGCCGTCAAAATGGGAACCACGGTGGCGACGAATGCGTTACTGGAGCGCAAGGGCGATCGCACCCTGTTTGTGACCACGAAAGGCTTTCGGGATGTATTGCGAATCGGCTACCAAAACCGTCCCAACATCTTCGCTCGTCAGATTGTCCTACCAGAAATGCTGTACGAGCAGGTGATTGAGGTTGACGAACGCTACAGCGCCGGGGGCGAAGAACTGGTGCCAATCATGGCCGAGGAAGAAACGCGATTAATCGCGTCTCTACGGGATGCATATGACGGGGGAATTCGGTCATGCGCGATCGCCTTTCTGCACGGCTACCGTTACCCTGACCATGAGCAGCAAGTGGCTGCGATCGCTCGCAAAATTGGCTTCACCCAAATTTCCGTCTCCCACGCCGTCAGCCCCCTGATGAAACTCGTTAGCCGTGGCGACACAACCGTTGTCGATGCCTATTTGTCGCCCATTTTGCGGCGGTATGTGGATCAGGTGGCAGCGGATTTTGCAACGGATAAACCTGCTGATTTATCCGTTGCATCTGCTTCCCATCCGTTGCAAACTCGCTTGATGTTCATGCAATCCAATGGCGGACTGACGGATGCGCGATCGTTTCAAGGCAAGGACAGTATCCTGTCGGGTCCGGCGGGGGGAATTGTGGGTGCGGTGCAGACCAGCAAGATGGCAGGACTGGGACAGATCATCAGTTTTGATATGGGCGGTACGTCAACGGATGTGGCGCACTATGCGGGGGAGTATGAGCGGGCGTTTGAAACGGAGGTTGCTGGGGTGCGGCTGCGGGCCCCGATGATGTCGATCCACACGGTGGCGGCGGGGGGTGGCTCGATTTTTGTTTTTTTGATGGAGCACGCTATCGAGTTGGGCCAGAGTCGGCGGGGGCGAATCCGGGGCCGGCGTGTTACCGCAAGGGTGGGCCGTTGACGGTGACGGATTGCAATGTGATGTTGGGCAGGCTGCAGCCAGAGTTCTTCCCTAAAGTGTTCGGAGCTAATGCCGACTTACCGCTGGATACCGAGATTGTGCGGCAGACGTTTACGGCGTTGGCAGCACAGATTCAGGAGGCAACCGGGGACACCCGTACCCCGGAACAGGTTGCCGAAGGGTTTTGGCGATCGCGTCGAAAAGATGGCCAATGCAATCAAAAAAATCTCCGTGCAGCGCGGCCACGATATCACCGCATACACCCTCTGCTGTTTTGGCGGAGCAGGGGGACAACACGCCTGCGCGATCGCCGACTCGCTGGGGATGCCGCAAATCTTCATCCATCCCTATGCTGGCGTGCTCTCCGCCTACGGAATGGGTCTGGCAAATCAGAGTGTGATCCGCGAACAGTCTGTTGAACTGAAGCTGACTGATCAAGCAATGCCAGATCTTGAAGCGTTCCTCGCCATATTGGTTGCAGAGGGTCGCTCTGAACTGTTACGGCAAGGCATTGCCGAATCTCAAATTCAAGTCCTCCCACGGGCACACCTGCGCTACGAAGGCACCGATTCTGCACTGATTGTGGAGTTTGGCAGTTTCGATCAGATCACAACCCGCTTTGAACAGGCCCATCATCAGCGATATGGGTTCGTGTCTCCAGAAAAATCCCTGGTCGTCGAAGCGCTTTCCGTTGAAGTCGTGGGGGCAACAGTGGCCGTTGAAGAGCCGCTGATTACGACTCGTCGCACCCAGCCATTGGCAGCGATCGCCACCGTGCAAACCTACATTGGCAACCGTTGGCAAGCAACCTCCGTCTTCCACCGCGATTGCCTGCTTCCCGGCGATCGTCTCACCGGTCCCGCCATCATCATCGAAGCCACCGGCACCAACGTGATTGAACCCAATTGGCAGGCAGAGTTGACCGAGCGGGGACATTTGATAGTGAAGAAGGAGAGGAGGGAGGACGGAGGAGGGAGGACGGAGGAGGGAGGAGGGAGGACGGAGGAGGGAGGACGGAGGAGATGGGGAGAAGCAGAGACACGGAGATGCGGAGAGTTTCCAATCTGACAATCTGCAATCTGCAATCTGCAATCTCAAATTTCTTCGCCTCGTGCCTTTCAAATGACTAATGACCAATGACCAATGACAACCAAGAAACCCTCTCGAATTTATCCAACCACTGTTCCTCTATCCGAAGTGCTGACGATGGCGGTGGAGGCACTCTGGAGTAATCGCTTGCGCACTAGCTTAACGATGCTGGGGGTGGTGATTGGGATTGCGTCGGTGATTATGGTGACTTCGGTGGGGCAGGGGGTGCAGAAGGCAACGGAACAGCAGATTCAGTCCCTGGGCACGAATGTGATGCTGGTGCTGGCGGGGGTGGCTCGTACCGGGGGAGTAAGCCAGGGTGCGGGGTCTGCGTCTACCTTGACCTGGGAGGATGCGCAGGCGATCGCGAAACAGGTTCCGGCCGCGCAGGCGGTCACCGCTTTCCTACAGCGCTCTGGACAGGTGGTTTACAACGAACGCAATACGTCAACGTCAATTTTGGGCACTGACTTGAGTTACCCAGATGTGAAGGATGTTCGCCCTGCAGAAGGACAATTTCTCAGTCAGGAAGATTTGGACAATGCGCGATCGGTGGTAGTGCTGGGCAGTAAGGTGCGCGATGACTTGTTCGGATCTGGAGGACAAGCCGTAGGTGCCAAAATCCGAATTCAAACGGGGCGCTATACGGTGATTGGGGTGATGGATCCGAAGGGGTCTGTGGGCGGACAAGATCAGGACGATCGCGTCTACATTCCACTCACCAATATGTCGTCTCGGATTGTGGGTAATAATGCGCTGACCGGCATTGCGATTAGTGGGTTATGGGTGAAAGCCAGCGACGATGCCCAACTAGAAGCCGCCCAGTTTCAAGTCACCAATCTGCTGCGGATTCGCCATAACATTTACCCACCCACTCCTGATGACTTTCGGATCACGAACCAAATCGACATTATCAACACCTTCAGTAATGTGGTTGGGCTATTCACGATTCTGGTGGGCGCGATCGCGGGCATCTCCCTGATCGTCGGCGGCATCGGGATTGCCAACATCATGCTGGTCTCAGTTGTGGAACGCACTCGCGAAATCGGCATCCGCAAAGCCGTCGGAGCCACCAATCGCGCTGTCCTGAGTCAGTTTCTGACGGAGGCGATCGTCGTTTCGCTGTTCGGTGGAGCGATTGGGGTCGCGATCGGGGTTGGGCTGGCCTTCGCTGCCTCCACTCTATTTGGCTTTCCGTTCGTCGTCTCCCTCTGGTCTGTCGCTGCCGGCCTCGCCCTCGCCTTCACCGTCGGACTCTTTGCCGGTGTCATTCCGGCGAGAAATGCGGCACGACTCGATCCGATTGCCGCGTTACGCAGTGAGTAGATGAATAGAGGTGTCAGGTGTCCGGCCGTAGGGGCGGGTTCTGCCGTCAAATTTCGGTATTCACAAGTTTTGTCTGCTAAACCCGCCCGTACAAACGATGAGTATTCAAGCGGATTTCAGAATTCAGTTGATTCCAAGTTTTTTGCAGTCGCGATCGCTAACAGTTTTTCCATCCGGCAGTTTGGTTTTACAGAGTAATGCATCGTTTAGCTGTTCCTCACTGATGGTGGCAAGACTGAGGTCGGCATTGTAGAGGTTGGCATTGGTGAGGGCGGCACCATAGAATTTGGCACCACTGAGGTCGGCACCACTGAGGTCGGCACGATAGAGGTTGGCAAGGCTGAGGTTGGCAATGTAGAAGTTGGTATTGCTGTTGTCGAAGTTCCGCTTGCTTGCTTAAGTCGCCATCCAGAAAAGTAGTTGTTAGTTGGTTCAGATAGGTCTTGACTGACTCTTGGGACCGCCTCGCTTTTTCCTGCTCGTCTTTCTGTTTAGCATCGCTCTGCGTGAACCACCAAATGGCAACCGGAATCAGGATTACACCGATCGCCTCCATTACAGGACTCACCTTCTCAACAATTCGGAAGACATCTGCCTTATCAAACCAGCTAGCAGTAGGTTCAATGATGTTTCGTTCAGTCCAAACAAAGGGTTGGTTGAGCCAAGCAAGTGTTTTTCGGACTCCCTTGATTTGCTTGACAGATAGTTCTTTCTCTAAAAGCTGTTTCGCGTTATTCCAATCATCTTCAGGTGAGGCACGATCGCTCCTTGTTTTCCACAACTCATAAGCTTTCGCTCGGATTCGTTCATCAGTTAGCTGAATGGGGGCTGGTTTTGGTTGCTTTCTCTTAAACATCTGCACAACGGATAACTACGATGCCGTTGCGATCATCTCAGATTTGAGGAGAAATTGATTTAGGCGAGGGAAATTTTTGAACGCGATCGCAGAGTGATTCTTTAAGTTGGATTGACGAGCGCTGTTAATTTACTGAATTGTCGATGAGGCTGTTCTTTAATGTTGCCAGTAGAACCAAACGATATGCCTTTGAGAATGGCGGTAGCTTATGATTCTGCCGCTTGCTTTAGCCAAAATGTTAGCGTATGCGATCGAGTCAATCACAGCCCACTCAGACCGTCACAATTTATAAAGCTCCTCAAAAGGGTAAGGGGCAAAAGCTACTGAAGGAGGGATTCCAGGCTATTGATTTTCCCAACAATCCTCCTTACACCGATGGAAGTTGTTACTTTGCCGGACCCAATGACAGAAGTATTGCCGAAGAGTTCAACCACAGCTACAAAGAAGGGATTCTTGAAGTTTCGATCAATCGGGCAAGTTACGACCAATATTTCAAGCCGCTTGAGTATCGCTATGATGAAAAGGACGGTAGTGAACGGATTGAGGTGATTGTTCCTCAGAGTTTGTTTTCCATCCTCAACCAATTTCCACGAGTTTTGAAGCCACGATAAACGGTATGGATAGCAACAGTTGGGAGCAAATCAAATCCAAGTACAAGCTAGGTCAGTTTGTACAGGGCACGGTTGAGTTTCATGCGCCTTTTGGAGTTTTTATTAATATTGGTGAATCTTCAGTGAAAGGACTGATCAAAATCCCTGATTTTCTCGATGAGGGAGAGATGCGTGAAGAAATGTACCCTGGAGTGGGCACAACGGTAGGAGCTGTTGTGGTTGGCTATAACGAGAGTAACTGCCACGAAGTATATTTGAATGCAAAGCCCAGTGTTCTTCACAAAGCTCTTGTTCCCCTGAAGATTCCCACCGTAGCTGTTTAGGGTCCTGGCTTTGTGCTAAATGAAGTGCATCGGCAAAATCCAAGCCATGCTCATGCCATTGCAGCGTTTGCGCCATCAAATTTCCATTCGTAAGCTGGACATTAGGCAAACCCAACAAGTTTCTAAATACCTCGCAAATTTTCTGGTTCCTCGTCACCGCTCAACTTAATTGTTAACTGGCCCTACCTCGTCTCTGGAATATTCCGGCTCTATCGTCCGAACTATGCTATTTCACTTGTTTCACTCGTTCCCAAGCTCTGCTTGGGAGCGCTGGTGAGAAGGCAGAGCCTTCTCACCAACAGAGGCAGAGCCTCTGAAGTTGCGTTACAAGGCGGAGCTTTGTAACGAGGAGAAAAGTGTTCATTTTGAACATTTGCATACGGGAAACGATAGAGCCAATATTCTGCAGCTTACTTGTTAATCTGGAAAATCAGAGTGGTCAATTTCGTTAACAAGTCGTAAAACGCTGTTGTATAAAGGTTCTGCAACCCAAAAACCAGCCTCATTAACCAAAGCATCTAACAAAGGCTTGACCTCAGCAATCAAACCTTGACTTTTCGCTTCAACCAAGATTCCCAAAATTCCTGTGTATCGAAGATTGAGCCTGGCTGCCACTAGCCGACCACGACGTTCATCAATTAACACTTGCTCGGCTTGAACTTCAACTGTTAAAGCGATCGCCTCAGCTTCCCCAAGCATCAAGCTCATTGCTGAGCGCTTCGACAATGGTGCGATCAGCAACAGCGCGAGTCTGAATCCAATCAAGGGTTTGTACTTCGATCGCTCCTGCAACAGGAAAGCTGGGGTCAGTTAGTTCTCGATAAACAGCTTCAGGGATAAGAACTATCCCGTAGAGTTGGTGCAGGAGGTGCAGTTGGTTAATTGTTGACAGATTATTGATGGGCGATGTATCACTGACAATGATCACAGCCTGCCCATCTCCCGCAAGTTCTTGATATCCTGCTCAAAATCTTCTACCCCGTAATGCACTGGAATGTGACGGCTTGCAAGTAAGTGTTGAAAAGCAATGCGGTGCATTCCTGCAAAGCGACTAGCTTGAGCAAGGGTTAATTTTTCCTTCTGAAAGAGCATGACAGCAATTTCCTGACGCATTTCAGCGTCGGTCATGCGGGTTGCAGTTAAAATTTCGTCAGGGACTACAATGCTCATGACTCATTCCTCTCCAACATTATTATTTTATGGACTATCAACACATCATTACAATTGAGCCTGGAAAGCGCAGTGGCAAGCCTTGTATTCGGGGGATGCGGATCACGGTGTACGACATCTTAGAGTATCTGGCAGGTGGTATGACCGAGGCGGAAATTCTGGAAGATTTTTCTGAACTTGCCTCGGAAAATATCAAAGCTTGTCTTGCTTTTGCAGCCGCTCGTGAGAAAAGCTATTTGTAGAATCGCTGTGAAACATAGCCCAACATCGAAGATTATTCAAATTTTGTGAGATAGCTTGGACACGATCATTCAATTTGAAAGTAGCGAAACAGAAAGTATTTTGGTGTGGTGGTTTAAACCTGCTGATAGCGTGTTCAGAAACAAAGTTGCTAGGTACGGGTAGCTGTAACGACATTTTGTAACTACGATTGGTTATTGTAGCTGTCGTTCAAGCATGGAATACGAATGGGATGAAGCAAAGCGTCTTGCCAATCTTCGTCAACACGGCATCGATTTTACCGATGTTTCAGCCGTATTTGATGGCGATATTTTGACAGTCAAGGACGATCCGGTAGTGTTCCAGACCTGTGGTTAAACGTCTGTAGGGACGTCATATATAACGTCCCTACAGACGAAAACAACATTTTGGGGCCACGTCCGCCTCTTAGATCAGGAGCCGAGCAATCGCCGTTAGTTTGTCTGGGAGCGTTGATTGGGTTGAGTGTGTAATCCGTGAAGCTTGATTTGTTGACGTTGACAGAGTTGATGAACGCATCAATCTGATTCTGATCTGCGCCACCCACGCAGATGCTTTCAGACTGGTATCCTCGATTTGCTTCGCTGTAGCCATGAATGGCGATCGCTCTAGCATGAGCGGTAACTAAATTAACGGCTTGCTGGTGATTGAAGCGAGTTGAGGTGATGTGTAATCGCTGAAAATTGTTCAATTCCAGTAGACATTGTGGTCTTCCATGCCCCGCCGTACGTTTAACACACTCGACGGGCCGTTCATCCTCACTGCCATAATCCAAAAATCCAATGGAATTAGTTAAAACGCTACCAATTCGGAAAAGGCTTTCCGCTACAATGAACGGGATTTTTAGCGATCGACTGGATTCCAACCATGCCCCGCCGTACTGATCTCCACAAAATTCTGCTGATTGGCTCTGGTCCGATTGTAATTGGACAGGCCTGCGAGTTCGACTACTCCGGCACCCAGGCCTGCAAAGCCCTGCGGGAGGAAGGCTACGAAGTGATTTTGGTCAACTCCAATCCGGCCACGATCATGACCGATCCAGATACGGCAGACCGAACCTACATTGAACCGCTGACTCCAGAAATCGTGGAGAAGATCATTGAGAAAGAGCGACCGGATGCCTTGCTGCCGACAATGGGGGGTCAGACGGCGCTCAACCTGGCGGTGTCCCTGGCAAAAAGCGGTGTCTTGGACAAGTACGGCGTGGAACTGATTGGGGCGAAGCTGCCCGCGATCGAGATGGCAGAAGACCGCAAGCTGTTCAAAGAGGCAATGGAGCGAATTGGGGTTGGGGTTTGCCCGTCTGGATTGGCAACGACGTTGGATGAAGCCAGGGAGATTGGCCATCAGATTGGACTGTACCCGCTGATCATTCGTCCGGCATTCACAATGGGCGGTACAGGAGGGGGAATTGCCTACAACCAGGAGGAATTTGAGGAAATTGCTCAGACTGGATTGGATGCCAGCCCAGTCTCGCAAATCTTGATCGAAAAGTCTCTGCTCGGTTGGAAAGAGTACGAGCTAGAAGTAATGCGGGATATGGCGGACAACGTGGTGATTATCTGTTCGATCGAGAACCTGGATCCGATGGGGGTTCATACGGGGGATTCAATCACGGTGGCTCCAGCGCAAACGTTAACCGATAAGGAATATCAGCGTCTCCGGGATGCGTCGATCAAAATCATTCGCGAGATTGGTGTGGAGACGGGCGGTTCCAATATTCAGTTTGCGGTCAATCCCGACACGGGCGATGTGATTGTGATTGAGATGAACCCACGGGTATCGCGCAGTTCGGCGCTGGCATCCAAAGCAACGGGATTTCCGATCGCCAAGATGGCCGCCAAACTGGCAGTCGGCTACTCATTGAATGAGATCCCAAACGATATTACCAAAAAGACACCTGCCAGCTTCGAGCCGACGATCGATTACGTGGTCACTAAAATTCCGCGCTTTGCCTTCGAGAAGTTTCCCGGTGCCCAACCCGTGCTGACGACTCAAATGAAATCGGTGGGCGAGGCGATGGCGATCGGGCGCACATTCCAGGAGTCCTTTCAGAAGGCATTGCGATCGCTAGAGACTGGACGAGCGGGTTGGGGCTGCGACAAGCCGGAAAAGATCCCCAGTCTGGAACACATCCGATCCGGACTGCGCACCCCCAATCCCGATCGCATCTTTACGGTTCGCCATGCCTTTCTGATGGGCATGAGTGCAGAGGAAATTTATGAGCTGACCGCGATCGACCCCTGGTTCCTGGACAAGCTTCAGGAATTGCTAGAAACCGAGAAGTTTCTGAAGCGCACGGCGCTGAAAGGGTTGACCAGGGAGCAGATGTACGACATTAAGCGGCAGGGTTTCAGCGATCGCCAAATTGCCTTTGCCACCAAAACCACTGAAGACGACGTTCGTACCTATCGCAAGAGCCTGGGGGTAATTCCCGTCTACAAAACCGTCGATACCTGCGCCGCTGAATTCGAGGCCTTGACCCCCTACTACTACTCCACCTACGAGGAAGAAAACGAAATCCTGCCCTCCGACAAGCGCAAGGTGATGATTTTGGGCGGCGGTCCGAACCGAATTGGGCAAGGCATCGAATTTGACTACTGCTGCTGTCATGCCTCTTTCTCTCTACGAGAGGACGGCTTCGAGACGATCATGGTCAACTCCAACCCAGAAACCGTTTCCACCGACTACGATACCAGCGATCGCCTCTACTTCGAGCCGCTCACCAAAGAGGACGTGCTCAACATCATCGAAGCCGAAAACCCCGAAGGCATCATCATCCAATTCGGCGGCCAAACGCCGTTGAAGCTGGCGGTGCCGTTGCAGAAGTATCTGGAAGGGCGGAGGACGGAGGGCGGAGGACGGAGGGCGGAGGACGGAGGACGGAGGAATGAATCTGACTCTTCTCCTCACTCCTCCGTCCTCACTCCTCATACTTCCATCTGGGGCACCTCTCCCGATTCCATCGATACTGCCGAAGACCGGGAGCGCTTTGAGAAGGTCTTGCGCCAGCTCAATATTCGCCAGCCCTCTAACGGGATTGCCCGCAGTTCACGGGAGGCGCTGGAGATTGCGCGTCGAATCAGCTATCCCGTCGTGGTGCGTCCCAGCTATGTGTTGGGGGGACGAGCGATGGAAATTGTCTATTCTGATGCCGAGCTGGAGCACTACATGACCTATGCGGTGCAGGTGGAACCGGATCACCCGATTCTGGTGGATCAGTACCTGGAGAATGCGATCGAGGTGGATGTGGACGCGATCGCCGATGCCACCGGACATGTCGTAATTGGCGGCATTATGGAGCACATTGAGCAAGCCGGAATCCACTCTGGCGACTCGGCCTGTTCTCTCCCGTCTGTTTCCCTAAGTCCAACAGTACTGGAGCAAATCCGTACCTGGACGATTGAGTTGGCCAGGACGCTGAACGTGATTGGGCTGATGAATATTCAGTTCGCCTGCCAGGGAGAAACGGTTTTTATCCTGGAAGCAAACCCGCGTGCATCCCGGACGGTGCCATTTGTCTCTAAGGCGATCGGCGTTCCTCTGGCAAAAATGGCGGCCCGGATTATGTCGGGCAAAACGTTGGCAGCTCTAAACTACACGCAGGAAGTGATCCCCAGTCACATGGCGGTTAAGGAAGCTGTCCTTCCATTTGAAAAATTCTCTGGCACCGACCCGATTCTGGGCCCGGAAATGCGGTCAACGGGTGAGGTGATGGGCATTGACACCAACTTTGGCACCTCCTACGCCAAGGCGGAACTGGCCGCAAGTCAGCGCCTGCCGCTCAAAGGAACGGTGTTTGTGTCCATGAGCGATCGCGACAAATCCGCCGTCATCCCGGTGGTCAAAGACTTCATTGACCTGGGCTTTCAAATTGTTGCCACCATCGGTACTCGCAAGGTTCTTATCGATCACGGTTTGGACGTTGAACTGGTGCTCAAGCTCCACGAAGGCCGCCCCCACGTGCTGGATTGGATTAAGAACGAGCAAATTCAATTGATCATCAATACTCCTTCTGGAGAAGAAGCCCGCGCAGACGGACGCCTGATTCGCCGCACTGCGTTGATGTACAAAATTCCAATCATCACCACGATCGCAGGTGCCAAAGCAACTGCTGCTGCCATTCGCTCATTGCAATCTCAATCTCCATCGGTTAGAGCACTCCAGGACTACATCCTCCATCCGTCGGGGTGAATCGGACATTCAGCCAATTACCCATTACCGACTACCCGCCTAAACCCCTGATCTTTCGGTCATTTGCGTAGATCCTGATGTAAACAAATGTAGGGCTGTGAACGAGTAATTTTTAGAGTTAGGTCAAGCTTTACTTAGAGAAGATTAAGTTTATTAACGCCTACAGTCTTCTCCTGACAGGAAAGCTATTCTGGTATTCTCCTGAAAAGTTTGCTGTGTTTTGTTGCCCAAGATGCATTTGTAAAACCAGATTGCAGGTAGTCTTAATAGTGCAACGTATTGAGAACAGTTCTTAATGAGATTGCTCTAAATCTAAAAATATCCCTACTTAGACGGATGAACTTTTCTCAGAAAAGATACAATATTTAATATATTATTGAACATACATCTGAATCTGTATTTCTATGACACTCACATTTATTGCGCAAATAAATGCTATTTTGGCATTTTCAGCTATCGCTCTATTGGTTGGTTTGTTAAAGATTCGTCACGTCCGGCAGCAGTTCTCAATTGCCACTATCCCAGTTAAAGTACGACCTGGTTAAAGTACGCGAGGAAATTTAGCACTCTGTCGATGTGATCACTGGCATTTGCGATAATCTCACACCCTGTTAACTTCTCTGGTTAGTAGCTTCTAGCCGAATTCTAGTTCATCATTACTTACGTGTAGCGTTATGAAGACTGCGCAGACTTCCTCGGATTTGGTTCGTACCTACTTACGAGAAATTGGTCGTGTTCCCCTGTTGACTCATGAGCAAGAAGTTGTCTATGGAAAGCAGGTACAGCGATTAACAGCTCTGTATGAGGCGAGGGAATCTCTGACGCCTCAATCAGGCCATTCTCCCACATTGGCAGAATGGGGAGAAGCCGTTAATCTTTCTGACAGGGAATTGAAGCAGGCGATCGCGGAAGGCGAGACTGCCAAGCGCAAAATGGTTGAGGCCAACTTGCGCTTGGTCGTCTCAGTCGCTAAGAAATACACCAAGCGCAATGTCGATTTGCTGGATCTGATTCAGGAAGGCACGATTGGGATGCAGCGTGGGGTAGAAAAATTCGATCCCAGCAAAGGCTATCGCTTCTCCACCTACGCCTATTGGTGGATTCGACAGGCCATCACGCGCGCGATCGCCGAAAAAGGGCGCACGATCCGGTTGCCCATTCACATCACTGAAAAGCTGAACAAGATTAAGAAAGCGCAACGACAACTCGCCCAACAGTTGGGCAGAGCGGCCACAGCCGCAGAACTAGCCGAAGAGCTAGATTTAACCCCTCGTCAGGTTCGTGATTATCTGGAACAAGCCCGCATTCCTCTATCCCTCGATTTGCGTGTCGGCGACAACCAGGATACTGAGCTAGGGGATCTACTGGAAGATACCGGCGCGTCTCCCGAAGAATTTACCCTCCAATCCTCCTTGCGAACCGATTTGGAGCGGCTCATGTCGGAGTTAACACCCCAACAACGACAGGTGCTCACCCTGCGTTTCGGACTGGAAGACGGACAGGCAATGACCCTGGCAAAATTGGCGATCGCCTCAACATCAGCCGGGAACGGGTTCGCCAAATTGAGCGCGAAGCCTTAACCAAGTTACGTAAGCGCAAAGCTGCGATCGGAGAGTACCTGGCAAGCTAGATTGTAATTACAACTTGCTGCTTCTGTAGCAGTACTTTGGTAGGTTAGGACAGGTAACAAACGCCAAACTCTTGATACTGTTGCCTTGGTTTATGTCCGTACCTGGATGAGTTCGGTCTGCAGCCAATTTTCAAACAGTTCGTTCAGCAAGCGTTGCTGAGTGGGTTCATCCAATTGAGCCGGAAGAAGCTTTTCCAATCGCAAAATGATGATCCACTCTCCCAGGCGGGTTGGAGGGAGAAGCTGACCCGGTTGACTCGCTACCAGCATTTTGGCGATCGCCGGATGGGGAACACCCAGTTCAACCGGCCCCAGCAAGCCGCCTGTTTCTGCCTCAACTCCCTGGGAGTGCTCACGGGCCAGCTCACTCAATGACTGTTCACCTTCTTGAATGCGAAAGTAGAGTTCTTGGGCAGTTCCCAGTTCCTTAACTCGAATTAAGGAATAGATAACCCGGTCTAATTTCGCCTTGCGTTGAAGGAAGTAAGATTCCAGTTTAGGTCCCCAGGTTGACTGCTTGAAACGCTGTAATCGAGCATCACGGGTGATAATTCCCTCTAGCTGATCACGGGAGATCCCACGTTCCGCCAGCCACACCTGCACGTCTGCTTCGGAGGATAGTTGATGCTGTTGGTAAAACTGTTGACAGGTTTTGAGGATTTCCTCTGCAGTCAGGGCGATCGCCGCGATCGCGTCATCAATCAGCAGTTCCTGCATCAACTTTGGTAGTATCCCATACTGCTTCAGCAGGGAAGTGATTTCGGTTCCTGTAATGGTGCATTGACGAATCTTCTCCAACGAAGACACACTGACAGACAAATCTTGAGGCATGTTAGCAACGATACTACGGACTTTACGGAACATCCCGATGTCCATTCTCTCAACTGCAGCATCAAGACAGGGTTGTGATTGGGTTAACGTTTGGGAATGAGCTGATGAATTTAATGCATAGGAACGATCGCGGTTTCTGACCGCAGGAGCGATCGCTCCTTTCCCAACACCATTCCCTCCGCAAAAGCTGCTATAAGTTTGAGTGGCAGATCCAGGGGATGCAGCTATGAGCCAGAGTTCTGCAGTACAACAAACAACACCGGCAACGTCGCTGGAAGATGTTTACAAGACGTTGCAACCTGAACCATTGGAAACCCCAGAGGAGCTGGCGGCGTTCTACCAGGCTGCGATCAACCAGGTTCGGGGCGGCGACAAGATAGAGCGTATCCGCCTGCGGTTGGGACGAGCCTATCGGGATGGGATTCCCTTCAAAGCCTGCGTGATGGGGCATCGCGGTGTGGGCAAATCTACTGAGCTGTCGAGATTGATTGAGCGCATCAATAATCAATTTCGCGTCATCCGCTTCAGTGCGATGACGGTTCTTGATCCGGGTAGTTTTAGACCATTGGATGTATTGCTGTTGATGATGGCAGAAGTGGCGGAGCGAACGGCATTGCTAGTCCAGCAGGGTGGAGCCGGAAAGCGTCCTTCAGAAGCCCGGTTGCGGGAAATTTGGGACTGGTTTGCGACTGAAAAAGACACCCGTGAGCAAGCCCAGACGATGGCGGCAACCGTGGAGGCAGGAGTGGGAGCGAAGGAGGAGTCGCTGTGGTCGAAAATTGTCGGACTGTTTGCCACGCTCAAGGGAGAGATCAAGTTTGCTGCCACTCGTAAGCAAGAGGTGGTTGAGTATCGCGTTAGCCGCCTGACCTCACTGATCGAGGTAGCCAATCGGCTGCTGGATGAGTGTAATCAGGCGCTACGAACCGCCAGTGGGCATCAATGGTTGTTTATTGGCGAGGACTTCGATCGCGCCGGGATTCCCAACCAGCGAATTGAAGACTTATTTGTCACCTATGCCAATATCTTCCAAGACCTGCGCACTCACCTGATTTTCACGCTGCCGATTGGACTGTACTACTCATCCAGTGCGCCTCGCTTGCCGTTTCCTGGGGATTGCAGCTTCGTGATTCCCGATACGCCTATGTATCAGCCTGACCATACGGCGAATGCGATCGGACGGGAGGCAGTGCAAAAGGTGCTGGCAGCCCGGATGAATCTGGATTTGTTTGAACCGGAGCAAATGATGCGGCTGATTGTGGCATCGGGGGGCAATTTGCGTGATCTGTTTTCCCTGGTCAACTATGCTGCCGACAGTGCCTTACTGCGATCGGCAACCCAAATTAATGCTGAGGACGTGCAGGGGGCGATCGTCAACCTGCGCAGTGACTATGAACGACGGTTAGGGCTGAGTCCCTTCGATCGCGAAACGGTCACATACGACGACAAAGCAGCGCTGCTGGAGCGCATCTACAATGGCGAGAAAGAAGCCCAGATCACCGATCCCGTCTACTCGCTGCTCAATTCACGCGCTGTGCAGGAGTTCAATGGGCAACGCTGGTTTGGCGTCCATCCGCTGGTGGTAGATATTCTGGTTGGGCAGGGTCGTCTGAGTCAGTTGAAGGCGGGGGTGGTTCCCGATGGAACACTTTGAACCCACAGTTGCAAGTGCAGGCAGTATAACCGATATCACCCAGCGGCTGGCACTCTGGGCGATACGATCGCCCAAGGGACTGGCAAGGGTAGAGTTCAGCTCCGAGTTTGCGCGGCAACAGGTGGTTCGCGACCTGAACACCCGCTTAGCTGAGCAGGGAATCACCGTTCACGAGATTGCCTTGCCCACCTACCAGACTCCCGATGCGCTGGTCAGTAGCCTGCTGGACGAACTCAGCCGTCTGCCCTCCGGTGTAGCCTCCGTCGTTGGCTTTGCGACTGCCTTCTCCAATCAAGTCCCCCTCATCGATGCCCTGAGAGTCCTAAACTTTAACCGGGAGGCTGGCCACCTTTCCTCTGAACCAGATCTGGTGGGTGACTTACGCCTTCATGCAAACCGCCATCCACGCCATGCCCGACCTGAATAGCTGGTTCAGCCTGCGACTCCAGCTCACGGAAGTAGTCTTCGTTGAACCTGAACCCCTGCAGATCCTCTCCTCCAGTAGCTCTACAGCAAACATTGACGATGCCCGTCAACGCGCCCACCAGCTCATCCACCAGTTTGAAACCGCACGAGCCGCCGGAGCTACCGACACCGAACTGCTGCAAACCTACCTGCTGCCTGCCCTGGAAGCCCTGTGCGAAGTCGGTGCCCAACGCGAACTACGCGACCTGACCTCCCAGTTTGAGGGACTCCTGGGACGACTGAAAATTACTGATTCCCTAGATCTAGCAAACAGCATGGGCCGACTGGCAAATCTGTATCGCGACCAGGGACGCTACGCGGAGGCAGAACCACTCTTCCAGCAAGCCTTGGAATCAGGCAACGGTTGTTGGATGACGAACACCTGCATGTGGCCATCAGCCTCAACAACTTGGCATCACTTTACTATTTGCAGGGACGTTACACGGAGGCAGAATCGCTCTCTCAGCAAGCCTTGGCAATCAGGCAACGGCTGCTGGGTGAGGATCACCCGGATGTTGCCCAAAGCCTCAACAACCTGGCATTCCTTTACCAGTCTCAGGGACGCTATGCTGAGGCAGAACCGCTCTATCT
>JAAUSG010000233.1 GCA_012034055.1 Leptolyngbyaceae cyanobacterium RU_5_1 | reverse complement strand
AAATTAGCTCAAAGTCCCCCTGTATTAAGGGGGATTTAGGGGGATCTTGCACGCTTTGCTACAAACAGGAGGACTTTTAAAACATCCTCTTAGACGATTCTCAGAAATCGCCTAAGCGCTATCACTTTGCTGATACTCGAAAACTTGCTGAACCTATATCGGCGTCTGTTGTTGCTCTAAAGGACTGGGATTTCTCTGCTGTTTCATCCTTCGCACCGTAGGTAGACTATGAACGTGTTTGTTCTTTCAGAATTGCACCCTAACAATACTCATATTGGTTGGTCAGTCAACTACAGTCTTGAAGATACTTTGGCGACAGCTTGCAATGCGCAGTTCCTGTATCCTATCTGCAACGACATCCGAATTGAACCTGGGAACTATGCAACTCGCAATCCGTTTAGAGTCATTGAACGCTACCGAAATCGCATCTTCAAATCCTGGTACAAGCTTGATCGGCTGCCCACACTAGGCAATGGACCCAACATCCTCCTCATCGTTGGTAATGGTCCTGGTTTTCTAATGTCCATGTTTGCCCTGGGTTCATTGCTTAAGCAGTTTGACTTGCGAGTGGGCTATGTACTAGATGGGTTTAATCCATCTGGGTTTCGTTCTCCCGCGCCCTACCTTGACCACCTATTTGTCATCTCGGCAGAACTGGCTGATGAGATCCGTGAGTTGCATCCATTTGATGTTTCCTTTTTGCCCCTTGGGGTTAATACGTTACCTTTAGGCCCTCATCAAACTCATCGCCATATTGACATCATTGGCTATGGTCGAACGCACCCTGGATTACATGCTCAACTGCAGCCTTACTTCAATCACCAGAGTAGCGATCGCATCTACTTTCACTCCACGTTTAGTCACGGAGATGTGGAGAGTCCCAGAGAGCACATTACCCTGCTCAACAAGTTATTGAACCGCTCTAAAATTAGTTTGTGTTTTGAAGTGAGTGATGTGCATCGTTTTCGTGGACAATCCCCGTTAGTGTATCGCTGGCTTGAAGGATGGGCAGCAGGTTGCGGGCTAGTGGGCAAAAAACCATTTGGCAAGGGAGTTGCCGAGTTGATGGATTGGCAAGACAGCACCATTGACATGCCTGAGCAACCAGCAGACTGGATTCCATTTCTGGAAGCACTGTTGGATGACGAGACACGGCTAGCAGAGATATCGCTGCGGAATTATCGAGAGTGTCGGTTACGGCATGATTGGCGCTATCGACTGCAAGGTATGTTTGAACAGCTAAGTTTGCCGATTCCTAGATCCCTGGCTGAAGAGATTACTCAATTCAGGTCGCAATTACACCGTCCTGAAAACAACCCGAAAAATCCTTGTAAACCTGAGGATAAACGAAAAGAAGTAATGGGTAGTGGGTAATTGGCTATAGATCCGATTACCGATTACCAATGACTCCTTACCTTGCGTAAGCCCTAATTCCTTGTTTCCGCAGCTGTTGCCGTGGCTTCGGCCGTCTCCTCACCAAATAGTTGATTAAAGACTTTCTCCACCTTGTAGCCAGAATCGATCGACTCTAGGGGATCCTTCCGCAGTCGGTGACGCAGGCAGAGGGTGACTACGCGACGAATATCACTCACCGTAACGTCAGCCCGTCCTTCAAAGGCCGCTAAGGCTTTGGCGGCACGATTCGTAACGATGTCGCCCCGCAGTCCGTCCACGTTCAATTCGGCGCAAACCTGGGAAATCTTGACGCGCAGGTCGTAATCAAGGGTTACCGGCCTCAGCCGTGCTTGAGCATCCACCAATTTTTGCCGAAGTTCGTTTTGCTGCGGCTGATAGTTCTCCAGAAACGTCTGCGGTTCCTGGTCAAACTCTGTCCGCTGTTCCACAATCTGCACGCGCAGAGCTGGTTCTTTGACCGTGCGAATTTCAGCGTGCATTCCGAAGCGATCGAGCAACTGGGGACGCAGCTCACCTTCTTCCGGATTGCCCGAACCCACCAATACGAAACGGGCCGGATGGCGCACCGAAATCCCTTCCCGCTCAACGGTGTTCCAACCCGAAGCCGCAGAGTCCAGCAGCACATCGACGAGGTGATCGTCCAACAGGTTCACTTCGTCCACATACAGGATGCCGCGATTGGCTTTGGCCAGCAAACCCGGTTCAAATGCTTTGACACCTTCAGACAAAGCTTTTTCGATGTCGATCGTGCCACAGACCCGGTCTTCCGTTGCGCCTAAAGGCAAATCGACCATTTGCACTTTCTTGATGACAAGCGGAACATCGAAACCTTGCTCAACCTGCTGGCGAATCTCATCACCCATCAGTTCGGGATCGCTGGGATGGCTATTGAATGGGTCATCGGCAACGACTTCGATCTCAGGCAGTAAATCGGCTAAAGCCCGGATGGTGGTGGATTTTCCGGTGCCGCGATCGCCCATGATCATCACCCCACCAATCTTGGGGTCAATTACATTCAGCAGCAGCGCCAGTTTCATTTCTTCCTGCCCAACGATCGCCGTAAATGGGAACACTGGACGGCGACGGATAGATACAGACGGATGGGGCGATCGACCGTTTTCAGTAGAAATTAGGTTTGCAGTAGGAGTCACGGGCTTACCTGAAGGATCTAAATAAAGGGTTTTATGACTGTTCTTCATTGTGCCACACTGCATTGGACACAAGACCTTTATGGCGAGAGGTGCGAGGTAGGGAAAAAACTGTTAGGGAGTTCTCGTTGTGAGAGAGATCAGGTGTCAGGTGTCAGGGTGTGCTGCATTGAGATACAAACTGTTCTAAACCCGCCCCTACAAAATGGCGACTTCTTCGTCGAGCTTAGTTTTGTTTCCTCCAAAAAAGAGGGAGCAGCTGCTCCCTCTTGAAATTTGCATCCATGTTGGATAAATAGGATCGCGTAAATCCGCTTTCTAATATGCCAGACCCATGCTGCGGGTCGTCTCTGCTCCCAGATAAACACGAATGCTGAGGAAATCTGTTGGGCAAGCCGTTTCGCAACGCTTACAGCCAACGCAGTCCTCGGTTCTGGGAGATGAAGCAATTTGAGCTGCCTTACAGCCGTCCCAGGGAACCATTTCTAGAACGTCAGTGGGGCAAGCACGAACGCATTGGGTGCAACCAATGCAGGTGTCATAAATTTTGACAGTATGAGACATGTTATTAGAGGCTCCAATGATTGCTAGACACTTCGCAATATCTATTAGCCCGTCGATTTGACAGCATCTTGCCGTCAAACCTTGGAACAACGCTTAGTTTACCCCAACGCCAGCTACACCCTAAGTAAAATACTGGGAAAGTTTATACAACGTAATAGACGAAGTCGTTATCACACGTCATTGGACACTAACGGCTCTTCAGGGTCACTCACAATGAATGTTTTGTGTAATTTCTTGATAGTGCTAATGGTTTGCCGATAGTTCAGCGAGTCTCCTTGTTCAGCAAAGAGTTGAGCCGCTTGACGAAGATCGCGAATCGCTTGCATTTGATGGCCCAACTTGGCGCAGCCCAGTCCCCGGTAGAAGTAGGCACTGGCATCTTTAGGATTGCGTTGGATGACTTCGGTGTAGTCCTGAATGGCTCCCAACCGGTTTTGCATCCGGGTACGGGCAAGCCCCCGGTAGAAGTAAGCGCTGGTGTGGTCAGGGTTAATCTGGATGGCGTCGGTGTAATCTGCGATCGCCCCCAACTTGTCGCCCAGCTCAGAGCGAATAAAGCCCCGATTGCAATAGGCAATAAAATTGTCGGGATTGTGTTGGATGGCGGCTTCCAAGTCCGCGATCGCACCCTCTTGATCTCCCGAATCATACCGTGCTAATCCACGATCGTTATAAGCCACATCGTCGGTTGGGTTAATGGTCAGGGCTTCGGTGTAGTCCGCGATCGCACCTGAGTAGTCACTCAAATCGTAACGAGTGGACGCCCGGTTAAAGTAGGCAACCGCGTCATCCGTTGTCAGTACGGGATTGTCAAAGCGGTCTACTAAACCTTGAATCACTGTCGGGTCTGTGGTGCGCAAGCCAACAGCTGCTTCTGGAAACACCACACTAGCCGTTGCCATCGACTGCACCCCCAGGATGGCGAAGGCGCGATCGCAAACCAAGAAATTCTCACTCGTTCCCAGTACCTTAAATCGGAACTGTTCTGGGTACTGTTTTTTCAGTTTGGTCAACTGATTCAGCGTGGTGTACAGAAATCCCTGCTCCGTTGAGTTGATGGCACGGCGACGGTCAATAGAACGGGGGCTACGGCTATTCTCCCTTGATACAATAGCTCCGTTGGTAAACCCTTCTGCAACGGAGCCAGGAATAGCTTTACCAGTGCGCATGTCCCCTAAATATCCCCAACCAATATCCAAACAGCCCTTTCGATCTAGAAACTGCTGAAATTTCTGAATCATCTGATTATCTAGAATTGCGGGACTGGGGAATGGAAAGACCACAATGAGCCGCGCTTGTGCGCTTTCTAAGGACTGTTCCAGTATCGTTCGACTGCCAAAGTGGAGATTGCAGAGTGGAGATTGCAGAGTGGAGATTGCAGAGTGGGATCTCTCCGCGTCTCCGCGTCTCCGCGTCTCCGTGTCCTCTTCCCTGCCCCCCAATCCTTGATGTTTAACATCAAACACCAGCTCATACTGAGGTACTGACTGGTTTGTTTGCAGTTGTTGCATCACCTCGTCAAGCGGAACTCTGACGGCGTCCATCTGGGTTTGCAGGTCAGCCACAGTGTTCTCCGCCCATTCCATCCGGGTGACTAGATAATTAATTTCAGTTTGCAGAGGGCTGGAGTCCAAGAGCTGAGGTAACTGTTTGATCCACTCATGCAGAGTTCTCTGTTGTTGGTTAAAGTCTTGGGCTTGTTGTTGGACAGCTTCTAGCTGCTGTTGCAACTGCCCTGAATAGTTAGACACCAGCGCCTGCAGCTCAGTTCGCAGGGTTGCCAGGTCTGAACTCGCTGGGAGCTGGTTAATCCGTTGCTCCAGTGCATTGATCGTTGCGGTCAGCGTTTCAATCACCTTTGGCTGGAGATTGGTGGCAGAGGCAGGGAACGCGATCGCCTCCTCCACCGCATTCAACCTGGCAGTAACGGTATCGACCTGCTTTCTGAGAATGTTCGTTGAGGCTCTTAGCGGTGCGATCGATTGCTCCAGGTCGTTGTTGTGTTGTGTCAACTTCTCAATTTGTGCTTCAAACCGCGACAGGTCTCGTCGCGATACCATCTCACCCATGACTTTGATTAACGTCTCCACATCTTGCTTGAGGGCACTGGCATCAAAGGGAGCTGGCAGTTTATTCAGGCGGCGGTTAATCTGGTCAATCTGGTCTTGCAAAGTACGAGAGTGATTCAGTTTCTGCTCACTGCCAATACTTTGCAAGCTGACTCGGAGCTGGGACAGTTCTGCTTTCAAATTCCCAATCTCATCCTCCAAGTATCTTGATTTGTGAGAGACACTCAAACGATGTAAGGATTCTGTCACGCCAACCAGTGAATCTGCTAGCAGTGCATATCGTTCCTGGAGTTGCCTTACCTCTTGCTGGATCGGTCGCCAATCGGACTCGGCAATTTCGCGTTGTAGTTGTTGAATGGTTTGTGAGAGTTCGTTAAACGCGGACTGGTTTTTGCTCTGTAAATCTTTTCTCAGGCTGGCAAGATGGAGGGCACTGGGGAGCGTTTGGATCTGTTGATGAAGCGCGGTGATCAGCTTAGACAGTTTCTGATCCACCTGAGAAACGGACGTTTCCGTCATCTCTTGGGCCGTCTTCTCAATTCGACGATGATTCAGCAGATTCAGCAGCAGCAATGCAGAAATGGGGGCTACTGTATACAGAATTTGCTGGGAAGCAGCCGTGGTCGCCACGGTCACCACGGAACCAATGCCTGAGCCAACAAGCATCAGGTACTCTGCAATACTGAGCCAACTCCGGTTCTTCACTGCTTACCCAAATTGCTGATGGTGGAACGAATCATAAACCTCCGGCAAAAGTCCAGACTTGTTGTGCAGAATCAATCCTGTAGAGTAAAATTCGGCACTTTTGTAGGGGTTTCAATTGAGTCAGAACTAACCCGAAAACCGCTTCAAATGGAGTATCTGCCCAAACTGTTACAGATTCTTGGATAGGTTCTCAGGGCTTCTTCAAACCTTTTCCTAAGTTTTGATGTCTAATCAGGAAAGCTTTGGCAAAAAGGGGTGGGAGGAGAGATTGGTGTAAATTTCCCGTTGACGGTAGGGGCGGGTTTAGCTACAGACTCTGCTTATAGCCTCAGATTGACGACAAAACCCGCCCCTACAGCGATCGCCAATCAACAGAAAATTTATAGGTCGAATGAATGTTTGAGAGAGCTATCCGGATTTTCTGCCCAATTTGTTGAATGTCCTTTAGAATCTATCCGAAGATTTGCTGCAAACTCCTGACCTTGCCTTCAATATCAGGATCTGATGACTACCTCTCCCAGTTGATGGGTTGCCAATTGGTAAAACGGTATAATTTCCAGGAGTTTACAAATCGAAAAAAAACTGCAAACTTGGATCAAGGTTGAAGGGATTCAACCTGAAGAAGGTGGAGGGGATGTGAAACAGATTGAAACCAGGTTAGACGTACCGCTTGAAGCCGGATCGAATGTTCAGCGCTCCAGTATCTCTGGAAAACCGCAAGGGTCGCAGAAGCAAGCACCCGTGGTTCAACCTTCAGATCCTTCCTCCAAGCGCATGAAGAACTCCTCTCCGTCCCATTTGTGTCAGAAAATATTGGCGTTGGCGATCGCAACTACGGCTTCAGCCACATTGGGACTGATGGCGGCGATGCTGCTGCCCCTGCCAATGGGACTCGTGGCGAAAGACAAAAATTTACGACCGCTCGACCTTTGGCAAGTTGGAATTGGCTATCGAGTGGGACGCCCCGTCAATGTTTTGGTGATGGGAATTGACCGAGTTCCAGACGCGAAAGAAGGGACTGATAAGGTGTTTAGTGGGCGTAGCGATACGATGCTACTGCTCAGGATTGATCCGGGTTCAGATGCAGTGAGTCTGATGTCAATTCCCAGAGACACCCAGGTCGATCTTCCGGGCATTGGAATATCCAAAATTAATGATGCAAACGTGCAGGGTGGCGCAACGCTGGCGGCACGGACGGTGAGCAGCACCCTCAACGGTGTTTCCATCGATCGCTATGTGCGGGTGAGCACCGATGCTTTTAAGGAACTGGTTGATCGGTTGGGCGGTGTGGAAGTCTATGTTCCCAAGCCGATGGTGTATGAAGACAAAACTCAAAAGCTGAAGATTAATTTAGCAAAAGGGTTGCAAACCTTAAACGGGGAACAAGCTGAACAGTTTGCTCGGTTTCGTCAGGACGACCTGGGAGATATTGGACGGGTGCAACGACAGCAGACGCTATTGAAAGTGTTGCGTAAGCGCCTCACCAGTCCTGGAATAATCCCACGGATTCCGGCACTGGTGCAAACGATGCAGAAGTATATTGACACCAACCTGAGTGTGGAAGAGATGCTAGCGTTGGTTGGAGCGGGGCGCAAATTGAGTGAAGGCAAGTTCAAAATGGTGATGTTGCCAGGACGATTTAGCGCTCCAAGTGAATTTGCGGCCAGCTACTGGATAATGGATTCGGCAGGGCGCGATCGCGTCATGAAGCAATACTTTGGAGTGGATCCAGTAGACTTTACCTCAGAAACCTCACGCCCAGTTGCATCACTCAGAATTGCGATTCAAAACGCTTCCCGTAATCCTGACGGCGCACATCAGATGCGACAACACCTTGCCAAGCTGGGGTTCCAGGATGTTTACATCACCTCTGATTGGCCAAATCCGCAATCCCAAACTCAAGTCATTGCTCAACGAGGAGATTTTCAAGCTGCAGAGGATTTGCAAACGATGCTCGGTGCTGGCAACGTCGAGGCAGATTCTACGGGGGATCTCGAATCTGACATTACAATTCGAGTCGGAGATGATTGGGTGGAAGGTAAGCAATAAGCGGGAACAATGGAGAGGCTAGAAGTCTGTCGGAGATCCCCCTAACCCCCCTTATTAAGGGGGCATTCAATTACTGCAAAAACAGTTACAACCTTATCCAGAAAAAGTTAGCGATTATTATCGAGAATTAAAAAATCTGGGTTTAAATTATGGCAAGAATTTTCAAGGAATTCAGCAAATTTGGGTAGGGGATAATCGGGCTTTAGGTTATATTAAATTACCAGAAAATTTAGTCGATCGAACTAAAGATAAATTGCATCCGGCTTTATTAGATGCTTGTTTTCAATTAGTCGGTGTAGCTATAAGGCGCGATCGAGGTTTATATTTACCAGTAGGTTTAGATTCTCTATCTTTATACCAAACTGGTTGTAATTCGGTTTGGGCTTATCTGCAACTTCAGGAAAATAACGGACAAATTCAAGCAGATTTACAATTATTTGACGATAATAATTTAATAGTCGCCGATATTCGAGGTTTATCTCTACAATATCTCAATCAACAGTCTTTAGCTAAATTAATTGCCGCCACGACTGTTAAGGAAGATTTGAATGATTGGCTTTATGAGGTAGTTTGGGAAGATAGCGAAAACGGAGATAAAT
>JAAUSG010000028.1 GCA_012034055.1 Leptolyngbyaceae cyanobacterium RU_5_1 | reverse complement strand
GCCAACCAGAATGAACACGCCCTGGATGGCAGCGAAGGCGAGAGCCGCTAACCCGAAGCGTAGCCAGCAGCGGTTTATCCCCAAATGCACGGTGTTGGTCAGCGGCTCTTGGGAAATCCCTGCTTCCGCTTGCGCGATTCTGATCCAGGGTTGGTCATAGAGCGCGATGCTCAATCCCAAGCCAGCCACAAACCCCATTGGCGCAACGAGCGGTGTTTCAGTCAGAAATGAGCCATTGCTGAAGGCCAGGAGCATGTGAGCAATCCCGAAAAATGCTGTTCCCAAACCAACCGCCCAAATGGATACGCCTTTACGCAATGGCTGTTCAATCTGCTCTGAGAGCGCCATGCCCAATGTCAAAGCGGCTCCCAGTAAGGCGGCTCCCCAAAAGTTGGTGATGAACTGAACAGAGGGCAGCATGTAGGCAAAGGGCGCGATCGCGGCCCGCAGGCTGCCCAGCCCCACCCCCGCTCCAACGGCACCGCCAATCGTCTGCCAGAGAATGAATTGGCGAACGTTCAACGCCGTAATCGTCCAGCGCAGATTGTGCCGATGAAACTGGCGTTGGCGATCGATCAATTCCGGGAACTTCCACAAGATCTCCCGTGCCACAACAGCGCGTCCTCCTAAATCCGTCGTCGTGTCGCGGGAAATATTGACGATTCCACAAACCTTACCTGTGCGACGATTCAGCAGGGGTGAACCACTGGATCCATAGTTGAACTGTCCCCCTTTCAGCTTGTGGAACGAGGAATTGTCTCGAAAACTCTCACCTTCATAGCCAGACGTGACTGGATCACCATCGGGGTTATCTTCGGGATAGCCGAAGGTGTAGAGGCGATCGTCCAACTGAGGAAGAGACGCATCGAGATAGACGCAGGGGTGATCAGGGAAGTCAACGGTTAACCTGAGTAGCGCAAGATCAATATTGGGATCTGCCAGGAATTCCTCAATGTCAGCGATATAGTGCTGATTCCGCTCTCTCCAAAACACGTCAACTGGCCTAAATCCGGCTTCTCCAACGGCTCCCTCAACCACATGGGCACAGGTGAGAATCAGCCCTGGCGCGACAAAGAATCCGGTTCCCTGGGCACTCCCAACCCGCAAGCGAACTGTACACTGTTGCAGTAATCGATCTAGTCGTTGGCTGGCCATGATCTAGTCCCTGCTCCACTCCATTGCAATCTCCAGATTTGCCTTGCCAGCCCCTTTCACAATCAGAGCCGTAAGCTGTCCCGATTCAACGGCAACCTCCAGCCCCACCTTGACGCTGATTTTGTCTGGTGCGGCTTCCCGTTTGATGGCTTGCAAGGTTCCTGCCAGCTCACCCGCGATCGCCTTCACAACCGTCGTCACTTCGCTGAAGGGGCGGCTCTGAAACGCCACACGCTGTTCCCCAATCGGCGTGGCTTCAATCCTGACAATCGTGCCGTCAGCCAGTTCTACCGGAATGATTTTTGTGGGCGTTTCCATTGTTCTTCCAGCAATAGAATTTGCCTTCTATTATGGAAAATTCGAACAGCCATTGACAGTACCCACAAGGGGTATTTTTTGCTAAAGTAGCAAAAGTGGCTGGAGAAGGAAACTAAAATGCCAACCCTACTGCCCAGAAGCAGAATGCAAACTGCTATATTCGCTATCCTGAAGGGGAATCGTTCATTAGGATTAAGTTCCTGTCCGAACCATGACTGAACACCCCGCCCGTATCTGTATTCTTGGTGGAGGCTTCGGAGGTCTCTACACCGCGTTGCGCCTCAGCCAGTTGCCCTGGATCAAATCGGAAAAACCGGAAATTGTGCTGGTTGATCGCAGCGATCGCTTCCTGTTTTCGCCCTTGCTGTACGAACTGATGACCGGCGAACTGCAAACCTGGGAAATTGCGCCGCCATTTGAGGAACTGCTAGCTGGAACGGGAGTGCGATTCTATCAAGGCAGTGTCGCCGGAATTAATGTATCAGAGAAGCAGGTGCAGCTCCAAAATGGGACAGAGCTTGCCTATGATCGCCTGGTTCTGGCATTGGGTGGGGAAACGCCGTTGAATAAGGTGCCAGGCGCTCTGGACTATGCGCTGCCGTTCCGCACGATCGCCGATGCGTACCGTTTAGAGGAACGCTTGCGGACATTGGAGGAGACCGATACAGACAGGATTCGGATTGCGATCGTCGGAGCGGGCTACTCTGGCGTGGAACTAGCCTGCAAGCTGGCAGACCGGCTGAAAGATCGGGGACGCCTGCGCCTGGTTGAGCTGTCGGATCAAATTCTGCGCACGTCACCAGACTTCAACCGGGATGCTGCCAATAAAGCACTGAGTGAGCGAGGCGTGTGGCTGGATTTGGAAACGACCGTGGAAGCGATCGCGGCAGACACGATCTCTCTCAATTACAAAGGCACCATCGACACCATTCCCGCCGATATCGTGTTGTGGACAGTTGGAACGCGAGTTGCTGACATGATCAACGCTCTACCGTTGAAGAAGAATCCACGCGAACAGCTCGTCGTTACCCCCACCCTACAAGCTGTGGATCAACCGGAGATTTTTGCCCTGGGTGATTTGGCAAATTGCAAAGACGCTGAAGGGCAGCAGGTTCCGGCAACCGCTCAAGCAGCTATCCAGCAAGCAGATTACGTAGGCTGGAATCTCTGGGCTTCCCTCACCGGACGCCCTTTACTCCCCTTCCAATACCAGCACCTCGGCGAAATGATCACCTTGGGAACGGACAACGCCACCCTGGCTGGACTGGGACTAAAGCTGGACGGTTCTTTAGCCGCCATCGCTCGTCGGCTGGCATACCTCTACCGATTGCCCACCCTGGAGCACCAGCTTCGAGTAGGGCTGAACTGGATTGCACAGCCAATTCGGAATGTCCTTGAAGATATTTCCAAGTAACGACCAACCTTTGCAGCCAGTCAACAAACTGAAATCGGCGATCGATCAATGATGTACACCTGCTGCACCACACACAAATGATTTTGCTTTGATTTGATCCTGGCTCCATTCTGTACAGTCTTGATGAAGTCTGCAAAGTTTCTCTAGTCAATCGCGTAAAATCTCAGCTAGCCTCACTATAGAGAGCCACTATGAGTGAATCCACCATAGACCGAATTATAAAGATTTGGGCATATTGGTGAACTTCTCAAGTGCTTTTACGTCGTGCTTGGTTAAGACATACAGTCTTCATTCGGAAATTGAAGCGTTCGGGGTGTAGTTATCGGAGTATCAACACAGTCGATTGGCTCTTCTGCGTTAACGTTGGGAGATAGGATAGAAATATTCTTTCAACACCTTCAAAAACCCCTTAAGGTATTAGTCTAGTCTTAGTAACCAGCTTTGCTTGTCTCTAAACGCTTAAGAAAGCTAGTCAGTTTTGGCTGATGACTCCTTATTGAAGAAAAAATCTTCAATTTTTCACTGAGTAATCCTTTTGGGTTGACCACGTTTGATGAAAAGAGGAATTCATGGCAAAACCTGCGCTCACAACATTAATCGCTGCTACAGCAGGAGCCACCGTCCTTAGTTGGGGAATAACTGCCAAACCCGTTGAGGCAGCTACAGTTACCTACGACTTTACAGTCGATGTAACCACAGGTAATTATGTAGGCAAATATACTGGCAATTTTACGTATGACGATTCCGGTCCTCTGGAAGATTGCAGCACGTCAATGGAACAGTTCTTTTGCGTAAATCCTAAAAATCACGGTCTGTCCATTGTGTTTAATATTTTTAACACAACGTATACCGAGCAGAATGAGCTAGATTACAACAATTTTCCTAAAGCCTATTTTCAAACAATCGCTGGAAAACTGGAAATCATTGGCTTGAGTTTCGTAGTAGCTCCTCTTCAACCAGATTTTGGTTTTTTCATCAATGGGTCACAATTCCTGATTGGCAACACCTCTAATCCCTCTGATCCACTCCACAATCCCTATGCAGGGGAAGGGGTTGGAAACGTCAGTTATGCTCTGAGGCTTCCCGAACCAGAACCGAGTCCGACTCCAGATCCTGGATCAGAACCCGGTCCACTCCCTACACCAGATCCCTGTAAAGATGGTTCGTGTACAGCTGTTCCTGAGCCTTCTGAGATTGCGGGAAGCGGCATGGCGCTGGGATTATTAGGGCTAGGGTGGTGGATGCGCCGAAAGAGAGTCACTCCCCGTCCATTCGACAAGGCATAATTGCATCCATACGTTTGCCTTTTATACGTTTGCCCTTCAACTGTCAACATGCTGCACCGCCCGGTTACATTAACCAGTTTGCTGATTGCGATTGGACTCATCACATCCCCTTTTTCTGCCCAGGCGGGTGTTTATTTGGAACCGGAGCCACCCACTCCAGACAATTTGCCACTCTCGACACCTGTTCAACCAGAGGTTTTGTCTGCACCAACGGTTCAACCCGTTACTCCAGAAACTCTGGAGTTTGAGCTGCCAAGTTCACGGGAACCAAATCCCAAACCGCTCTATTCGGATGAGCAACCCCTGCGTTTAGAGATCAAACTGAGCCGTCGTCGAGTCACGCTTTATCGGGGAAACACTACCGTCAAAACGTATGCGATCGCAGTGGGCCGTCCGGGTTGGGAAACACCGACTGGAACCTTCAAGGTGCAGCAAATGTTCAAGAACCCCACCTGGGTTCACCCACTACAGAAAGGCATCAGCATTCCAGGCGGAGACCCAGAAAATCCTCTCGGCCGCTACTGGATTGGCTTTTGGACAGACGGCAAAAACTGGATTGGCTTCCACGGCACCCCAAACCCGAAATCGGTTGGTACGGCTGCTTCGCATGGCTGCATTCGCATGTACAACACAGACATTGAGGATTTGTTTAAGAAGGTCAGTCTGGGCGTTGAAGTGAAGGTCGTGAGATGATGATTAGTCCAGTTGCATGACTTCCAGGTAGATGTGTTCTAAACGCACAGGCTGGCGAGAGATGGAGTCGAAGGGAATGCCATTGAAGCCGGTCAGAATCTCGTGCAACTCCATTGATTTGGGAAGCCAGAAGGCGAGATCACTACCGTAGTAACGGTGAGGAAAGCCAAGTTCTTGAGCACGAGCGATCGCTTGCTTTTCTTGACTCGTTTGAACCAGCACAATTTCTTGGGCAGGAATAAGCTGACGCAGTTCTGCCATGTTGCCCTCTGCCAAAATGCGCCCTTGCTTGAGGATACCGATTCGCTGACACAGACGTTCTGCCTCATCCAGCAGATGAGTCGTGAGCAGAATGGTGATGCCCTGACTCTGGAGCTGACGAATTAATTCCCAAAGATCATACCGGGCTTCCAGATCTAAGCCGGTTGTGGGTTCATCCAGGATCAGGAGTTTGGGTTGATGGATGAGGGCGATCGCCAAACTCAACCTGCGCTGCATTCCCCCACTCAGCGTTTCTGCCATACTCTTGGCCCGATCAGCGAGTCCAACAGCCGCTAAACAGGTTTGCACTCGCTGAACCCTGGCATTTCCCCGCAGACCATACAGAGTGGCAAAAATCTCAAATTCTCCTCACACGTCAAGCTCCGGTAAAGCAACGTTTCCTGGGGCGCTACTCCAATCAAATCCTTCGTTTTTCAGAGACAGGTTCATCGTTGACTCGAACACTGCCGCTGGTTGCTTTCAACAAATTACAAAGAATATTAATGGTCGTCGTCTTTCCGGCTCCATTTGAACCTAATAGTCCATAAATCTGCCCAGTTGGAACCGACAGATTCAGATCCTCAAGAACAACTCGTTGACCATAGGTTTTAGTGAGATGCTCGATTTTCAACACAATGGGAAGGACAAAGGGCGAAGGACGAAGGACGAAGGGCGAAGGGCGAAGGGCGAATAATTAACAGCTAAACCACGTCCAGCGCAGAATCTGGAGCTTTTCTTAAGGGAAAGCTCCAGGTCTGGACGTGGACAAGGTTTAATAACCAACGACCAATGACCAATAACCAATTTCCCCTGTTCACAGTTTCCGCTCAATATCCAGCATCCGACGGTAGGAGAGCCAGCCTGTTCCGACCATGAATACAGCGAACCCAACTAGAAACCAGAAATGTAGAGCAATATTGGCTAGTCCGCTACCCTCTGCAACAATTTTGGTCAGGGCTTCGTTCATGTGAAAAATTGGGTTGTATTGAGCAAGATTGAGCAAAAGCTTTGGAAAGATGAAGGCAGGGACGAAGGCTCCACCCAGAATCAGCAGGGGAACGCCAAATGCTGCCACCAGGGTATTTACATCTTCAGTGCGACGAGCCAGTTGAGTTCCTAGAATAAATCCAACTCCTACATAGGACAGGATGCTGAGCAGAATCACAATTCCTGCAAAGAGTGGTGAACCCTGGAATTTGGCACCGAGAGCGATCGCTGTGATACCGATCAGGATAGTTTGAGCGATCGCGATCGCGCTATGGGCCAGGCAAATTCCCAAGAAATAAGACGTGCCACTCAGTGGGCTGAGGAACAACCGCTTCAGAGTGCGCTGTTCTCGTTCGGCTACCACCGTTGCCACACTCCCCCCCAGACAACTAAAAAACAGTGCTGCTCCCACCAAGGTCGCTGGTGCGGCTCGCTCTAACGCTTGACCGAGGGTGAGCGGTTCAGGGAGTGCCGTTTTGGAACGCTCGGCAAAAATCAGTCCGTTGAGCAGGAGAATGGCGATCGGAAAAATACCCCAAAAAATCAAACTGCGCTTTCGTCGCCCCAGTTCAATCAAAACCCGTTGGGCAACGGCCAGGGTTTCGTACCAATACTTCATTTGCTTCTCTCTTCAAGAGATCCACCAATAGGACTTATAGCAATTGTTTGAGCACTTGGACACGCCTAAACTGTGTTTTCATGACAATCCCAGTGATAGCCAAACACTATGTCCAATAATTGAAGTGGGGCGAGATCCAGCATCAATCAAACGCTAGATCTAGCGTTTATTAAACTGATCAGATCTAATTCTAGTTCTTGGAAGAAGTGCTTTCTTCAAAGTGCTTCAAAAGGTAAATAGGGCAGTAAAATTACCGTAAGGCAATATGCTAAAACTTCATTAGTAAGCTTTGAGCAGTGTTTCTAGAATTAACGAATTGATTCTTAGAGGATGTTTTAAAAGTCCTCCTGTTTGTAGCAAAGCGTGCAAGATCCCCCTAAATCCCCCTTAATAAGGGAGACTTTGAGCTAATTTCCCCCCTTATTAAGGGGGGCTAGGGGGGATCGCTGAGTGCTTAACATCACAGACCACACCTTTTCAAACATCCTCTTAGGTTTAAGCATTTGTGATACAACTAAACCACGTTCAGCTCGGAATCTGTAGCTTTCCCTTAAGAAAAACTCCAGGTCTGGACGTGGACAAGGTTTATGTTCTTTCCTTCGAATCAGTGGTTTTCCTAAAAACCACTTGGAAAGGCTATAGATTTTGCTTGAAATACTGAAAAATATTAATAATGTGCTTCATTCGGAGAGATAGAGTTAGTTGATCGCTATATCAAGAATTGAGTGTAATTTTCTCAATCCTCCATTGAAATGGGCTGGGGGAAAACGTTGGCTTGTACCTAGTCTCCGTACTATTTGGAAGAATTATTCTCACTGTAGATTAGTAGAGCCATTTGTTGGAGGTATGGCAGTGGCACTCGGATTACAACCCCAAGAGGCTTTGCTTAACGACCTTAATCCTCATGTGATCAATTTCTACTCTTGGCTTCAGAAAGGACTTTATATTGATATCAGATTGGAAAATGATTCATGCTACTACTACTGGTGTCGTAAACAGTTCAATGAGCTTATATTGTCCGGAAGAGCAAATAGCGAGGAGTCCGCCAAATTATTTTATTTTATGAATCGTACAGGCTTTAATGGACTTTGCAGATTTAATAGTAAAGACCAGTTTAATGTGCCATTTGGTCGTTATAAAACTATCAGTTATGTCAAAGATTTTTCACATTATATTCCCATCTTAAAAAGATGGTCTTTTACAGCATTTGATTTTGTTGATTTACATCTTCAACCAACGGATTTCATCTATTCTGATCCTCCTTACGATGTTCAATTTACAAAATACAGTGCTAACGATTTCAAATGGGACGATCAGATTCGTTTAGCTGAATGGCTAGCCTGTCATCATGGACCAGTCGTTGCTTCAAATCAAGCAACAGAGCGGATAGTGGAGTTATACAAAAGTCTGGGGTTTTCCTTAAGCCTTATAGATGCACCAAGGCGGATTTCCTGCGATGGGAATCGACAACGAGCAAAAGAGATTCTCGCGTTTAAGAACATATCCCTTTGAAGCCGGTATTCGCCCTTCCGTCGAGATTTGTAAATGGCTGATCACTTCCTCTGGACTTTATTACATGCTCATTTGCACCAGACGCTTAGAGACAGGAAGCTGCTGGAGTCAGGTCAGCCAGTGTTAGTTGCCGTTTCCGGAGGGCAAGATTCCTTATGTTTAGCCAGGCTGCTGCTGGATTTGCAGCCAAAGTGGAAGTGGACACTCGCGATCGCCCATTGTGACCATCGCTGGCGAGACGATTCAGAGGCGAATGCTGCCTTTGTCCACGATCTTGCTCAATCCTGGCAGCTTCCCTTTTATTTGCAAACGGCAGAGCAACGCCTCACTAGCGAGGCAACGGCGCGGCAATGGCGGTATCAGAGCCTGTGCGCGATCGCTCAAAAACACGGTTACAACCACATTGCTACGGGTCACACGGCCAGCGATCGTGCCGAAACCTTGCTCTATAATCTCGTCCGTGGCAGTGGTGCGGATGGACTACAAGCCCTAACCTGGAAACGCCCTCTGACTCCCGAAATTAATCTCGTGCGTCCCCTCCTGACCCTGAATCGTGCCCAAACCGCCCAGTTTTGCCACGATTTGCAGCTTCATATTTGGCAAGACAGCACGAATCAGGATCTGAACTATGCCCGTAATCGGATTCGGCTAGAACTGCTGCCCTACCTACAAACCCATCTGAATCCCCAGGTTGAGCAGGCCTTAGCACAAACTGTCGAACTCCTCCAGGCAGAGGTTGACTATCTAGAAACCGAAGCTGGCAAACTGCTTCAGCAGGCAGTTCAAACGCTTAACATAGGGGCGATCGCGAACTCATCCCTTCCCCCAGAAAAGTTCAGCGTCAACCAAACCCATTCTGAACAATCCCCTCTCCCCGCTCCCCAGATCAGCCTTAACCGTCGAATTCTACAAACTGTGCCCCTCGCCCTGCAACGCCGTGTGATGCGTCAAATTCTACTGAAAATCCTGCCCTGTGCCCCCAATTTTGAGCAGGTTGAAAAGCTCGTTGCCCTGATCAATGCCCCCAATCGTTCCCAAACAGACCCTTTCCCCGGTGGCGCGATCGCCCATGCCAAAGACGACCAGATCTGGCTGGGAACTGATGAGCAGGAGAAGAAGATGAAGAGATGAAGAGATCCCTTCACCGCTTCATCCCTTTATCCCTTCATCTCTTTTGCCGCATTGCTTGCTATGAAACCGCCAACTCCGGCGCACCGCCCAAGCTGACCAGCACTTGTCGCATCTCTGAAATCGCCTGTAATTGGTGATCGGACACCTCTTGCACCTGGGACATATTTCCGGCGATCGCTTCCAGCTTCTGGCGAATTCCATCTGCTGTATCCTGAACAGGCTGCAGGAATTCATGGTAAAGATTCACCGTTCCTTGCATCTCTGCCACCGCCGCTCTACGCCTCACCAGTTCACCCTCCAGTTGCTTCAACTCAGCACGCTTGCTCTCTTGTTCAACCGATTGGTTCGCAACCAACCGCTCAGCCTGCTGGATGGCGGTTTTCATCTGTTCAATTTGAGCTTCCAGCTTGCGCAGTTCATCCGCTTGTTGCTGACGCAATCCTTCAACCTGCGTCATGATCGGACCCAGATCGATCGCGCTTTCTTGCCCTTCAGCAACCGGAAGCCCTTGACGGCGACGCAACACCATCTGATGCTGATTCAAAATGCTTTTGCGCTCCTGGAGATTACGCCGCTGACCCACCAGCGTTTCGTTCAGCATCTGATAGCCATCCTGCTCATCAGCCAGCTCATTTTCCAGGTTGAGGCGATCGTAGTCATTCGCCGCCTGAATCCTTGCTCTCAGCTCATCAATCTCCTGTTGCTTCAGAGTCAATTCCTCTTCCTGGCTTTCCACAAAGCGAGACAGATTCTCCAGATCACTCTCCCGCTCCTGCGTCAGCTTTCGCAGCTCATCAAGTGGCATTTTCTCCAGTGCCTCGATGTCAATCTGTAGCCCTAGCTTAACGTTGTCGGATGTTTCAGCCAATCGATAAATATGCTGGTGCAGTTCCTCATGATTCTGGAGCTGAACCGATAACATTCCGGCATATTCCTGCTTGGCATTGAGGGCACTTTGTTGAGCCTTCAGTTCTGATCGAGCCTGGTCGAGTGATTCGTGAGCACGATGCCACTCTTGCCAACGATTCTGCATCTCCTGTGCCTGCTGTTCAGCTTCGTGCTGACCCTGCCGCGCTTGCGATCGCTGCTGTTCCAACCGTTGCCAATGCTGATTGAGCCGCTCTTGATGTTGACTCAACATTTCAAAGGAAAGATTGAGCTGCTCACGCACAGACTCTGTTGGCGGAACAGCTCCGGCCATGCGATTTAGCAGGTCTTGAAATAGGCGTGCTTTCTCTTCATCCAGTACTGCTGACTGCTTTGCATCGGCTTGCTGCTCCTCAAAGCGACGGGTTTGACCCCGCAGTTGCTCCCAAGCGCCCTCTAATTCTTGACGATTGCGCTCATAGCCATCTCGTTGTCGATTAATCTCCTCTTGCAGGGTTTCGAGTTCTTGACGCTGCTGCTCTAATTGCTCAAAATCTTCCTCCATTTGCTGGAGCTGTTCTCGTCGAGCTTCCATCTCCATCTCCCGACGATTCAGCTCTTGACTCTGATACGTCAGAGATTGCTTCCACTGTTCAATCTCTTCCTCCTGCATTTTGAATTTTTCTTGGAGGCGAGAGAAATTTTGCAAAATGCTCACCAGCGGGCGACCGGCTTCCTGAATTCGCTGAACTTGACGGTTTGCTGTCAAATCTACCAGTACCAACGCTCCAGATGCGTAGTTATTGGACTCCTCCAACGGAACAACATCTTCTCCGGGAACGGCTGTCCAGTTTTGCTCGGAGCGCTGACAGGCAAGCAACTTCAGCTCCACTCTGCCACCACCACCCAGCAAACCCCCACTTTTCCTTTGTACTTCCGCTAGATACAGCACACTAAATATCCCCTTCTTTCTGTTTGTCCTATGCCAAATAACTTTTGAAGTCAGCCTCGCCCTGTTACGTTAAACCCAATGCTTCAGCGAGGCAACTCCGACAAACATTCCTGTGCTCCGTTGCCCAAGTCGCAAAATAGACTAGCTTGGTCAACACCGCTATAGGCTAGCGGTAGCAAAGTATCTACATGGCAGGAGCACGATCGTAGCAGCTAAGTCTAAATATTCACGATGTTCATCGAGTCTTGAAGTTAGACTGAACTTGCAAAAATGATAATGATCCTAACTTAAGCCTCATCAATAATATTCAAGCCAAAATTTGGACAAGCGCCTAAAACCTCGCATTCTTCGACGTTTGTTCTCTAATTTAACACCGCTCTGCTTTGCGGCAGTGAAGAACTGTAACGAATCGATTATCAGGACTTAATTCGTCGATGCTCTTTTGGGGCAGATGACTGCCATCCGATAGCTTCTTAAGCAGCTCAGACGTATCTAGACATCCAGAGTCCTGCATCAGGGAAATTTGGACAAATCAAAACTGGCTTAATTCAAAGGACTTCAAGAGAGGTATAAAAGGGATATTGACAATCTAATCTTACGTAGCCACTCCTTGAATTTTAGAGGCAGGACTAAAACTTAGAGCAGTTTAGAGCAGTAGGCTATTACCTGTGAGATGGGTTTATAGACTCTCAAACATTTCTACCTTATTCCATCGTGATTCCAAAAACCCTACATTAGGATTGCATGCAGGGCAAGTTAAGCGAAATAGACATTCGTAGTATTCTGCAACTGATTGAGTTGGGGCAGCGAACAGGTGAACTCTTCGTGGAGGCATACCCATCTCAGCCAGTTAATGTGGGCGAACCAATAATGGTTCAATTGTCGGATGCCCGGATACAGCCATTTGCAGAACAAAGCTGGCTTGTCTTCTTTTTTAATGGTCAAATAATATATGCAGCAGATACGGACACCAGCCTATCTCGACTGAGAGATTATCTGCGTCGGTATGAAGCGGAGGACGCTTTAAGTCGGCTGACTGCCCAGGCGATCGCCTCAACCAATGCACTCGAATACGGGTATCTCTGGAGACTGCTGGAGAATCACATTCTCACACCCGCTCAAAGCCGTAGCATTATCCAGGGCATGGTGCATGAGACCCTGTTTGATTTGCTCAGTCTTCATCAGGGGGCCTTCATTTTTGAGTTAGGTTCGCCGTTGTCTCCCCAGTTAACCACGCTCGAGATTGCCCCGCTGCTCGCGAGAACGATGAAGCAAGTCCAGATTTGGAAACAGCTTCATCCCTACGTGCAATCTCCTGAACAGTGCCCAATGATTGCCAATCCGGAAATCTTAAAGAAAACACTGTCAAACCGAACTTTGAACAAACTGGCTGGGTTTGTAGACGGCAAAACATCGATCCGCCAAATTGCCCGGTACTTAAACCGCGATATTTTGACGGTTGCCAACGCAATTTATCCCTATGTAGAACAAGGAGTGCTTCAACTGACGTATCCTGTCTCGAATGGGCAAAGCAGAGGAGTAACGACAAAATTAGCTCACCCCAGTGAACTGGAGTCTTACCGGGACGTTAGAAAGCCGAAGATTCTGTGTGTTGAAGATGGGGATGCCGTCCGCGAAACGGTGCGATCAATTTTGAGTCAACACGGCTATGACGTGACCACGATTGGCAACCCACTCGATGCCTTGAGTCTCGTATTTCGACTGAATCCCGACCTGGTCTTATGCGACATTGCAATGCCGGAACTGGATGGTTATGAAGTTTGCGCCATGTTGCGTAAGTCTTCAATGTTTCGTCAGACTCCAATTGTCATGTTGACGGGCAAAGATGGGTTTATTGATCGAGTTCGAGCAAGAATGGTCGGAGCAACAGATTACTTAACAAAACCGTTTGGAGAAAGCGAATTGTTAATGTTAGTCGAAAAGTATATGGGTTCAGGTTATCCTGAACGCCGACAGCCAGGCGAATCGTAGAGAATTTGGAGGATGGATTAGAAAGTGATGGAACGGATGCAATTTCAACGTCATCAACGCCACTTAATTGGTAAATAGAGTTACTTTAGTTACTAGTATTAGTTACTGGTAGTTCAAGGTGAACAGTGTTGGGTTCTTCCTGGTAACGTTTTAAGCTGGCAAGCAGGTAGAAAGTATGAGTACAGTTTTGATTGTGGAAGACAGTGTTACCCAACGGGAAATGATTAAGGATCTCTTAAAGGGAAGTGGTCTGAGTGTTATGGTGGCAAGCGATGGAGTAGAAGCGTTGGAGCAGATTCAGGACAACCGTCCTGATCTGGTTGTTCTGGATATTGTCATGCCTCGCATGAATGGGTACGAGGTTTGCCGTCGCCTCAAGGCTGACCCCAAAACCCAAGATGTTCCAGTTGTGATGTGTTCCTCGAAGGGTGAAGAATTTGACCGTTATTGGGGAATGAAGCAGGGAGCAGATGCTTATATTGCGAAGCCGTTTCAGCCCACAGAGTTGGTTGGAACTGTTAAACAGCTATTACGAGGGTAGGTGATCAGTGAATGGTAGGTAGTTCCGATTTTTAACGGGTAGAGGGCAAGATCAGGCTCCAGAGTTTCAGGAATTGGAAAGTCCTGAAGGTGAATTGCACTTACGATTTTATGTCGCTCCGGGGAATGAGTTTGCGTTACCGGCAACTGGGATTCGGGAGGTTCTTTCCCCGTCACCGGATCGAATTACTCCGATCCCGAATGTTTCGCCGTTGCTTTTGGGCACGCTGAATGTACGAGGTCGGGTAGTATGGGTGGCAGATCTGGGACAGTTTTTGGGAGATCCAACCCCGCTTAACACAGACAAGCCAGAGGTTTCAGTCATCGCTGTTGAAGATCAAGACATTATGTTAGGGTTAGCGGTTGATCGAATCGTTGGCATGGAATGGCTAGACCTGGAAGAGGTTCAGATGCCAACGAATATTCCTGATAGTGTTGCTCCGTTTCTGCGGGGTGAATGGCTTTTGGATGAAGCGGCGAATAAATACCTGCGGTTATTAGATCAGGTAGCCATTTTGCGATCGGCGCGATGGGCAGCATAGGAGGAAGTTAGAATGGCAAACCTGCAAGCCAGTTACGAAATTGAGGGTTCGGTCTCGGAGATCAGCGATAGGATAGATGCTATTCACTTATTACTGAGCAAGCCCTTTGGAAAGCCGAGGTTACCCTATTTAACAATCAACTGGGAGAAGGCACATGGCATCAGCTACTGAGTACGCACAGGAATATCAGCGGGCTCAAATTGCCTACATGAATGGTAACTATGAGGAAGCTGCCAAAGTTGTCGATCGCTTGGTAGACGATTTTCCAAGTGATCCAAGTGCCTGCTTGTTGCGAGGTCACATTTATTGCTATGGGTTGCAACAGTACGAAATTGCCAGAGAGCAATACCAGACTGTTTTGGGTCTAACCAGCGATCCAGATTTCACCAGCTATGCCAATGAGGGATTGAAGCATATTGAAGCTCAAGCCGATGAGTCTGAAGGTTTTGTGGGTGAGGGGACTAACGCGGATGAGGTGGAAATAGGCTTTCATGAATCGTTTGATAGTCAGGACTTCGCCAACTATTCAGAGGCAACAGCGTGGCAGCATTCGTCAGAGGCAACAGCGTGGCAACATTCGGAAGCTCCGGAGACGGTTGAAGAGTTGCATGAAGGGGTTGATTTCAACTCGCTCGACGCAGATCCCTACGGTGTGGATGTGGGTGGTTTGCCGCAACTTGAGGAACCTTTTGCAGAGCCTTTTAGGGACAGTACCTACTCAAGCGATCCTGGCATTGCAGATGATCTGAGTCCTTTCGTAGATCCGTTTGCCTCAGGTGAGGCAGGGACAGATCAGGAGTATGGAGCTGATTTGTTGCAAAGTCATGCAGAGGGATTTGAACGCTCACCTGAGATGCTTAGTAGTGAGTACAGTTCAGATTCAACAGATTTAAGTTTAAGTGCAGGCTTTCCTTCTACCTTTAATGAATTCGATGAGGCGTTCACTCCGTTAGATTTGCCAGAGGGGGTTGAACCTGAATACGGAGCTTTTTCGCCAGAGGGGGAGGCGGTGTTGAGTGATCGCTCCCCTGGTTCTTCCTCAAGCAGCAGCTTTCATGGGGAGGCGATTGGAGCATCAGGGGAGGATGAAACCCTGTACATGGGGAGTACGAACTTGCTCGATGAAGAGGAGCCACTGTTTGATACATCATCCTCGGCATCCGGTGCTAGGTTTGGCTTAGGGACTTCGAGTAGTGGTCGTCGCTACATTGATACGCCGCCTGCCAGAGATGATGAATTTGGCTTAGACAGTCCGAGCGACAGTCTGTATGCAAGTTCATTGACAGATTCTGAACCCAGATCATCTGGGCAAAGCAATGTTGATTTCCTGGACGAATTTGATGAGTTTGGAGATGACTTAGGCAATCTATCGGACTTTGACCTGTCGGAAAACTCAGCAGGGTTCACCCGCCCCGCAGGCGGTGCAGAGTTTGGGCTGTCAAGCGCTGTTGAATCGCAAGATGTGGGCAGGGGGTTGGACTTTAATTCGGGCAGCGATCGCTCCATCATTCGAGATGATGAGGTGTTTAGCCTCTCCAGTGCTGCCGATCAAGTTCCTGCTTTTACCCAATTCGACCAGCAAAACCTGGAACCTACCGCGACGGTTGAACAGGGTTCTCTAGCGTTTCTGGAAAATGCTTCAGTCGAAGCCAAGCACGGCATCATTGCCCTGGTGACTGGAGTGGTCTCTGCGATCGCGGTTGCTGCCGTCAGTTTTGCGACTGCCAGCAGTGCCATGCAGCAAAATAACCCCAACAACGCCAACGTTGTTTCTAAATTGCAGCAAACCGGGTTAATTATGGCGGGAGTTGCATTGGCGGCTGGCGGAGGCACTGCCTTTGGATTGGGGCAAATCGCAGCGAAGAAAATTAAGCGGGCAACGGATGATTTGCAATCCCAATTCAATGCCGTTTCGCAGGGCAACTTGAACGCCCGCGCTACGGTTTATTCTGAGGACGAGTTTGGGCAACTGGCGGCTGGCTTCAACCAAATGGCACGAGTTATCTTGACCACCACCAGTGAAGCGCAGCGCAAGGCAGAAGAACAAGAACAGGCTAAGGAAGACCTACAGCGGCAGGTAATCCGCTTATTAGACGATGTGGAAGGAGCGGCTCGAGGTGACTTGACGGTACAGGCAGAAGTGACAGCAGACGTACTGGGTGCTGTTGCTGACTCGTTTAACTTGACCATCCAAAACCTGCGCGAGATTGTGCAACAGGTGAAGGTGGCTGCCCGTCAGGTCAGTAAGGGGTCTACGGACAACGAAATGTTTGCCCGGAGTTTGTCGTCGGATGCATTGCGGCAGGCGGAAGAGCTGGCAGTCACCCTCAACTCTGTGCAGGTGATGACAGATTCCATTCAGCGCGTGGCAGAAAGCGCCCGCGAGGCGGAGCGGGTTGCCCGTTCTGCTTCTGAAACAGCGCTGAAGGGGGGTGAAGCGGTGGAGCGCACCGTGGCAGGCATTCTGCAAATCCGGGAGACGGTGGCGGAGACAACCCGCAAGGTGAAGCGTTTAGCGGAATCATCTCAAGAAATTTCTAAGATTGTGGCGTTAATTTCCCAGATTGCCTCTCGAACAAATCTACTGGCGTTGAATGCGAGTATTGAGGCCGCCCGAGCGGGTGAAGCGGGGCGTGGATTCGCGATCGTGGCAGATGAGGTGCGCCAACTTGCTGATCGCGCCGCCAAGGCATCTAAGGAGATTGAGCAAATCGTACTTCAGATTCAGGGTGAAACGGGTTCCGTTATGACGGCAATGGAGGAAGGGACGCAGCAGGTGATTGAAGGGACGCGATTGGCAGAGCAGGCGAAGCGATCGCTGGAAGACATCATTCAGGTGTCTAACCGGATTGATGTGCTGGTACGCTCCATTACCTCAGACACGGTCGAGCAAACGGAAACATCACGAGCCGTGGCTCAGGTCATGCAATCTGTTGAGTTGACAGCACAAGAAACCTCTCAGGAAGCCCAGCGTGTGTCGGCATCGCTGCAAAACCTGGTCGGTGTCGCACGCGATCTGTTAACCTCTGTGGAACGGTTCCGCGTCGAAACAATTGAGCGCAAGTAGGAGCGAAGCATTCGGTCGCAAATATCCTATCTGATGTCAATTTTTGATGGATCGGGTACATTAAATCAATCTAGGACATGAACGTTTGTCCACAGATGTGATATTGTTTCTTGCTACTGGAACACTCTTCTGGATGTTAAAAATGGTTGGGTGGTTGTCCAGTCCTCTGCAGGCTTTCACTTGGAGATGTCCAAATGCATGAACTCTCCAGCAACGATCCGTCTCAGAAGCAATAATACTTTCCAAAGGAATGGAATACTGCCATGCAGCCTGATCAACAGCAGCGAATCATGGGCTATTTCATTGAGGAGGCAAAAGACCACCTCAATACCATTGAGCAGGGCTTGGTGAACCTACAAGGCACGATTAGAGACCCAGAGATGGCCAACGAGGTGTTCCGAGCTGCCCACTCAGTTAAGGGAGGGGCTGCCATGCTGGGGCTGAATAGTATTCAGCAGGTTGCTCACCGTCTGGAGGACTTTTTCAAACTGCTCAAAGACATACCCGTCAACGTTGATCAGAAACTGGAAACGCTTTTTCTGGCTGTCTTTGACGCACTTCAAGCACTGATCGGACAGTTACAGGGACCCTTTGGACTGACGGAAGATTCGGCTAACACAATCTTGGCGGGAGTTGAGCCGACCTTTGAGGAACTAGAGCAGCACCTTACCCAGTTGGCAGCCGAATCAGCAGGATCTAAGCCGCCGACACCTGTAGCTACTGGATCAGACCTCTCGTTTAGCTCAACCTTTATCCAGCTCGAAGGCAGTGTCGAACAGATCTTCAGGAGCGATATTCCAGCCCAGTTGCGCGAAATGTTGCAATTGTTTAAGCAATCCGATGCAAATCCCAATATTCGCCAACAACTGCAAGAAATCTGCCGAAATATAAGCCGTATTGGTGAGCAATACGGCTTATCCAATTGGTGCTACTTAATTGAAACCGCCAGGAGAGCGATCGCGCATCCTGATAACAGCTACCGGACATTAGCTCCAATTGTGATCAAAGATATCAAGCTGGCTCAAGAGCTTGTTCTAGCGGGTTGCTCAGACGAAATTTCACCCTGCACTCAACTGCAAGAGCTAGCCCCCACAATCCAGGCTGTTGCACCCAGTCAGCAACCGGATAACCTGGCGGATCTGTTCACAGAAATTAATGCAGATGACTTTACCCTTGACCAGCCCCTTGCCGCATCAACTGATCTGTCTACTGACCTCTCATTTGAGGGCTTAGAGCCAGTGACCTCCGGCAACCTGGATTTTGGTGCCGCTTTTGCAGAGCAGCCACACGCCACGGATGAGTTCCTAGGACAGCACGGGCCTGAAGTGGGGATGGCAGAACTGAATACCCTGGCGGATCTGTTTGAAGGCGAAGTTCCCGATCTAGGGTTAACCTGGCAAGAAGAAGAAGTCCTGGGCGATCGCGCTGAGTCAGCCTCTCTCGTAGACAACTTGCAAAATCTCGATGCATCAAGTGACTTCTCAGACTTGCTGTTTGAAGAGGTTAGCCTGGAGGAAGCGACGACCGAGAGCGCTACTGGTGATGATTTGAATGACCTATTCGGTGATGGTTCTCTGAATGATGAAGACCGCTCGAACCTCAACGTGATTGACGAGTCTCCTTCTCTGGAAGAGATTATGGGGGCAGATGGCTTTGAACTGGATGACGACGATTTCGATGACTTATTGGCGATCTCTGAGTCAAACCAGTCGAATGAACTGACTGGAGATGAGGCGATCGCCAACCAAGACGCTGCCGATTTTGACAATGTCTTCGCAGAGTTTGATTTTGACAATGAACTCAGAGATCTGGCCGGCCCAACTGAATTTGAAGAAAACTTCACCTTCATCCAACCCGAAGCCGCAGGCAGTCCGGGTGAACGGCTTGAAGAGCAGAGTGAAAGTGAATTCACTCCATCACCGGCTCAAGAAAGTTTTGCTCCACCCGTTGACTCCGGAATTCCTGACCCGTGGAGTGAACCCAATCAGAATGCTGCCAGTTTGGAGCTGAGTTCCAGTCCTGAACTAGAGGAATTACCTCTGGACACTTACAGCTCAGGAGAGCCGTTCGAGGAACTACCCAGCCTTGACGAACTCAATTTGGATGACCTGATTGACCCTGCTACTGCATCTGAGGACATCCCAGTAGCAGCAGAGAGCGCAGATCCGTTTATGCTCATTTCCACACCCCCTGCCCAGCCTGCAGCGGTTCCTGACCCGTGGGGTGAATCTGAAGAGCGCTCGGATGCTCCTTCATGGGCCGATTTCCCAGTCCCTGAAGAAATTCCGGATCTACCGTCCTTAGGCGATCTCTCGTTGGAGAGTTTGGACACCCCGGAAGTGTGGGACGAACCAGGCACCCCCTCAGCCGATGCCCCCAATCTTGACCTTGAGGATTTTGATTTTAGCGAAACATTTGACTTAAGCGAAACACAGGACAGCTCCAGCATTGACAGTCAGCCTGATCAAGACATTGGCAATTTGTTGAGTGATGATAGTCATGAAGAATTAGATGACCTGTTTGGAACACCCGCTTCAGAGGTATTCAGCACCAGGTTGGAAATCGAGATAACCAGTGAAACACTCGACTTATCCTCTGAGCCAACAGCCAGTACTTCTCCAGGTTTTGAAGGTTTAGAAGATTTATTTGGTGAAACCGCCGAACCCGACGGCAGCAGCATCGATTTGCTAGATTTTTTAGAACTCAATGCTTCTCCTGCAGCCGAATTAGAGTCCGCAGAACTGTTCGATTTGGGTGACGATTTGCTAGAACTGAATAGCGGATCAGAGCCTCTGGATGAGCAACTTTTTGGTGGCGAAGACGAAATCGCAATCGCCGATAACCTGACGGATTTAGATCACTTATTGGCTGACCAACCTAGTTCTGAGCCAGCCGATAACTTGACAGAATTAGATGATTTGCTAGCTGACGAGCCTGCGCTACCGTTTGCTAGGCAGGAAGGCCTGGCTGATTTTGCTGATCTTTCAACCAGCAAATTGGACTCTGCAACAGCCGATCTTCTCTTCGATGCTGGCGACTTCTCCAGTAACGAATCTGCTCTAGCAGACGATAGTTTTGACAATTTGAATAGCCTACTAAGCGATGAAGCTGCCTCCACTGAAACAGGCGGTGTGCTTGGCTTGGGCGACTCGTCAAATGGTGAATCTGCTCTAGCAGACGATAGTTTTGATGATCTAGATAGCCTGTTGGAAGGTGAACCTCCCCCTGTGGCTGAAGGTCTCGCCGACCTGGAAAGTTTGCTCAACGAAGAATTTTCATCAACTAGCGGATTTGGCGATTTAAAGAATTTGCTGAGTGAAGATATTGACACGGAGTTAGCGGCATCGAGTGCGGCGACTTTCTATGAGGACACCTCAACTGAGCCTATCGAGAACGAAGCGGTCTTGCGGGATAATTTTTCCAGTCTGGAAGCCCTTCTAGATGAAGGGGAAATAGCGGCTATAGATGCAGCACCCATAGATACAACGCTCACAGATGCACCACTTACAGATGTGGTCACTCAGCCAAGCAGTAGTTCAACTATTCCTGCAGCAAGCCTGACGGTTGATACCGAATTTGATGACCTGGATGACTTACTGAAAGAAACAGAAGAAAAAATGGGGGGTTCTCCCTCGATCGCAGTCGGTCGAGGAATTGTGCCACAAGCTCGACGCACCACTCGCCCTGGTCGCGTCTTTAGCGAACAAACTATGCGGGTGCCCGTCAAGCACCTGGACAATCTCAGCAACCTGGTTGGCGAACTGGTGGTCAACCGGAATAGCCTGGAGCAAGACCAGGAACGCTTGCGGCAATCTTTAGACAACTTGCTTTACCAGGTGCAGCAATTGAGCGATGTGGGACAACGGATGCAGGATTTATATGAGCGATCGCTGCTAGAAAGCTCTCTGCTGGCCAGCCGACACAACTACCGCCTGGGTGCAATCCAGGCAAGTGTGCGAGAAACGACTGCCACCGAAACTGAAAGTTCAATCAGCATTGAATACGACCCGCTGGAGATGGATCGCTTTACTGGCTTCCACTCGCTTTCTCAAGAGATGATTGAGCTAATTGTACGAGTCCGAGAATCTTCCTCCGATATCGAGTTCATTGTTGATGAAACCGAACAAGTCACTCGCATGTTCCGGCAAGTCACGACCCAGTTGCAAGAAGGTCTGACTCGTTCCCGAATGGTTCCCTTTGCCCAGACCGCTGACCGGCTGCCGCGTGCGGTTCGAGACATTTCTTTAAGAGTTGGCAAGCAGGCTGACCTGATCGTTGAAGGTCGGGAAACGTTGATCGACAAAATGATCTTAGAGCAGCTCTACGACCCCATGACACATCTGGTTAATAACGCGATTACGCATGGGATTGAATCACCAGAAGTGCGAATGGCAGCTGGGAAACCTCCAGCAGGCAGGATGGTCATCCGAGCATTCCATCAAGGAAATCAGACCATTATTTCTATCTCCGATGATGGAGCTGGAATTAATGTGGAGCAGGTCAAGGCAAAGGCTGTTGAAAAAGGATTACTGACTTCAGTTGAAGCCAATTCGATGTCTCGCTTAGATGTATACGATATTCTCTTCCACCCTGGTTTCACCACTAAGGATCAGGCAGACAATTTCTCTGGGCGGGGAATTGGCATGGATGTCGTTCGTACCAGTTTGAGCGAGATTCGTGGCGCTATCAGTACTGACTCAACACCTGGTAAAGGAACAACCTTTACGATTCGTCTACCGCTTACCCTGAGCATTTCTAAAGCACTTTGCTGCATCAGCGATCGCGCCCGAATCGCCTTTCCAATGGATGGGGTTGAAGACATGCTCGACATCCCCAGAGACCGGATTCAAACCAACCCCGAAGGGCAGCCCTGTATTACATGGCGTGATACAATGTTGCTCGTCCGCCCCCTGTCTGAGTTGTTATCCTACAATCGCCACTTGAGTCGGGGGAATGTCTATGGCGGTAACCAGGAAGACGACATTATCTCAGTAGTTGTCCTACGGAGTGCCGGTAATTTCCTGGCGCTGCAAGTCGATCAAGTGTTGGGTGAGCAAGAAATCGTAATCAAGCAGCTTGAAGGACCTGTACCAAAACCTGTCGGGGTTGCAGGGGCAACCGTTTTGGGAGATGGTCGAATCATGCCGATCGCTGACGTTCTAGAACTCATTGACCTTTCGATGGGCCGAATTCGTCGGGATGCTAGCAGCTCGTTGTGGGAGCACCGCGGAGATCAGGTTATTCAAGAACCTCCCGCCACCAAGACCGAACCGATGGTGTTGATCGTGGACGATTCGATCACAGTCCGTGAACTGCTTTCGATGACCTTCAACAAAGTGGGTTATCGAGTTGAACAGGCGCGAGATGGACAGGAAGCCTGGGAAAAGCTACGCTCTGGCTTGCCTTGTGATATTGTCTTCTGCGACATTGAAATGCCTAGAATGGATGGATTAGAATTTCTGTCTCGCATCCAAAAAGATCCCCACCTTAAACATCTGCCAATCGCAATGCTGACGTCTCGGGGTGCCGATCGCCACCGTCAAATGGCTGCCTCATTAGGAGCCAGTGGCTACTTCACCAAACCCTATCTAGAAGAAGCCCTGCTCGATGCAGCCCAACGGATGCTTAAGGGCGATCGCCTACTTAGTAACCATTAAACCGATAGCTTTGAAAAGGTAGGAAGAAGCAGCTTAAGCCGTTTATCATTAAATTTACTACTGTCAACCTAATAAAGCTGTCATGTCAAACGATCTCCGGTGGATAGCTCCAACGCCTCCAGAACCCAATTTTGAGGTGTTGGAGGCGCATCAGCTTACACGAGAGTTTTACGAAGAGATTCAGCATCGTCAAGCATTTGAGCAATATTGCCAGTGGTACGATTCCACGGTGGCGAGGCATCGCCAAGAGCTAAAGAAGATGCAGAACGACTTTAACCTGTTGGGATGGTTTCGTCGGAGTCCGCAGCGATAATTTGAGCAATCTGAGTGACTAATTCTACTATAATGGAAGCAATATAAGTACTATAAAAACGTCTAGTACTAAGGTGTATTAGCGTTAACGTTTGCATTAACGCCTAACTGGGTATTGGAATTAGTTGATGTTGAATTAGCAGGTGACGGTGTTGGTCGAGTAGGGGTAGTTGGAGCGGGTTGCACGGCTGGCAAATCTACTGTTGGAGTCACAGCCGGAGCCTGTGGTGCAGGAGCAGGCGTTGACGGTGCCGCAACTTGAGTCGGAGGGGGATTTACGGCTGGTGTTGTCGTCGGCTGAGGAGCTGTAGTTTGTGTAGATTGCAATGGAGCTGGAGTCGGGCGAGTGGGTGGATTTTCCTGAGACGGAAGTTGATTCACTATAGGGGGAGGTGTTGGTCGAGTGGGTGGAGCGGCAACTGATCCTTCGATCGGAGTTGGTGCTGGGCGTTCGGGAGGTGGAAAAGGAATTTCAGGATTTAATGGTGGTGGAGAAAGGTTAGGGCGCTCCCCTGGTTGCTTAGGTATTAATAGCTCTCTTGGACTATCCAAAAGTGATGGCACACTCCGTGCTGGAGAAGATGATGTAGGATTCAAGTTCTTCTCCTGATTGCTAAGTAATTGACCATCTCCCCTATTGGAAGACAGCTTGGTCCACAGAGGAGTCTCTTCAACTTTTCCTGCAAAAGGTTCTTGACCTGCTAAAGCTTGCTCCATTTCTTCCTTGACGGCTGAAAGCTCAGGCTCAGTCAGATCAATATCCTTCATAAAAGGGCTAGTATTATGGAACTCCTTCAGGTCAAAATTGTAGATACCAATTCGATTCTGGTAAACATATGCCAGTTGCCCAGCTTTTCAATATGTAAGTTTGAGACCCATCGCTGTTAGAAATTTCGATGTCGCTGTTGGTAAGTGCTCCTACAATTGAGACGCCCGAATCTGGGATGTAGCGAACGAAAAGGGCTGACCCACGAATTCCGGCTGCAGCATTTGGAGTATGAACCCGGGTTCGTCCTTTGCCGGGTGGAATTAGCAGTAGAACAGTACCCTTTTTTAGGTCAAGTGTACGAGTGTTTGGTCTAAATTGAAAAACAGCTTGTTCCCCAATCCGCACCAGGGATCTGTCATTAAAACGAAGTTCCGCCATTGCTTTACGGTATGTCTGTAAAGCATCACCTGAAGTCATTATGTCTGCTTTACGGGCAGGGCGGGCAGACCGTTGCTTCAGCAAGAGATCGACTTGATTGCGAAGATTTTGAACTGTTGCACGGCTAAGCAAAGTCTCAGCGTATGCTATGGGAGAAAGCAACAGCGTTCCGGCACTGCAGAGAATTAATGTGAAAGCGAAAAAAGATCGGCTATCCATAGGACTCTCGAATGTCTGGTATCACCCGCTAATTGCTTCAAGCTTTGAAAGCTCTAAGGAGAGCATTTTTAGAGATAGCTACATCTTAGCGACACAATCCTAGTTAAGGGTAGCAAAATGCTTTAAGCTAACCAAATCTTTATGAAGAGAACGCAAAGCTTGTGAAGTAGGTTAGTAATGCTCAGTAGATCGCAAAGTCAGCCAGGAAGGGGCAAATAAATAGCTGTGATGGCGGGAAATCGTCGTTCAACCGCATGAGCGAGGAACTCCAGCATGATTTTGAGGGGGAACAAATTCTGCTAAACGACTTGCCCACCTGGTCTTGGGCGACTGACGAAATACCCCAGCAAATAGACCCACAAATTCACCAGAATAAAGGCTAGAGCGACAAATAGAAATCTGAGAATGGGATTTTTTGTGGTGGTGCGAATACGACATTGATTCTTGAGTCGATAGCTGGTTTCAATGCCGAAGCGTTCACGATAATAGTCGTGCAGTTGATGGAGTGCCACCTTGATGCGATGCAGAACATAGACAACATCACAAATTCCATGTTGTCCTTTGAAGCCCTTGTGATAACCACAGACCACTGCCATGCGACACTGGACAGAACCATAGCTAGAACTGTTCAAGGTGTAGGAGGTGAAATGGCTTTTGCGCCCGACCAGCAAGGCGCGAGTGCCGCCCGGTTTACCGCGAATTACCGCAGGCATGAGAAAAGGGATGTTCAAGGCTTTCAGCCAGCGAATCACGGGCACCGCATAGAAGCCGCGATCTAACAAGAGGCGTTTGACACGCACCCGCAACGGCGACAGCATCGCTAACAAGTAGCTTACGGTTGCCACGAGCGTTTCATCGCAGGGCACCGCATGAATGCCCAAGCTGACGCGCTGATTGCGGCAGATGACGTAGAGCGTAGCATAGGCAAAAAACCGTGTCGTGCCCGCTTTCGCTTGAGAGCGGTAGACATAGGCGGCTTCAGAGTCACTGGGAACGCCATAGTAGGGAATCAAGTGTAAGTCAATGGCAAGGCGATGCCGCCCTTTGCGGATTTTCGGCGGAATTCGACTTTGTCAAGCAGCATTCACCTGTGCCGCTAAGGTCTTCATGTCATCAAGTTTCTCCAAGTGATAGCGGATGCCGTTGCGGCTCGGTGCCCCGGTCAACAAACGCGCCGTTTGCTCAATGCTCTCCCCTCGGCTAGCGGCATGAACCAAAATTTCAAACACCTCACGCACCGTGTAGCTTCCATTCATCTCCAGCGGCAGATGGTTCATTAAACACTCGATGGTGCACTCCAAGGTGCTTTCATCACTCAAGGCAGGTGTATCGCATAATAAGGTTGGGTAGGCAGTCATGGCTGTTTTGGTAAATATTGCTTAGCCTGACTCTACCCCTTTCATAAAAAATTTTCGATCTACTGATGCTAGCAAATCTTCAGACAATCCCCATTTTGGGGGATGACATCCAAACCATTTCATTCCCTAATAGCACAAGTGGACTGGAACGTTGAATGAGTTGAGTGGGACTATACGAAAAACTGAAGAAATCTCTAGCTCTGGGCAATGGCTGTCGTCTTAATGAATTTACGATTACTAATCCGGAGTAACTGTTGTCATGATGGTTCAAATGTCTGTTGTCATGCTAGTTCGAGTGGCTCATGCGTGTTTGGATTGTGCTCAAAATTTGGTTGCGGATTCCAGTCTGGAGTAGCGGGCTGCTGATTGCAGCTCCAGTTTGGTCTAACTCGTTGCCCAACTCTCCTAATCACCTATCTCATTCTGCAGAGCAAACTGCTATCAATCAGGCTTTGATGCCAGAGCAGACTCGCTCTTCTCCTAAACTGGCTAACCAGACGAAGGAAACTAGTAATTCACAGACCGCTAATTCGTTAACCCCTTTATCACCGAAGGGATGGGATGCGAGTCGCACCTTAGAGCAGGGCGATAACGCTTTACTACCAAAAGCTCTTTTCAAATCAGATTTCACGTCCTTCCCTCAATCAAACAAAGCGGCTGATTTAGTACCTGTACCGTTGGTTCAGTCTTCTGCCTTTTTTGCCGATGACTTCGCCGATGACTTTATGGAGTACAAGTCTTCATCAATAACCGTTCCTGAATTGGCACGATCGCTCGCTGCTTCAACAATCCCTGGTGCTACAGACTCCCGTGTTGCTCAGGCAGATACTGGCGATCCACAGCCCTTGCAACCCCCGCGATCGCCCACTGTTCCAATCAACCCTGCGGATCCAAGCAGTCCACCGATTATCCAAAATACTCCCCCCCCTGCAATCCAGACCCGGAATTAGGCTGTATTCGGATTCAAGAAGTTCCACAACCCCTCTATCCGGCAGCTCGTACGCCTGTTCTGTACTTGATTCCAAGAGTTGACTTTTTTAGAAGCAGCAACGTTCTGTCTGGAGTTGATCCGGTCAATGATGGATTGATCCGACCGGCGGTAACCCTGTTAGGGTTACCGGCTTTAGGTTCAGATACTTACTTAGTGGCTTCAGTAGAAGGAGCATTAAATCGCTACTTTGATGTGACTGAGTTTAGTTATGACGAGTTAAAGCTCAGGGCTGGAATTTATCAGCGGCTATCACCAGCGATGGCGATCGAAGTTGGCTGGAGCAATCAACAGCTCTTCATCGCCAGTGATGATATTTTTGGACTTCCGCGTGGAACACGCTTTCTGAACGATCACGCGGTGCGGCTAGAGTTGAGTCGGCGAGACCAATTGGCCAAGAATCTATCGTTGAGTTCGTTCTATCAATTGCGTGTCAGCTTTGCAAACCCAGACGATCGCTCACGGATCATCAATGTTCTGTTTTTGTCTCTCAACTACGATGTTACTGCCAATCTACAGCTTGGCTTAGATTATCAATTCGCCTCAGCAAATTTTACACGGCAGCCTCGCACGGACCTATACCATCAAGTTTTGGGTCGCATAACCTACAGCGCCTTTCGGAACACTCAACTGAGTGCTTACGCTGGCTTCAGCTTAGGCAATTCCACTGAACCCGCCATTGATTTCAACAGCTTCTTGTTAGGAGTCAGCTTGACGATTAATTTTGCACTCTTCTAACACTACGGCAGGTTCCGATTGTTTCCTTAACTCCTTCTGTTCTGCTTACTCTTCACTCTTCATTTCTCACCGCTTGCAGGTAAGAGCACCAGTCGCTCCAGCTCCCAGCATAGAGTTTCCCAGTGTTGATACCTGCCAGTTCTAACGAGAGAAGATTGACACAGGCAGTGACGCCAGAGCCGCAGTAGACGATGATTTCCTCTGCTTGGGATAGGGCAGTCCAGCGTTGCTGTTGTTCATTAGGCGATCGCGCGTAGCCCTCAGTAGTCGTCACATCGTGCCAGGGATAGTTCACGGCTCCAGGAATATGCCCGGCAACTGGATCAATCGGTTCGCGTTCTCCGCGATAGCGATCGCTCTCCCGCGCATCGACCAAAATGACTCCAGGCAAATCCTTATGAGCTTTTACATAGTCAAAATTCACAACCTGCCTGGCGTTAAGCTTGGGAAGGAAGTTCCCCGACTTTGACGGTGGCACCGAGTCCGATGTTGAGTAACCAGCCGCTTTCCAACCCGTCCAACCCCCATCCAGTACAGCAACCTGATAGTGCCCTAGATAGCGGAGTAGCCACCAGAGTCGAGCGGCAAAGGCAAATCGAGAGTCGTCATAAGCAACTACCAGCGTCGGTGCTTCAGGCGGCTCTGAACAAACCCCGATGGCGGCTAACTTTTTCGCTAGCATAGGGAAGTCTGGCAATGGGTGTCGTCCACCCTGTGCTTTCGCTGGGCTTGATAAGTCTCGGTTCAAGTCCAGGTAGTAGGCACCGGGGATATGCTCTTTCCGATACTGCTGTTCTCCTAAATCAGCCTGTGTTAGAGCAAAACGACAGTCCGCGATCGCCACCGTTGGATCGTTTAAATGCTCAGAAAGCCATGCAGCCGATACTAAAGGACTCACCATCAGCAATTTTCCAGAGTCTAAACTCAAATTCTTAGTGTAAGTCGTCCGGATAGGCATCAACTACTGGAGTAAATATCTTTCAAACTCTACCGGGAGTCAGGAGCATTATGTCTGCGAGTATGCTGTATCAAAGGGTGTCCCAAAAACCTATTTGCTGGGCGCTACGTTTAGCGTTTGCAAGTCTTGGTCTGGTTCTTGCTACAACGGCTGTGTATCTAGCCTTTGCTTCTCAGCCAGTGCGTCGCGTCAAGATTACTGAAATTGTTGGCAAACCCGATGAAGGCGTTTTGGTGGATGGGAAACAGGTTAAAACAGGTGCTGAGGTTATCTCAGGTCAACGGCTGACAACCCAACACGGTGCCAAAGTTGAACTTCAACAGGTGGATACGATTGGTGCTCGACTCAGCAAAAATTCATCTTTAGTGATTGAAGGCAATTGTATTCAACTGGTAGACGGGCAGGCAGTTATTTCAGGGACTCAAGCCTGTATTGGAGCTATCATCGTGAATAGCAAAGATGGCATTTACACCGTCGAGCGAGTTGGATATTTGGGCGAAATCAAAGTTCTAGCGGGTCAAGTTGATATTTCGATTCCCAGCAATCCTGCGGTTGAGTCACTGTCGCTCAAGCAAAATCAGAAGATCACCCTGAGCCTTGCGGGAGACGATGTTGGGCCGGTGCGGCTAATGCTGCCCAGCGAGATTAGTGGTCTACTCCAGGGCGAACTTTTTCAGGGATTCCGAGTTCCTTTACCGAATCAAAATCAAATTCCAGGACTCCAAAAACCAGTAGCCACCACCCCAACTCCTAAAAAAACTACACCATTACCCTCCACTCCTGCTAAAGCACAGCCCCAACCAGTACCTGCCTTTGTCGATAAACAGCCCACTCGTTCAACCTACGCCTCTGATCACACGGATTACACCTCTGATCACACGGATTATGAGTATGATGGAGCGCCAGGGAACACCACGTCACGATACTCGCGTTCTAAATGGGCACTAGAGCCATCGTCAGATCGCCAGTATTCGTACCCATCGCGGAGAAAGTGGTGGCGATCGCCCTACGCTGGCTCGACCTACCGCCGCAGACCTTCCTATTCCCCCCCCAGCACCGACCCCCAACCAGCACCTGAGACGCCAGTTGTACATCCCCCGGCTAACACTCCGCCAACTGAACCCGTCGTTCCAGTGCCTCCTGGTGGGAATCCTGTCCCACCCCCTGCAGTTGAACCTCCACCGGGTGGATCCACCTTGCCTGCTAATGAGTTGCCTGTGATTCCTGAAGATCAAGGGAACTAGAGGGAGGCAAGAGGGATAACGTTTATTCTCGTTCACTGATTGATTCGCCTGCCCTAAACGCGGTGAGTTGCTCTTCATCGATCCGACCGGTTTGATACAACGTTTGGGTAATTTCTGAAATCGTTAGCACTGAATGTGCTTGATACCCGTTGTCCCGGAGTCTGGCTTTAACGCCCTGCTCATGATCGAGAAATACGACAATATCCTGGACGTTCAAGCCAGCCGATTTTAGCTTGGCGGCTCCTTCCATGGCGCTGTTACCGCTAATCAAAATATCATCTACGACCACAACGGTTTCCCCAGACTCAAAATTTCCTTCAATCAAGCGACGAGTACCGTGGGCTTTCACTTCTTTGCGCGGGAAGATCATGGGGCGATTGAGCCGCAATGCGAGTCCAGTGGCGGTGGGCAAGGAGCCATAGGGAATTCCGGCAATGCGATCGAAGCTGAGGTCTTTGAGAATTCCAGCATACGCATTCAGAACCAGGTGAAACAGTTGTGGGTTGGAGATGATTTTGCGCAGGTCAATGTAATACGGGAAAACGGCTCCGGAGGCTTGCACAAAGTTACCAAACAGAATGCAGCCTACGTCATACAATTGCAAAATCAAATCCAGATGCGGATTTTGGTTGAGTGTACAAACATCGGAAACCCACAGATCACAGGTAGCTCCGTCCTGAATCACGTGAGTTCTGATTTGGTTTACATTCAATCGCAACGATCGCACCCGTTCAGCTAACTGGTCATGGCTCAACCAATCCTGGGGCACTGGCAGCAGCAACCCATCCCCGTTCGCATTCAAACCGACTGTTAGGATTTGGCTCAGGTCAACGTTTTCTTGCCAAATGCTGCGCACCAGGATCAGGCGTTCAGGGGCGATCGCTCTGACCCGTTGCAGTATCTCTAGTTCCGTTGTGCCGACCTCCAGTCCCAATTGTTCTGGCGTTCCCCAGCTTTGGGATTCCTTTACAATTTGCAGGTACAGCGGTGACTCATCTGTAGGATACATCTGAAGCGCAGCAGCAGACGGGTTGGAGGTACGGCACAATACAAACACGGCCTTGCCAGGGTAGACCAGAAACGGTGCAATGCCGTCTTGTCCAGCATAAGGACTCAGCGTAATCGCATCGACCTGCCACTGCCGAAATACCGTCCGGGCAAACAGGCTGCTGATGTTCAAATCACTCAGCTTGGCGTCCAGAATAATTGGGATATGCGCTGGGATAGCTGCAAGCGTTTGTTGCAAGAGTGCCATTCCCGCCGCCCCCAGCACTTCATAAAAGCCAAGAGTTGGTTTGTAGGCACACACCAGATCAACAGTTTCCGCGATCGCCCATTGCATCCAGTTTTGTAAACCCTGGATCAGGTTGTTATCGTCGCGATCGCCATACCAGTCAGGGATTAGCTCTGGATTGGGGTCAAGCCCAACAACCAGAAGGCTGGAGTTACGCGCGATCGCCGCTTCTAACTTGTTGAAAAAGTGCATGGGTGTCTCTCATCGGAGCCATTCTTACGCTACACCCAGACTGACTCAGGACTTACGCAAATGAGCGAAAGATCCCGTGAAACTCAATGATTGGGAAAATCGAAATATTAAATCGCTTAACAATTTGATGCTTTTGTACGAGAATGTAAAGGGAATCTAAAATGGTGACCTTAGTGACTGGTTAGAGCATTTTAGACAACTCTGTTGATAGACAGCGAAGCGCACTTCCTCAGCGAAGCAGCGTTAACTCGTGTTGCATACAGTTTGGGTAACCTTGCTTGTCCTTCCTGTGCTATTGGCGCGATCGCTGCTAGCGAAGTCTTCTCGATTTTTGAGTGGATTCAATGTAATTTCCTTAGGAGGCTTTTACTGTGCCGTTTACCATCGATTCAGCTCGTGGCATTTTCCCGAATACTCTAACGGCTGACGCTGTACCCGCTACGATTGCTCGGTTCAACCAGCTTAGTGCCGAGGATCAACTGGCATGGATTTGGTTTGCCTACCTTGAAATGGGTAAAACCATTACCATTGCGGCTCCAGGTGCAGCTAACATGCAGTTTGCCGAAGCAACCATGAATCAAATTCGGCAGATGACTCCTCGGGAGCAATCGCAGGTCATGTGTGATTTGGCCAACCGTGCAGACACACCGATTGGTCGCACCTATGCAACCTGGTCTATGAACATCAAACTGGGTTTCTGGTATCAGCTTGGACAATGGATGGAACAGGGCCTGGTGGCTCCAATTCCAGAAGGCTATAAACTGTCTGCCAACGCCGCCGCTGTGCTGCAAACGGTTAGAACCTTGGATCCAGGTCAGCAAATCACAGTCTTGCGTAATGCTGTAGTGGATATGGGGTACGATACCAGCAAGCTAGGCAGCTACAATCGGGTTACAGAGCCAGTTGCTCCGCCCAAGGAGATTGCACAGCGGACTCAGGTCACGATTGAAGGTGTTAATAATCCGACCGTATTGAGCTACATGAACAACCTGAACGCGAATGACTTTGATGCGCTGATTCAACTCTTTACCCCAGATGGTGCCTTGCAACCTCCTTTCCAGAAACCAATTGTCGGCAAAGACGCCGTCCTGCGGTTTTTTAGGGAAGAGTGCCAGAACCTCAAGCTAATGCCAGAACGAGGTGTTTCCGAGCCTGCCGCCGATGGTTATACCCAAGTGAAGGTGACTGGTAAAGTGCAAACGCCCTGGTTTGGAGCAGGTGTCGGAATGAATATGTCCTGGAGATTCTTGCTCGATCCTCAGGGCAAAATCTTTTTTGTGGGAATTGATTTGCTGGCGTCTCCCAAAGAGTTACTAAATCTGGTTCGCTAAGGAGATTTCCAGGAAAGAAACTACCAAAAAATCCTGGTAAAGACGAACGGCCGTTCGTTCCTCCAGGGGTAAAATCTTTCTCAGAAATCGCCTAAGTAGGTGGACATAAATAAACGTAGGATGTGTTAAGCGCAGCCGTAACGCATCAATCCTTTGAA
>JAAUSG010000232.1 GCA_012034055.1 Leptolyngbyaceae cyanobacterium RU_5_1 | reverse complement strand
ACATCCAGATCGTTGCTTGTGGAACCAGTTGGCATGCGGCGCTGGTGGGTAAATACCTGCTGGAGCAGCTAGCAGGTGTGCCGACTCAAGTGCAGTACGCCTCCGAATTCCGCTATGCGCCTGCTCCAGTGACACCTAATACACTCACCATTGGCGTCACGCAGTCCGGTGAAACAGCAGACACGCTGGCAGCACTGGAGATGGAAATTCAGCGACGCTCTGGGCTGGCTGTGGAGTATCAGCCACGCATGTTGGGAATTACGAACCGTCCCGAAAGTTCCCTGGGGCATCTGGTTCCGCACATCATCGACACTCATGCCGGAATTGAGATTGGTGTCGCGGCAACCAAAACCTTTGCGGCTCAGTTGATTGCCTTTTACCTGCTGGCGCTAGATTTGGCACACCACCGCCAGACGCTCTCGTTTGAGCAACTGGAGAAAATTCTAGATGGCTTGCGCCAGTTGCCTGCTGAGATTGAAATGATTCTGGAAAGCCAGGAGCGTTACATCGAAGAACTGGCTCACGATTTTGTGGAAACGCAGGATTTCATCTTTTTGGGACGGGGGATTAATTTTCCGATCGCCCTTGAAGGGGCCCTGAAACTCAAGGAGGTCAGCTACATCCATGCTGAAGGATACCCCGCTGGTGAAATGAAACACGGACCGATCGCCCTGTTGGATGCGAAAGTTCCGGTTGTGACGATCGCCATGCCCGGAACGGTGTTTGAAAAAGTGCTCTCCAATGCTCAGGAAGCGCGGGCACGGGATGCTCGCCTGATTGGGGTAACGCCAATGGATGAACAGGAAGCCGAGGACACCTTCGACACGCTGATTCCGGTTCCGCATGTCGATGAGATCCTTTCTCCGCTGGTAACCGTGATTCCCTTGCAGCTATTGGCTTATCACATCGCGGCTCGTCGCGGTCTGGATGTGGATCAGCCGCGCAACCTGGCCAAGAGCGTTACAGTGGAGTAACCCAAACGTAACCTGCTCGGCGCATCAGGTGCCACCTTTTGGACAAATGCCCCCTTTGACGATAGCAATGTGCTGAAGTCGAGCCATCCCATGACAACCCTGCTGATTCAAACTGAAAGCGTCCCTCTGACGGTCAACCTTCCGCGATCGCCACCCTGTCCCATGAGCAGTTTTACGAATTTTGTCGGGTGAATCAGGATCTGCGCATTGAACGCACGGCAACTGGGGAGGTGATCATCATGCCACCTGCCTTTTCCGATACAGGCAACCGCAACATTAAAATCTCTCAACAACTTGCAAATTGGGCTGATCAAGACGGCACTGGTGAAGCTTTTGACTCCAGCACAGGCTTTACCCTCCCCAACGGAGCCACGCGATCGCCCGATGCATCTTGGATTAAGCTCAATCGCTGGAATGCCCTCACCGATGAGCAAAAAGCCTCCTTCGCGCCAATTTGCCCAGATTTTGTCATCGAGCTACGGTCTTCCAGCGATACTCTCAGCAGTTTGCAAGCCAAAATGCAGGAGTATATTGACAATGGTGTATTGCTGGGCTTTCTGATTGACCGTAAGCATCGCACAGTTCACACCTATCGTCCCAACCGAACCCCTGAGATTTTGAAGTCTCCTATCTCTGTCAACGCTGACCCAGAACTACCCGGATTTATTTTGCAGATGGCAAAGATTTGGTAACAGAACTCCCAAGCATTGTTCCTGGCTCAATCAAATTGAATTGACACTCCCACGGCTCCGCAAAGCCTAAAGTCGTGGGATTCTTGGTTCTACGAATGACCTTAAAATTCACTATCCTTGCAGCAATGCTTAAACCAACCAGCCGTGCCTTAGCACCAATTGGCGAGTCTAACTTAGTGAATCCCAGAGCGTCTATCTCCCCAAGCGTACTAGGATACGAGCCTAGCGTTAAGGCGTGCCCCGCCTTACGTTTCCGGTCTGAATTTATTCCCGCTGCTCTACCGAGTCCATACATCAAAATCTTGGAAAGAAATGTGCCCCATCTTTGAAGTTTCAACAAATTTTCTCAAACTTGCAGGAACTGAAGGCTTTTGGACTGAAGGCTTTTGTGCCACCTTAGATAAGGTGCAAATATGGTGGGCATACTAGACTTAAAGCTAGTGCCGAATTGAAAGGACTAGGAATACAGTGAGCCGGGCTGTTCTAGTCCAATCCCAACGTTGAACTTAAACAACAAACTCGAAAAACTGTGCCACGCCTCACGAGATCGCGGTGATGACACATTATGATCAGGAGCTGTCGATGACTGAAGGTTCGATGGACAAAACGCTGGATGACACAACCCATCATCAGCCTCCCTCTCTTAAACGACGAGTGCTTCATGGTTCCATCTGGACGCTGGGCGGTCATGCAGTCGGTCAGGTGATCCGTTTAGGGAGCAACCTCATCCTAACTCGGCTGCTGTTTCCAGAGGCTTTTGGATTGATGGCGCTGGTTTACACCGTTATCTCTGGACTAGAGATGCTCTCTGATACAGGTGTCGGTCAAAGCATTATCCAAAGTAAACAAGGAGACGATCCAAAATTTCTCAATACTGCCTGGACGGTGCAAGCGATTCGTGGAGTGATTCTTTGGCTTGTTGCATGTCTTTTGGCTTGGCCGGCTGCAACGTTTTACAACGAGCCAATGCTACTGCAGTTATTGCCAGTGGTTGGCTTGAACACTCTAATGATGGGACTACTCTCAACGAAATGGGCATTTGCAAACCGTCATCTGTCGCTGAAGCGATTGACCGCGATCGAACTGGGTACCCAGGTTTTGGGTATCGTTGTGATGATTACGTGTGCTGGGAGTGCAAAGCTGCTCAATCTGCCCAGAGATACGGCAATTTGGTCCCTGGCGATCGGTGCATTAACGAGTGGACTGACAAAGCTGATTCTCAGCCACACCTATTTACCAGGTCAAAACAATCGCTTCTACTGGGATCAAGATGCACTCAAAGAGATTCAACAGTTTGGGCGATGGATATTTGTCAGCACCATCATGGGTTTTCTGGTTATTCAAGGAAATAATCTCGTTATACCGAAGCTGCTGAGTATTGGATTTCTTGGGGTGTATTCAGTTGCACTGAATTTATCCCGGATTACCAATGAAGTTGTCAGTATGATGGGAAGCCGAGTTCTGTTCCCGTCCTACTCAGAATTGGCTCGCGATCGCCCAGAGCGACTCTATCCGGTACTACGCCGCTCCCGGCTTGTCCTGAATCTCTTCAATTTGGCAGTCTCACTGGTCTTTATTTTCTTCGGAGGAGCGATCGTTAACTTTCTGTATGATGATCGCTACGCTGATGCAGGTTGGCAGCTCCAACTCTTGTCACTTGGTGCGCTGGTAACGCTGATTGGTTCCTCTTACACAATGGTGCTTCTGGCACAAGGACGAACCCTCCTGATGAGTATCTTTATCGCGATTTTAGCGGGTACTCAGTTTGCAGGGATGTTTGCTGGTTATTACTTTGCAGGGGAGCATGGAGTCGTGATGGGGATTGCCGCATCGGGTTGGCTCGCCTACCCAATTCAGGCACTTTGTCTAGCTCCAATCTCTTTATGGCAGCCAGAAGTTGATCTACCCCTGATTGTGCTAGCGTCTGGCATTGGAGCCTATGTGCTTCTCCAATCTATGTGATGGTCTGAATCTTCTAACCATGGGTGTAAAGAGTAATATAAACCACGTCCAGCTCGAAATCTGTAGCTTTCCCTTAAAAAAACTCCAGGTCTGGACGTGGACAAGGTTTAAGTTGCTTGTTTATGCGTATCCAAGCCCCGGAAATGTGATTGTCGTTCTTTTATAACAAGCTTCCATCTGTAAATTTTTCGGTGATGAATGATTTCTGTAGGGACAGGTTTTGTAGATAATTTGTGCATTTTAGCTAGGACTTTGGCTAAACCAGCCCCTACGCCATCGAGAAATTTACAGCAAGACAATCTTTGCCTATTAGCCAAGCGCCTTTAAGGAGCAGGTTGCCCGATCGGTTTTCTTCTGAACAACTTTGGAGTCTCACCACAATGCGTTTCATTTTTCTAATTCCAGACTTTGATCCGAGTCCAGCTTGGGAGCTGTTTTGCAATGTGGTGGATCAGTCCCGGTTGAGACCGCTTCAAAAGTGGGTAAGACTGCGTGTATTGCGGGTTGACTCAGTATTTGGCGGTACTCTCAATATCATTCGTCATTGTGCCGTTGCTCGAAGCTGTGGTGCAGATGCGGTTCTAGCAACGATGAGTGGTCGCGATACCTATGGAGATAAAGGGTTGTATAAGCTTCCGTTTATCCGTTGGGCAGACCGCAAACCTGATGATGTCTGTATCGTTCCTGATTTTGTGACGGAATTGATTGATGAGATCAAAGGACCCGCGATCGCCTATCAGCAAGTTCCCATCCACACTCGCAACAACTTCAACTACAAAGACAGTCGGATATCGATCTGGACTGATTCTCCGATGATGCAGGAGATTTGTGAAACGACCTATCCCGGCAAAGACGTTGAAATTGTTCCCAACATTGTTGATAGCGAACTGTTTCCATTTATTCCCCAGATGGACAGAGAACCTGGTGTGCTGTTTGCGTTTCCCAGAAAAGGACCTGAGTTTATTGATGCCACTCAAGAGCATTACAAAGCCAAGGGAGGCACGTACTGGACATTTGAATTGATTGACGGTCTATCGATTCAGGAGTTGGCCAAACAATTTCGTCGTCCGCAAGTATTTCTGGCATCGGCTCCGATAGAAGGCTGTGCATTGCCACCTCAGGAATCAATGGCATCCGGGATCGTTGTTGTGGGAAGAACGGCACAGGGTGCAAACTTCTGTATGGAGCATCGTGAAACAGCCATGACTGCAGAAACTCCTGAAGAAGCGGCTCAATGCTTGCTTGAGCTTGAAGATGCGGAACTCCGTGACAAACTATCCCACAACGCCTATCACTACATCCGTCGCTATTTCCCATCTGAAGAACCCACTCAGTTTTGGCAGAAAACAATCCGCCACTATGAAACGGCGTTTATGACAGCTAAAGGGGAGTAGGGCGGTTGTCGTTGAAATCTAACGTCGTCTGAAATCCGTCAGCAGGAGTCCACTGAATTGCTCCATCGCGCCCAGTGTAGTAGAGAGACGTTTTGCTGTTCTGGAAGTGGGCGCTGGTAGTGGGATCGATGGTTTTGGCAGAGGCGATCGCCACGTCTGGTCGTACCATCGCCAGTAAATCTGGATGCAGCGGTTCTCCTGACCACCAGAGTACGTGAGCATGCGGTAATGTTCCGGCGTTTGCTAAGGAGGCTTGTTGCTCAGTTGACAGGGAACCGAGCCAGATCCAGGTTTTACCGGGAAGGGTCAGTTCAGCGATCGCGGGGTTTGTATTCACTAATCTCACCTGTGTGGAACCCAGTTGAACTGCTTGAGTAGACAGTGGCAGGTGGGTGCCGGAGTGTTGCGATGGCAACGTCGCAGCTCCTGGATGGTGATAAAAGCGTTTGATCGGCAATCGGCGCTGAATTGCTGCCCAACCGGGTTGAGTTGTCGTTTGCCGGTCTGTGGGGGTAACGCGTTCCTGCAGAGAAACCGCCCAATCAAGCTGGTTCACCCCCTCGCGGTTGAGCAACGGCAGGACTGAAAAGGTTGCTGTGGAGGTATCCCCACTGTTGATCAACCCAACACGGCTGCCATCTTGAAGCACCATCACCGGTTGTCCGCTCGTTGCCAACACAGTCGCTCGAAACAGGGTGGCGCGTGCCTGCCACGCTGGAAGCACGACCAATCCTGCACCCAGTAGGACGGCAACCCACCAGCGTTGCTGCCACCAGCGGGAAAGCCAGATCAGTCCAAGCAAAGCGTAAAGCGCGATCGCGGTCAGTACTGAAATCGTTCCCACGGCATAGACGTGACCGGGTAACTGGTTAAAGAAGTTCACCAGGACTATCAGGGCTTGCGTGGGATATTTGAGCAACCCTGCCAGTGTGCTGCCTGCAGGGGACCAGACCAGAGCAGCCAGCGCACTGATCATGCCGCCGATGCTGAGGATGGCAATCAGCGGTGCGGTGAGGATATTGACCAGAATGCTGTAAGTGGAAACGACGCTGAACACCTGGATTTGCAGAGGCAGCGTCCACAGGGCAGCGGCGATCGGGACGACGATCATGGCCGCGATCGCGCCTGGCAGCCAATCCAGTTGCTTCAACAAAGGCGGCACCGTCACCAGTAGCCCCATCGTCGCCAGAAAACTGAGTTGGAAGCCCAGATCCCAAATCCAGAGCGGATTGCAGAGCAGTAGAATGGTGGCAACCAGCAGCAGTAACCCAACGGACTTAACTTTACGCTGGATCAGCAATGCCAGCAAGGTTGCTGCTCCCATCAGTGCGGCTCGCAGGATCGCAGGCTCAAATCCGGCTAAGCTAACAAAACTGGCGAGGGCGATCGCTCCAGCAACAACCTGTACACGCTTCGACAGCCGATGGGTGAGCGCCAGCACCACTGCCAGAATCAGGGAGACCTGGGTGCCTGATGCCGCCAGCGCATGAGCCAAACCTGCCTGAATAAAGGCGTCCTTGATCTCGTGGGGTAAGTCCACCGCCTGCTTGCCCAGGGCGATCGAGGTCAGCAGTTGTCCAGCTGAGCTACCCGCTCCCAGGACGTGCGATCGGGCAATCCGCCGTTGCAACACCCACAGTCCCCAACCTCTGCCTTGTTCGGGGATCTCAACGCGATCGCCCTTCAGACCCGCAAAACTCCCTTCCTGCGCCAGATAGGTCTGAAAATTAAATGCGCCAGGATTGGCAGCCGGTTTTGGCTTGTAGAGAGAGCCGATCACACCAACCCGCTGTCCAGGATGCAGCTCAGATGCCTGCTGCAGCGGAGCTGTCACATACAGCTTGCCCGTTGCTCGGCTCCCGTCGGCAGTTGTTCCAGGCGTTCCCCGAATGATTTCAAGCTGCTGAACCGTGAGCCAGAACTGCATTCTTTGGCTGCGGGTCACATGTGGTGAGCTGTCCACCCGTCCCTGAACCTTGACAACCAGTTGAGCAGCATCTTGATGAATGGGAAGAAAACGGCTGATATCGGTTGCCGCCGGTTTTGGCGTTCTCGCCTGGAAGTATAAGCTTGCCAATAGTCCGATGAGGCCTGCGACAATCCAAACGGGTCGGCGCGGCGCGGTTTTCCAACGTTGAGGAACGAGGATTGCCGCCCCAATCCCCAGCGCCAAAGCAATGACTCCCCCCCACGGAATGGCTGTGAACAACAATCCCACCGCATACGCTAAACACCAAACCATTGCACTGATTGAACCCATAATGCACCCCAATTTCAGCAATAAAGCCTGACAGCTCACGGTTGCTCAGGCTTTCAGTGCCAGTGTTCACCAGGGTGGATAGCGACTAACAGATCAACCGAAAAAAATTGACTGGCCGCGATCGCCACGATTACACCAGATCAACTCGACAAAATGATCGGCAAAAATCAGGTATGCTCACACCAGCAGCAGACGACTACTCTGGTAGGCGAAGCAATGGAATCAGGACGACGATTAATCAAGCAAATTCGAGGAATGTTCAAAGACGAGCGGTTTCTAGAACTGTTGGTGAGCATTGAGGGAATTGTCTCCAAGGTGCTGTCGATCGCAATGGTAATCGTCATTTTGGTGACGGTCTATGATTTGATCGCATTTCTGATTACCGATTTGCTGATTACAGAGCCATCCGGTCGATTCAGCACCACTCTAACTGTTGTGTTTGGGCTGTTTCTGAATGTTCTGATTGCTCTAGAACTTTTGGAAAATATCACTGCTTACCTGAAGAAACACGTGATTCAAGTCGAGCTAGTGATTGTTACCTCGCTGATTGCAGTGTCCCGAAAAATTATCATCCTGGATTTAGAAAAAACAGCCGGAATAGATTTGATTGCCTTAGCGACGGCTATCCTGGCGCTGTCGGTCAGCTATTGGATTATCCGACGAGTGAACCGACGCTCCGATCACGGTAGCAACCCCTAGTCTCATGCCATGCCCCAATTTTTTGAATTTGAATCTGATTTTGTGGAATCCCTGCGCTGCATTCCGATGCAGATGCGACTCAAGCTAGATACCTGCGGGATTAAGCTGAAGCTGCCAGAGTGGAATCAGTTGAGCCAGGAAGAGCGCTTAAGGCTGGTAGAGGTGCGCTGCGAAACCGAAACCGAGATTCAATCCTATCGATCGACCTTGCACTGCCTGGTTCTGGCGCAAACAGGAACGCCACCCTCCGAGTTACCCATTGATCCGGAACCCTTGTGGTTAAACACCTCCACAATTCCAGACAGCGTGCTGGAAAAAGCAGCAGAGTTTGGAGTGGCGATCGCCCTTCCCCAATGGGCAGCCCTCACGCCACTGCAACGCTTTGCCCTGATTAAACTCAGTCGCTCTAGCCACGAGAATCGTAACTTTTTGCCAGCCTTGAAGGAATTTAAACTGTGTTGAGCACACCTAATTAGCCCGGCAACGTTTGTTCCTACATATTTTGGAATTACGCTCCTGATGGCGTAGGGTGTGTCAAATCTTATATAGCAATCCCAATTGAGTCACGAACACGGCGAATATTGTTCTATCTTAGAAAAAGCGAATTTTTGATGACCTGCAAAAAACTCAAATAGATATTTGACGGCGGGGAAAGAGCGGCACAGAAGCCA
>JAAUSG010000231.1 GCA_012034055.1 Leptolyngbyaceae cyanobacterium RU_5_1 | reverse complement strand
ATAGAGATATTGATAGTAGAAGGTATCTAAGGAGATTTCCAGGAAAGAAACTACCAAAAAATCCTGGTAAAGACAACGGCCGTTCGTTCCTCCAGGGGTAAAATCTTTCTCAGAAATCGCCTAAGCGAAATTAGAACAGAATATGATAGATGGCACGCAGCCAATCTCCAACTAGTTGGATCAACTTCAAAAATTACTGACCAGGATGATGAAATTCTTGCTGAAAGAGTAAAGTTTCTCTCAATGTATAAAGACTTTTTAGATCAGCAACATTATGCTGAGAAATTTGACTCAAGCTCAAACCTTCACTCTAGTGTATTAGAGGAATTTCTTTACTATTTGTTTAAAGACTTAGTACGAGATTTTGGAGAAAACGCTCTCATTGGCAAATCTCACACGTTTAAGGATATTTTCTTTATCCCACCAAGATATTCTGAAATGCTCAGACGACCCTATGCACGTATTGAGAAGAAGGATCACGACTTTGTGATTGGGGCAACGATTCAAGCATCGCTTGAAGCAGCACCTCCTCCAGAACAAGATGAGAATTCTGGTGAAATACTTACAATTCTCAAAGAAGAACCAGGGACATATTCTGAGGTTACAGTTACAGGGAACACGGAAACACACATTTTCGACATTCCGGTTGTTGCAATTGAGTGTAAAACGTACCTTGACAAAACTATGCTTGAAGGCTCTTCTCGAGCAGCAGAAGATTTAAAGGCAAAAAATCCCAATAGTTTGTACCTCGTGGTTATGGAATGGATCAAGTTGACCAATGATGTCAATTTGAGAAAGTATAAAGTTGATCAAATTTATGTACTACGTCAGCAGAAAAATACTGGCCGAGAATTTAGGTACGAAGAAACGTATATTAAAAATCCAATTAACCCAACTGTTGTACATCACCTGTTCAGCGCGGATGGTTAATCGATGAATAGAGTGGACTGATGCTGAATACTAACAGATGAGGTTGACATTGCGTCGATACTAAATAATCGGAGCTATATAGCTACTGGTTAAACAGCTTGTTGATTCTTTGTCATTCCTCCTTCGTCATTCTTCGGTTTTGACCAGATGCACAGCTCACCGTTCCGTCCTCCAGCCGCCAGTTGATCTCCGTAGGGATGCCAGGAGAGGCAGGAAAACCCTGATTAGCACCGTTGAGGGTCTGAATGAGCTGTTGCGCGTTGTGCCATAGGCAAACCCAACCGTCTTCAGCAGCAGACGTCAGGAGTTTGGTGCCGGGTTGGAAGGCGATCGCGCGCACAATTCCCTCATGCGCATTCAGAATCTGGCTTGCCCAACCAATGGATTCATCGGCATCGCGCTGCCAGACCACGATCGCGTCTGAACTGCAGGATGCCAGCAGGGGAGCACCCGTGCGCGTCAAGGGTTCTGACCAGGTTAGATGACGTACTTTACCGGGAAATCCGCGCATCACCCACGGGTTGGGATTTTCCCACTCCAGTACGGTCAGCGTGTTGTCCAAATTGCCGTCAGCGATGTAGTTGCCGTCGTGGGACCAGGCGATCGCGACACTGGCCGATGGAATCAGCAGGGCTTCTGGGTCTTCATCCCAATCCTGGGCAGTCCAGATCCGCGCACCCTGGTATCCACAAAGCGCCAGGTATCGCCCATCCGGCTGCCAATCCATACCCAGCACGGAGGATGCCTCAAAGTTAAGCGTGGCGATGACATTGGTTGTCTCTGCATCCCAAATTTGGACGTAGCGCCCCAGGCTAAATGCCAGTTGATTCGCGGTCGGACTCCATGCCATTCGGTCTACCCAAACGGATGGATTGTCCAGGGTGGTGATCAGGGTTGATGGCTGCGATCGCAATTGCCAAATCTTGATCTGTCCAGTCTGTCCACCAGCCGCCAGAAACTGACCATCCGGTGAAACGGTCAGACAGTCAATCGATTGTCCATCACCCTTCTGGAGAACCGACACCTGTAATGTCCCGATGTCGAGCAGCACAACTTCACCCGTTGCCGAACTCGCCGCTAAGGTTTGTCCATCGGGCAACCAAACCACTGCCGTCACGTAATCCGACAAACTACCTCGCCAACTTTGCTTAAACTCCTGCTGATTCCCAATCTTGACCATTCCCCATTTCCCACTCCCTATTCCCTATTCCCTACACCAAACATGCCCGAAAGTCCTCTTTTAGCCTGGCTTCATCCAGGTTGCGGCCGATGAACACCAGTTCATTTTTGCGTTCCTGGTCTGATTTCCAGGGGCGATCGCGCTTGCCATCAAACAGCATGTGAACCCCCTGGAACACATATCGACAGTCTTCTCCGGCAATGTTGAGGATGCCTTTCATCCGGAAAATATCCGGCCCTTGAGTTTGCAACAGCTCACCCAGCCAGGTGTTCAGTTTTTCACCGTCTACTGCACCCGATTCGACGATCGCAATTGAATATACCGTTTCATCGTGTTCATGAGCCGTTTCGCTGAGAAAGTCTGGGTCAATTTCCAACGCCCGATTCAGGTCAAAGGCACTGACGCCCAAAATCGCGTCCATCTCGACTTGGGCATCGCGAGTGCGGTGGATATGCGCGATCGCGTTCATAGCTCGAATGCGCTGCTCAAGCCGATCCAGTTCAGCAGGCGTTACCAGATCCGTTTTATTCAACAAAATCACATCGGCAAAGGCAATCTGCTCCTGCGCTTCGTCTGCATCCCAGTGTTGCCAGATGTGTTTAGCATCCACCACCGTCACGACGGCATCCAAACTCGTCTGCGTTTGCACATCCTCATCCATGAAAAAAGTCTGAATCACGGGGGCAGGATCGGCAAGTCCAGTAGTTTCAATTACCAAATGGTCAAACTGATGCCGCCGTTTCATCAGATTGCCGATAATCCGAATCAAATCACCCCGCACTGTGCAGCAGATGCAGCCATTATTCATCTCAAAGATTTCTTCGTCGGTATCAATTACCAACTGGTTGTCAATTCCCACCTCACCAAATTCGTTGACAATCACGGCAACCTTTTTGCCATGCTCATGGGTGAGGATGCGATTGAGCAGCGTTGTCTTACCGGCACCTAAGTAGCCTGTAAGCACAGTCACTGGAACAGAATCATGCATTTCAGTTGCAACCATACGCCAATCCCTGTTTGAGATCCTCTTTAGGGTAACAGCAAAAAATCAGTCGTCAATTGGCATGGATGGGTTACCCGTACTTCCGGGTGGCGTATCCCGACCCGGATGGGTTCTCTGCAACAAAACGGCGGGTAAACCCCACCAGGGATTACTGGGAGATTTGCGAGGATGAACCTGGTAGTCAAAGGGCGATAAACGAACGGGTTTACCACCGAGCTGCCACAGCAACGCTTTAACGTTTTGGATTGAAAGGAGTCAATTGAGATGAAACTGATTCGCTTCGCGCTTGGAGTTGTGTTGCCACCCGTCGGCATTTTCCTAACCTATGGGGTGAGCGTAACTCTGCTGATTAATATCTTGCTGACCTTCCTGGGCTGGATTCCCGGTAGCATTCACGCGGTTTGGGCGATCGCTAAATATGAAGAAAAAATCAGCCAACACGGTGCCACCTGAATCACCTGGCACTGTTCTCACAACTAAACCACGTCCAGCTCGGAATCTATAGTTTTCCCTTAAAAAAACTCCAGGTCTGGACGTTGATAAGGTTTAGATCGGAAATTCTGTTGCAACTATCAAAGGAGATTGATTATGTTGGGATTCTTTTTGACGACATTGACAACTGCATTAGGGTTACTAGTGGTTGACCTTGTCGTTCCAGGAGTCAGTATTGCCACCTTTCCAGCGGCTCTACTGGCAGCAGTTTCGCTTGGATTCGTGAATGGCTCGATTAAACCAGTTTTGTCAGTGCTGTCATTGCCGATTAATTTCTTGACACTGGGATTGTTCTCGCTAGTGGTGAACGGGGTCTGTTTCTGGCTGGCGTCACTGCTGGTTCCTGGCTTTGCCGTTCATGGACTGCTGGCAATGATTTTGGCACCTGTTATTCTGTCGTTTGCTAGCACATTCTTGAACAACTACTTTGCGGAAAAAGGCATGGGTCAATCGCTGCCCAAAACCAACTCCAATACCGTTATTGAAGCTGGAGAACGGTAGTTTTCAAGGGAGACTGAATCTCGTCCGTCGAATTGAAATCAGCGATCGCGTCCGAGTTGGTGAGGCGATCGCTGATTGGGTTTAAAGGGGCCTTCGGGAGCTAAGGAACGCGAATTTAATAAAACGCTGCAATCTTTTGTAGGGGCGGGTTTTACCGATCATCTCTGGTTTAAGCGTTTAATCATCTGCTAAACCCGCCCCTACGCCAACGAACTTGTGCATGTTATGGAATCCACGTCCCTAAGGGATGACGGTTAGCTATCACACGGTTCCAGTTGTATCAGCTTTCACTTCCACCCTTGAGTGGATTGGTTCAACACATACGTCGCAACGGCTTTGATTTGCTCATCATTCAAGCGTCCTTTGAACGCAGGCATCGCGCTTTTACCGTTGGTGACCTGGTTGACGATCGCATCTAACGAATCCATCCCGTACTGCTTCAGCGTTTCTGCCTTCAGGTTCTTGTTCGCAGAAACAACATTGTTGCCGTTCATGTGGCAAGCGGCACAGTTGGCGCTAAACACCTTTGCCCCTTGAGCCAGAACAACGGTGGATTCATCCGCGATCGCTGGATGGGCAAATATCAAGGTGAAAACAGCAACAAATAGCAAAAGAATCGGCAGAACTTTTCTCATGACTTCTCCAGTAATGCTCAGGCCGTAATGATGTTAGAAACGGTTTTCACAAGCTTCGCCTACGTAAACCATCAGGTGAGCCATAGTTGACTAATAAAAATCCCCCTGTAGGGGCACAATGGTGTTGCCCTACAGGGGGCTTAATGCGCGTCTGTCACGCGAAGCTGTAAATTGTTAAACCTATTCTGCAAGGAGCAACGAGGCGTGTCAAAAGACAGGCTGTCGAACTTTGGGGGTAGCGACAAATGACCGATTTAACGATAGCCTGGTAAACAGACTGCACCATGCCGAGTCACTAATGGCAGCATTACCCAATCATCGTCCTAAGCAGCTTTCCCTGGGCCCGTTAGAGGCTGAGATTTTGCATATCCTCTGGGAATCGGGAATTGCCACTGTGAAGGATGTTCACGATCGCATTCTGACCGATCCCGACCGTGAACTGGCATATACCTCAGTCACTACAGTGCTAAACCGGTTGACCAAGAAAGGCTGGCTGGCTTGTGATAAACAAGGTCGTAGCTTTACCTGGCGACCGTTGGTGTCTCAACAGCAGGCGAAGGCACTGCAAGCCTATGAGCAGTTGAACCAGTTTTTGGCGATCGGAAATCCTGATCTGGTGGCGGCCTTTGCCGACAATCTGGATCAAGCCAGTGTCGAGCAACTGGAGGCGATCGCTGAAAAACTGCGTGCCGTCCGCAAAGCCAGGGAGGAAGAGTGATGCATTTTCTGATGATGGTGATTGGATTAAGCCTTGCCGGATGGATGCGCTACCAATGTGCTGCCCCAACCGGAACCTGGACAGAACGCTGGCAGCGATCCTTGCAACTCTTTTTGTTCCCGCCGCTGCTGTTACTGATGACGGCGATCGCGGTGCTCTGTATGGGACCCTATGGACAAATGGTGTGGCGCTGGGAAGGCTGGTTGAGCTATAGACTGGCGATCGGGTTTTTAAGCATGGCGATCGGCGCTGGTTTGAAACTGGCGTGGGAGGGCAGACAAACACTACAGCATATTCGCCGCAACCCCATTATTGACCTGAACGGTAACCCAGCTCGCCTGCTCAACATTCCCGAACTCTACAGCGCCCGAATTGGCTTTTGGCAGCCAGAACTGGTTGTTAGCCAGGGATTGCTGGATAACCTGGACGAGCCGCATCTGCAAGCTGTGCTGATTCACGAACAGGCTCATGCGAATCACCACGACACCTTCTGGTTCTTCTGGTTAGGCTGGATTCGGCGGGTGACATTCTGGTTGCCCCAAACCGAAGCCCTCTGGCAAGAACTCCTGATGCTGCGTGAACTGCGGGCAGACCGCCTGGCCGCTCAACAGGTCGATTCCCTCGTCCTGGCAGAATCCCTCCTGATGGTGGTCAGCGCGCCCCTGATGCAGCCTGAAATTTGTGCTGCCTTCAGTTGGGCCGCCTCCCACAACCGCCTGATGGAGCGCGTTGACTCTCTACTAGCAAATACAGACGAATCGCTACAGCTCAACGTGTGGTCGATGAGCTGGCTACTGTGGGTGTGTTTGCCCTTAGTGGCAATTCCATTTCATGGAGGTTAATAACGAATGTCGAATGTCGAATGTCGAAGTTTTTTACCTCGCACTATAGACCTATCGGGCATTCAAGAAACGCACTTCGTACTTCGCATTTCGCACTTCCAATGACCAATGACCAATGACCAACAAAAACCTCGGATTGAGTGACCCGCTTTACGATTACCTGAAGTCCGTTTCGCTGCGGGAACCCGACGTACTGGCTCAACTGCGACAGGAGACGGCGCAGCACCTGATGAGTGTGATGCAGATTGCTCCAGAGCAGGGACAGTTTATGGCGCTGCTGGTGCAATTGATGGGAGCGAAGAAGACTCTGGAAGTGGGAGTTTTCACGGGCTACAGTGCTTTGGCTGTAGCACTGGCGTTGCCATCCGATGGCAAGGTCACCGCCTGTGATGTGAGCGACGAGTATACTGCGATCGCCCGCCGTTACTGGCAACAAGCCGGTGTTGCAGACAAAATTGACCTGCATATTGCTCCTGCCCTGGAAACTCTGGATCGTCTGCTGGCAAATGGACAGGAAAATACCTTCGATTTCGCCTTTATTGATGCCGACAAAAGCAACTATGACAATTATTACGAACGGGCTTTGCAACTGGTGCGACCGGGTGGATTAATTGCGATCGACAATGTTCTCTGGTCAGGCGATGTTGCCAATCCACAAATCCAGGACACCCGTACCCATGCCATTCGTGCGCTTAACCAGAAGCTACATCACGATCAGAGAGTGGTTTTGAGCATGGTCGCGATCGCCGACGGCTTAACCTTGGCATTGAAACGTTAAGGGGTTTACGTGTAGAAGATGGAGCCGTTCTTTACGCCAATACGGCTTCCAGTATAGCGTTTGGGATTCCATCGGAAGACTTCTTGAGTCATAGCACGCTGGAGTTTGATCACGATCCTGGCGATCGCCAGAAGCTTTTAGCTGGAAGGCTGAACAAGTATGATAGGGGTAGCCAGAAGGGAGCGATCGCCGTTCAGCCAGATTGCTGTCAGTGGCGCACGGGCAACTGCACGAGAACCTGATCTGATGGTTTTATCGGAAGAAACTGCCACTGCATTAGATGGAGCAACCCACTGCCTGATTACCCACGATATGCCGCCGCCACTGCTCGTTGTGGAAGTGGTTAGCCCCAAGCAAGAAAACCGCGACTATCGCCATAAGCGCACGGAGTATGCAGCGCGGCAGATTCCAGAGTATTGGATTGTAGACCCGATCGCCGAAAAAGTCACCGTCCTGGAATGGGTGGATGGCTTGTATGAGAAACAGGTTTACCAGGGCGATCAGGCGATCGTCTCGCCGCTGTTTCCTGACTTGAATCTCACAGCTGCAACGGTTTTAGCGGCTGGTCGCTAACAGCTAACAGCAAATCGCTAAAGGCTATTGCCAATCAAAATAAACGGTGCCGGCGTTGCTGAAAAACAGTATGCTCGAAACGAAGTTTCGAGCATACTGTTTTTCATACCCAGAATCAGCAATGCCGACTCGTTTGCCCATTTGTTTGACCTGGGTGAGAACTTGTTTGCCGCCTTCGCGTTCTCCGACATTGGCGGCCGTGACTAATACCCGTAGCACTAACCCCAACGTATCGACCGTCAAAAACCGTTTGCGTCCCTTGATTAACTTGCCGCCATCAAAGCCGACCTGCTTGCTCACCATCGCCGCACTTTTCACACTTTGACTATCGATGATGGCTTCCGATGGACTCGGATGACGCCCGAGATCGACCAGGGCACTTAAACCGCGAAGTTGACGCTTAACCTTTGGGATACTGCCCGCTTGATCGGACAATTGATGGGTGCGTTTGAGTGCGTTGAGCGCTTGAAGTTGGTCTTGAAGTTGACGTTCAACGCTCTGAGTGGTCTGAGGAGTTCCCAAGCGAATGGCAAAGGGATGCAGCGGGGTCGTCAGTTGATGCCCAATGGTGCGAGAGACGCTGCATCGCTGGCAAGAAAACGGTCTCGGTGGGCTGTGGGATGCGCCTCATCCTGGGACCCAACGGCGATGGCAACCGGAACATGGAGTATCTCGAAGCGTGCTGGCGCGAAGAGCAGCACACCTACAATAGCCAACAGTTGAGCCAGAAGTTGGCAACAGAGCGAACCGTGAAGTTGAGTGCTAAGCACCTGCGAGCGGTGCTCAAAAAAAGGGGGTGATTTGGAAGTGACATGGGCCCCAAAAACTAGACAGGGTAATAAGCGGTTTCAGGCGTTGATGAAGGGTGAAAATGGGTATTAAACAAGATTAAAGCCCTCCTTGATAGGAGGGCTTTAATCTATGAACTAGTCAAGAAACTAACCATTGAGTTGCGGTGCAACCAGAGCCAGAGGAGCAGACTCAGCAGATGCCAAATCGAGGGGGAAATTGTGCGCATTGCGCTCATGCATCACCTCAAAGCCCAGGTTGGCCCGATTGAGCAC
>JAAUSG010000027.1 GCA_012034055.1 Leptolyngbyaceae cyanobacterium RU_5_1 | reverse complement strand
TCAATGATGGTGGCTTAAACCTCCGAGGTTTTAGTCAAAATACGTCAGTCCTGACTGAGGTTTTTCACCAGTTTGCAAACAGAATCGATTAGCTCTTGCACAGCAGTTGCTGTTTCTGTAGATGGGTTCTTAATCATGTAAAGAACTTGAAAGGCATCGGATAGTAACCCGCGATCGACAAAGTATTTTGCTTGTCGAATCGCGATCGCCTCATCACTGACTTTACGAGCACGAAGTTGCGTGGCCAGTGTTTGCAGATCAGCTGCAATCTGGTTCCGCTCAGGGGCTGCCATGACGCGAAATTGGCGATTCAGTTTGTAGGATCTCCACTGCTGGTTCTGATTTTGTTGATTCCAAGTCAACTGCCATTGATAGTTCTGACCAGGCTGTAAGGCTTGACCGTCATATTCAACATTCTGAGATGCTGGGGAGAGCGATTTCTCCCACAAAATCTCAGCATTATAGTCAAGTGTTCCAGCTTGAAGCAGTTCCAACTTCTGGAGCTTGGTTTGGCGAGTATTTGCTTGCCACAGGAAGAGGGGGCGATCGCTCCAGATCACAAACTCCCGCTCCAAAATACCAGGAGAGACGGGGCACAGTAGCCCTCCTCGCGATCCGCGTGGCGGAGGTAATTTGCGCTTAAACGATAGCTTCAACTCTTCCAAGTCCTCCAGGTCCCCCATCAATCGAGATCCCTTTGGAGCTGGCAATTTTTGCTTAAGCGATGGTTCTGATTCCTTTAAAGCAATCCCTTGATCGAGAAGCAAAGACGGACTGGCAAAAACAGACAACTTTACAGAAATAACGATGGTTATTAACACGACCAAACTCATCAATGTCTGGGAAATCTTAAGCATTGGACTTCCTCCTTATGTGTACCCAAATCGCCATGATGGTTGAGTGGTTAATGATGACGGCTAGCACCGCTCATTCCCCCTGCGGTTTATTCGGTCTAAAAGCCGGTAGAACGTAGAGCCAAACTGTGAGTAACGGCAGCACAAATGGCAGCAGAACGGATGCTGAAATATACAGTTGCAATCCCAATAGTGCATAGAGGGCAGTCGCGATCGCCAAACCAACAACCCATTGAATTCGCTGGTGCGATCGGCGCTGCTGGTTTCGTTGACGGTTTAATTGCAAAACGGTGCCTTTACCCAGTAATGCGGCGATGCCAACCATCCATAAGTCGGGGATGGGAATGACTAACCGTTGCGTCAGTAAGTGATGAATAATGTAGGCGTGAACTTCTCCGCCGGGGAATTCAGACAAATAGGCAGGAGAGTTTTCCGAATTCCCATTTGGAAATGCAGCGGCGTTATTTTGGCGTGAAAGGTGACTGCGCCAATAGCTTACAGCGGCTGGAACGGGCAGGTTTTCAGGCTGATCCCGAACAATTCCGCCTGCCTCGATGTAACCCGCAGACATGATAATCACAATCTGGTCTGGAAGATTGGGCAGGGTGAGGGGTTGATCAAGCAGCCTCCAGGCTGCAATCCGGTCATAAATGCGATCGGGAGGAATGGAGAAATCGATAATCGGCTGTAACCAGGGCACATCCACGATTGGATAGGACCAGTCAGAAATGAGCTGCAGGCGCGATCGCTGCAGAAACGCCAGTTTACGGTTACGAGTCGTTTCTTGTTCAATTACGTTTAGCAGATCGGTGCGCAAATCGGTTTGATTAGCGAGCGAGGGTTGCGGCGACGTGCTGGTGCCCTCCTGATTGTTGACCTGAATCAGGGACAGTAGATAGGCAAACGGACACAGTTGACGGCAATCTTCATCCACAGACGGCAACATCATCCGGTTATGAGGCGCTTCGATGTATCCCTGCAGGCTCCAGTTCCGCTTTGCAATCTTGCTCTCCTCGGCTACGAAGAGGTTTTCAGCTTCAAATCCCTCAAACAGGGACGCAAACACAATCCAATTTTTATGCCGCATCACAGCAGTCTGGATTGCCTCGCGCAATACATGCTCATCACCGATGGAACGATCCAGCAGATAGTCAATGCCAACAATGTGAGCATTCAGGGACGAAAGACGGCCGATCAGGTCGGCCAAGTAACGGCGTTTAATCGGTAAAGGTTGAGCAATCCGACGATCGCGACGAACGGATGCTTCATCAACCTGGATCAAGGCAACTGGCGGAGGGGCAACCGGAGGAACTTGCCCTGTGGCCTCTCGATAAACCGCTTGCAGCCAGACTCGCTGATCCAGCCAGAAATTTTGCAGCGGTGGAATCAGGCTCAGCGTCAAACAGGCGGTGAGGGCGATCGCTTCCCAGCGCGTTGGCAATCCCTGGCGGAGCTGTTGCGTCCATCCAGAAGGCTTAATGCGAAACAATTCCGCACCGGGATGGCAAAACAAGGATGGCACCAGGTACGCCGAAGGATAGGTGAGATTCTTTTCCAACCGCAAGAACTGACAGGCCGCCAACAGCGATTCATGCACATCGTTGTGCTCTGCTAATCGGCGCAGAAACTGCACCAGAAATTCCTGGGCCACACAATTGTGAATCGGCTCCCGCATCACAGCGACCTGGCTAAATCCCAAATCAATCAGCGATTCTGCGAGGCTCAATCCACTGCAGGAGTTGAAGATCGCCACCTGGAGTCCCCGCTCTTGGGCGATCGCCAGTTGTGCGGCAATTTCACCAACGCGGATCGATGTACCGGGCGCGATCGCTAGTTCTCCGCCCATCACCTCAGTTTCATTGCTATGTCCGGCAAAAAACAGCACATCCCACCCCCGCTGATCCGCGATCGCCTGACTAATTTGCTCCTTCACCTGAACAGGCGTCTGACCCGGTTGCCAGCCAACAAACGTAACATCAGCTTGACGGGAAAGGAACTGCACCGCCTCTCGATCCGCCTGGAAATTTAGCCCTGTGTCATCACCCAAGATCGCCAGAATTCTGGCTCGACCGTGGGGTGGGCGACCCGGACGAGCACCCGTTTCCCGATGAATGGTGGCCGGGGTATGAATGGTGGCCGGGGTGCGCAGAATCCGAATCGTTCCAGTCGCGGCAAAGTCGGTACCGATCTCCCACACTTCCCAGGGAAACCGCGCCAGTTCAGTGCAAGGACAGATGAGGAAGACATGAACACTGGATGGGGTCGCATCGGAGACGCCCCGACTCGCCTGCGCGATCGCCGCTCGAATCTCAAACAACTCCGCACTGCGCAGCCAGCAATGGAACTCATTCAGCAATTTAGCCTCCGCCTCCACCAGCTTGCTGTGCCAGTTCACCGTCGATGGAGTCAGGCTACCCCCCGCGATCGTCCAGCCCCGCATCGGACTTTCTGGAGCCGGGTTGGTGAGAGGGGGTAAAGGCGTCTGAACAGTCTTATAGAAACTCAGGTAAACCCGCTGCCACTCTTGATAACGCTCCGTCAAATCAGTCGGGTATTTGAGCATTGCAACAAGCTGTGGTCCTTGTCCCCAGGACAGTTCAAACAGACACGTCTGATCAATTTTCTGAACCTTTAAGCGAAATGTAGAGGGGGACATGGGGGGAGGGGGAAGAAGGAGGGAGGACGGAGGACGGAGGACGGAGGACGGAGGGGGAGATGAGGAGATGAGGAGATGAGGAGATGAGGAGATGAAGTGAACAACAGTTTTTCATCCTTGATCCTTGATCCTTCATCTTTTATCCCTCGCTCCTAAAGGTGAAGGGTGGGAGGGTTACGGGGTGCCGGGGGTTATGTCGATCGTGACCCAGAAGCGTTCGTTCCAGGTGCCGCCAACTTGGGCGTAGAGGTAGGCATCGGGGAACTCTTCTTCCAGGACTTGTTCGACGAGGAGCTGGGTTTCGTCTTGCACTCGCAGTTGGGTACCAACGGGCAAATGAGTGTCGGATGGTGTACCCAGGACGACCAGTAAGGTCCACCCTTGCGTGTCAGGGGTGAGCGGCAGGATCCATGTAATGGCATACAGACGCAGAACGGTATTTTCCAGATAGAGATCCTGGTAGGCTCCGCGTGCCTCGGGTGGAACGCGCACACCTCGGTTTTCCAGCTCTTCTTCAATCGATCGCAGTGCCGATCGCAACGCAGAATCTGAGGCAAAGGCAGGCATCAGCACCCAGGAGAGTTCCTGGGCCAGGGTGTCGAGCGATCGCGGAGCCAGAGGCTGACGTTGATGGCAGGATGGGGATTGGGTAGAGACGCGATTAATCGCGTCTCTACAGGGATTTGATACACCCAGTTGGCTAGTTCGGGGTCGGTCAGGATTGTGGCACCGTCTTCCCAGGTCAGGAGCTGGCTGAGGGAATGGGTGGCAGATCGCAGTTGGGGGAGCAGGTTGGTGAATCTCGCCTGAATTTGCGGGATGGGTGTTCGTTCTGGTGAAGCGGTGGTGGGTCGGAGAATGGCTGCGGGTTGTAAGCAACGCAAATCTAACAGGAGTTCGGTTGAATTGAGATTGAACCAGTTGAGTGGGAGTGTATACGTCCAGTTTGACGTGGCTTGCAATGGGCTGGACTGTTGATGCTCGACCAGTTGGTCGTGACGCAGGTAGCCGTAGATTTGCACTTGCATCTGTTCTTCGAGCACGCGCACCAGGGTGTAAATGTGAGGAACGAAGGGCGGCAGGTCAATTACAGCTTTGGGAAGGGTTGCGATCGCGTCCATCCAGGTGCCTGCGGTGATCAGGCAAAGGATGAATGGCCCAACGTGCAGGTTGCAGACGGCGTCAATTAAGTTGGCATACGCGGGTTGGAGAAGGGAGCAGTGGGTATCAACCACCTCTAAATCTGGTGCCCGTTCGTCTAACCACTCTTGAAAGCCAAACAGCGCCAGGGCGTTGAGGTAGGTCTGCCATTGCCGTATGGCGTTGGGAACGGTTTGACTGAGCTGCACGGCGCGATCGATTTGGTCGGGTGACAGTTCGATCCTGTCGAGGAGCGGGAATCCCCAGTCAATTAAATCGGTGGAGTGGGCGGGGGGTTGGTTGATCATGATGCACCTCGTCGCGTATCCAGATGCAAACACAGTCTGCGGGCAAACAGGCTGTTCAGGGGATGGTGTTTGGCGACAGCGGCTGCGGCTGCGGCTGCATGGAAAACCGTAGATACCTGTTCATCCAGGGCCGCTTCCACCCGCTGATCAAGGTCGCGGAGGCGGCTGGGGTCAGCATAGTCTCTGGCTTTGTCGAGAATGCGATCGCCCAACAGGTTCAGCAACCGCTGGCGAATATCAGCACGAAACTCCTTCAGCTTGATCAAACGAGAGACTTGAAACTGAGCCTGTAACCCGATCTCAGCCGCAATCTCTGCCATTGATCGTCCCTGGCAGTGAAATAGGTGTAATGCGTTCAGAAACGGCTGCCCTTGCTGGCGTTTGCGTTCGAGATAGGTGACGCGATCGCTCGTGACCTGTTCAATCGCCTGATCCAGGCAGTTGCGGAATTGTTCGCGATAAAACGCCAGAAATTCGTTTTGCTCCTCAAAGTCCGCTGCTGGCTCAGGAGCCTGCATCTCTCCAGCGATCGCCTGAGTTGGATCGTCATCCAACGATTTGATTGGAAATGCACCACCCCGAACGTAAATTCGATAGTGCCGGAGTTGTGTGGCAATAGCTTGCAGCCGACTCATAATGCGTTCATTGGATAGGTTTAAATGGGCTTGCTGATTCAGGGATTGAGCGATGCGAGTTAGTTGATCGGGGGTTGGTGTCCGACATTCTTCTTTTCCCTTGAGAATTCCGGCTTGGCGCTGTTGTAAGCGATCGCGTCGGTACACCTCGTGATACCCCTGGAGTAGATGACAGTCTTGCTCAATCTCAACCCGCGTCAATGCGTGAAAATCGGATAGAATTCGTCGCAGTTGGTCAGGACTCGTGTCATTCAAAATTGCCCAGTCACTAGCCAGATAAACACCGTGCTCTAGCAAAAACTGATGCAACTCCCGATGCTGGCGTACCTGTCGCGCTACCCAGGTGCTTAATCCTGCCCGATCCGGATCAAAGGTCTGCAAAATTTCACTCGCCAGCGATCGATACTGAGACGAATTGTTGGCCGATCTGGCTTGACCGTCATCATTCAAAACCAGAGGAAACACGTCATAGCGGGTAAAGCCATGCTGTATGCCAAACGTTGACTCCAACCGGACACAGGCTTGCTCGATTTCATGGGAAATAAAGCACCGCAGGCAATACGCTGCCAGTTCACGATTTTCCAGGGTATTGTCCGCTGTAGACCGTGTGCCAGTCCGTGCCGCAGGTTGTGTCGTGTGTAAATTGTTGCTGTCTCCAGATACACTCTCGTCTCGAAGCAGCCTGATTAACTCCTTCTGAATTTGAGCATCAGGTGCAGCAGATTGGGAAACAAGGTCTGCGAACTGCTGGTGAAAGAAGGCTTTGGCGATCGCAATCTCCTCAGCTTTCCGCTGTCCTGCTGCATCAATTCGCACCAGTCGCCAGTATCTCGATGCCGAACCCATGACGCGCTTACCTGTTGTGGATGATTCGGATAGCTACTTCAATTGTTTCACCTCCTTTTATAGTGCTGGGAAGAGTCTATTTTGTGTGTCCTTTCAATCTTTCTTGATTCTGGGCCACTCAAACCTATGCAGAATTCACCGCTGCATACCTCCTCAACGTCCAGAAACAAATTGAACTAGATGGATAATCTGCACTGCACTGCCCTCAAACGCCTCCCCGCCTTTGAGGGTTTTCTAATTCTGATCTTGCATACGTTCTGTCTGGTCAGAATCATGTCTGATTGAGCAACGATACAGAACGATTCCAAGGGTGCGCAGTGTCTACCAACCAGCCTTTCTGGAATCGACACGAATCAAATCTACGCTACTTGGTTGCCTTATGTTAGCCCCCCCAACCCACATTTAACCCACTGGAAAACCCCAGTCCAACGGCTAAAACCAACCCTGGTTTTTTACAAGGTATATTAGAAAGCCTTGTCGATGGTGTCTTGATTTTGACTCGCGACGGAGAATGGGTACACAGCAATTACATTGCCCATCAAATCTGTCAGCAACTCAATCAAGGCAAGCCGTTGGCAAAAACCGTGCCTCAACCGATCTGGCGTGTCTGTCAAGCCTTGATAGACAGTCGCAGCGTATTCCCCAGACATCCGGTTGTCATTGAATCAGAAATCACGTTAAGCCGTTCCCAGGTTTTCCGGGTTCGAGCACGATGGCTGGAACTGGATAATGCGCAACATCCGTATCTGATCGTGATGCTGGAAGACTATCATCAGTCGCTCCAGAATCAGGCGATCGCAGAAGCTCACCAATACGGACTCACGCCTCGCCAAACCGAAGTCTGGATCTTGCGCCGCGCAGGACTTAGTTATCAAGAGATTGCGGCTGAACTGTGGATTGCCAAGAACACAGTGAAAAAGCATCTGAAAGACAGCTATGCCAAACGAGATGCGGTGCTTGAGCTGGAGGAATAGCAATGCAAAGTACCCCTACGGGTACTTTCAAACCCTGCAAAACCCATCAAGATATGAATTGATGAGACAGTCCTCTTACTTCTTCTTTGAACTCAGTTCCTCAGAACCGAGTTCCAAAGAAGAATTGCAGGTGACAACAATCCATAAAAAGGAGTATTCAAATGGCTTCTCTAACGCTTCTCGGTATCGAATACCAGTGCGAAGGATGTGGGGAAAGCGACTTGGTAGATCTTCATCTCTATTTTGGTGATGAACTAATGGCAAAGGTTCAAGTTCCTTGTAATGGGCAGGAAACCTCATTACTAGATCCAACGACAGGAAATTACCCTGAGAAAGAGTTTGATTCAAATCAAGACCAGCCTATCGATGTTCTCATTAACGGGGACTCTGCCTACCAATGCCAAAGTGAATATGTCAGAGCAGTCGATTATACATTTGGAGAATCTCAACTAAGTTGTAAACCATGCTCTGGATGTAGCCTGTGCATTCGTTACAGGGTAGATACCAATCTTATACAGTTGTTGGTTGATTACAGCCTTGAAGTCGTTACAATAACATTCCTTGCTATTAGAAGTTTTGTCAGGCTTATCCTGACATTTCCCAAACGCCTATTTTGGCGCAAAAAGGGTTCGGAACGTGAATAATGTCTGGTTTAGCAGGGGGTGCATTTTAGCTGAAGTTAACTAAGACGTTCTAAGGAAAATCTGGCAATGAAAGCCTCTGGACGACAATTCTGGCTTGTTGGTATGGCCTTTAGCTCCCTGGCCATTTTCAGTCCTGTCCAGGCCCAAATCGACCCGGATACTACCTTACCTATAAACTCCCTACCCTCACCGGCAACCCCAACCTGTCCAGGCACCTGTATTTCGGGTGGAACTCGGAGTGGAGTTAACCTGTTCCACAGCTTTTCTGCTTTTAGCGTTGTTGACGGAGCAACAGTCACCTTTTTTGATCCGGGTGTTGCTAATATCATCAGCCGTGTCACGGGCAACACGCAGACTGAGATTTTGGGTAGACTTGGCACTTCCACAGGTAGCACTGCTAATCTATTCCTCTTAAATCCCAACGGCATCATATTTGGTCGCAATGCCCGCCTGAGTATCGGCGGATCATTCGTCGCTACAACTGCCAGCGCGATCGAGTTTGAAAACAAGGGCTTTTTTAGTACCGTAGACATCAACAGTAATCTTCCACTGCTGACTGTCAACCCTTCTGCACTTCTGATTAACCAAATTGCCAACCCTATTATTAATCGATCTCAAGTTCGCCCATCTCCCGGTCTTCCTGCTGTTGGTCTTGAAGTACTTCCTGGTAAGAGCCTACTGTTGGTAGGGGGGGACGTAAAACTAGATGGGGGAATTATCACGACATCGGGAGGGCGGATTGAGTTAGCAGGAGTCAAAGATCAGGGAAGAGTCAAACTGAATGTTAGTGACAGTAACCTTAGCCTAGGTTCTGTAGAGGGTACTACCCTTGCGGATATATCGCTTTCAAATAATGCTGAGATCAATGTATCCCGTAGTGGTAATGCAGGTGTTGTTGTAATCAGAGGTGACACTGTTGCCCTAGATAGTAGTCGAATCTTAAATGGCACTTTTAACAAGGGAAAAGGCGATGGACAGATCGTTATACAAGCCAATAAAGATGTCATTCTCAATCAGAGTCAAATTCAGAGCATTACCCGTGATGGGGGTGGGAACGCTGCCCAGATAACCATAACCGCGAATAGTGGTATCCGTCTTCAAAATAGTGAAATCACCAGCGTTGGTAGTACTACTCCAAATCCCACAACAGGAAATAGTGGCAACATCGCGATCGATACTGGATTTCTTTTCTTAAGCAACAACTCAGTAGTGGGAGTTGAAGCACGGTCAGGAGGGGACGCTGGCAGAATATCGATACGAGCCACTGGCGATGTCTCAATGATAAATAGTAGAATCCTCAGCTTTTCTGGTGAAAAAGCACCAGGGGTGACTGATAATGCGGGTGACATAGACATTCATGTTGATGGGGTATTCGTTTTAGCTGATTCCTCCCGTATTAATGCACAAACGTTTGGCAAAGCATCTGCTGGAAATGTGACGATCCGAGGGAGACAGTTAACTCTCCAAAATGGTTCCCTGATATTGGCTTCTACTGAGGGTGAGGGCAGGGGTGGGAATATCAGGGTCTTTGCTTCTGAATCTGTCAGCCTCTCTGGGGTCTCTTCAACCACTGGACGCTCTAGTGGTCTGTTTACTACCAGTGAGGCAACGGCTAACAATCGTGGTGGTGAAATAGAGGTGACCACTAATACGCTTCAAATTGCAGAAGGGGCAGTTTTGAGTGCTCGTACCAGAAGTGACTTCAGGGGTGGAGATATCAATGTCAATGTAAATACCCTCGAATTAACAGGTGGGGGACAAATTTTGACAACCACCTTTAATGGTGGGAGTGCAGGAAATATTAAGATTAGCGGCATTGATAGTATGAATCTAGCTGAGCGCGTTGTGCTTACTGGTAGCGATCCAACCTTTGCAGCGCGGAGTCAGCAATTCGGTGACAACGTTGATAACGATGGACCTACAAGCGGCTTATTTGCACGGACACAAGGAGCTGGAGCCGCTGGAAACGTGACAGTTACGACTAGGCAGCTCATTGTCAAAGACGGAGCCCAAATTTCAGCGGCTACTCGCAATCAAGGAGCAGGGGGGAGTATCAACATCACAGCCAATAGCTTTGAGGCAACTAATGGTGGGCAACTTCGCACAACAACGTTTGGAAGTGGGCGAGCTGGAAATATTACAACCAATATTACGGACAGCCTTACCTTAACTGGAACTGGCACGGGATTATTTGCCAATACTGAGCAAGGTTCAACGGGTCAGGGAGGCAGCATTGTTATTGACCCCAGGACAGTCACGGTTCGCGATGGAGCAAGCATTGCGGTTGATAGCGAGGGCAGCGGAACGGGTGGCAATATCGAGATTCAAGCAGGCAGAATCACGCTGGATACCAGAGGGTTAATTTCGGCAGCAGCCAACAGTAGTCAGGGCGGAAATATTACCTTGAATGTGCAGGACTTGTTATTCTTACGTCGTGGCAGCACTATCTCAGCGACTGCTGGAAGAACTCAGGGTGAAGGGGATGGCGGCAACATTCGGATCTTTGCTCCGAACGGATTTATCGTCGCGGCTCCGAACGAGAACAGTGATATTACGGCGAATGCCTTCACGGGTAGTGGTGGGCGGGTCATAATCAATGCACAAAAGATTTTTTGGCTGGTGCCTCGCAGCCGGGCAGACTTAGAAAGACTTTTGGGAGGTTCCCCCCTAGACCCTCGTCGATTGCCCACAAACGACATCACTGCAATTTCGCAGGAAAACCCAAACTTAAGCGGTGAAGTAACCATCAACACCCCGGATGTTGACCCGAACCGAGGATTGGTTCCACTACCTATTAACTTAGTTGATCCATCGGGGCTGATTGCCCAGGAGTGTAGTCCTACGGGGAAGCAGGCCAGCAGTTCGTTTGTGGTGACTGGGCAGGGCGGCTTGCCCCCCAATCCAGCGGGAGTATTGGGTGGTGAGGCTGTCATTACCCGATTAGCGACCTTAAAAGACAGGCAAGCGGAGCAGTCTACCACGGTAAAACCTGCCTCCACTGCGGTTCAGCCTGTATCTGAGATTGTAGAAGCTCAGGGGTGGGTTGTTGGGCCCGATGGCGTGGTGACGCTGGTGGCAGAGGCACCCAATGCTGCACCTGGCGCATCCTGGGCTGTGCCTCTGGACTGTCAGCGTGAATAAGCTGACGCTATTCGATCGCCCAACCGCTCTCTCCAGGTTCAAATTTATAGTACAATTGCACCAATTTCTAACGAGAGGTGCTCCAATGAAATCTGATAGCATTCAGCGAACTAATGTAGAGCAGGCTGTTGCTTTTCTGCTCGCTCTTCCTGATAAAGCGCAAAACTTGTCCACTCAAAACAACCGCGATCGCGAGAAACGAGCCAAAATAGCAAATGATACTAAACCATGTCCAGCTCGGAATCTGTAGCTTTCCCTTAAGAAAGACTCCTGGTCTGGACGCGGACAAGGTTTAATTAGGGTCTGAACGTAATTACGCTCCTTCATCAATTTTAAAGGTAGCCCTAGAAGAGGAAATGCTAGATGGCACGGACAAATGTAGTCAAACGTCAACACTCTGTACCTGAAGAGCCTGCAACCGCAGAGCCTGAAGAGGCTGCGATCGCAGAGCTTGAAGAGGCTGCAACTAAAGAGCCTGAAGAGGCTGAATCGGCTGAATCGGTAGAAGATGCACCTAAACCTGGGGCAGACACTCAAAATCCTGAACCTGTGGCGGACGTTCAACATCTTAAATCTCTAGCAGAGACTCAGGATATTGACGCCTGCTTGAACGCACTCAAGACATTACTCAGTACCGTGGAAAAGCTCCAGAAAGTTCGTCAAGAAATCGGCGACATCAAACCGTTGCTGATCAGGATGCTGGATGGGGAAGTGGTGTCGGGGGAGGAGCTTGAACAACTCAAGACTGGGGTTGGCGGACTGCTGCGTTTGGTACGGGCGTACAGCGATCATCAAATGGCTCTGACAAACGCACAGCCCGCTAGAGACCTTCTGGATCAAGTGTTAAAGGGATCTGGCCCAAATCATCCCTCTGGTTGATGAAAAAAGGGTTTTGACCTGAAAGAGTAGACCTAATCGGTTTAATCGGAAACTCCACTGTAAAGATTGTCTTTCCCTCAACACTTTCTACCCAAATTGTTGCGCCAAGACAGTCCACCAATTTCTTCACCAGTGCCAACCCTAATCCTGTACCACCGTGTCTCCAGGGATCTTTACTCGGAATCCGGTAGAACTTATCGAAGATACGCTCTTGCTCCTGCTCGGAAATCTCAATTCCCGAATTGCTGACGCTGATCACGAGTGAGGGGAGTTGAGAATGACGAAACTTCGAAGTTCGAAGTTCGAAGTTCGAAGTTCCTTTCTCCACCTGTGCCGAAACGGTAATTGTTTCTCCTACTGGTGTATATTTGCAGGCATTGTTCAGCAATTCAGTGAGAATCCGCATCAGGTACGATTGTTCAGTTGCTAAACAGGGCAACTCCGGAGAAATATTAACCTGCAAAATCTGTTGGTGGTTGCGGGCCAGTTCCTTAAATGGCTCTGTGATCGAGGCGATCCAGACAGATGGATTGATTTCTGTCAGGGTTAGAGGCTGGGTTTGCGCGTTCAGATGGGTCACATCGAGTAAGTCGTTAATCAACTCAATCTCTTTCTTGCATTCATCGAATAGGATTTGAAAATATTGATCCGTTTTGCCCGATTCTGGTTCAGATAACCCGATTTTTTGGAAATTAATTTTTAGCATCTCGGCAACGAGCTTGATATTCGACACGGGAGTTCGTAACTCGTGGGACACATTACTGAGGAAGTCGTCTTTCAGTTGATTCAACCGTTCGAGTTCTTCAACCTGCTGTTGGGCAGTTTGGTAAAGACGAGCCTGGCGCAGGGCGATCGCGCACTGATTTGCCACCTGATGCACCAGTCGATTCTCCAGCTCATTGAAGCAATCGTGTCGAGATTTGAACAGCCAGATGTCTCCCAACACGGTTTGATCGTCCTGCAGGCAGCAAGCCAGGATGGTTAATCGATTGTTTTTCAGGTGTACCAATGGGGGTTCTAGCCAGGCGGAACAAAATTGCACGCATTCCCCCTGCATCAACTGGGTATAAGCATCTGGCAGGCTATTCATCTGCACAACCACTCCGTTTGCAGGAGGCAAGGTTGAGTCAATATGTTCGTGACAAATCGTGGAGGTTTGGTCTTCGAGATGATACAAACTAGTGCGGCACCCATAGACATCCAGGTTAAGGGCTAGCTCTTGAACAACCGCTTCCAGGATTTGATTTTCATCCAGACTGTCCCGGACTCGATCCGTAATTCGTTTCAGCAGGGCTTCTAAGTCCAGTGCTGTCTTTAACTGAGTGGTGCGCTCCAGAACCTGGGCTTCCAGGTCAATGGTGTGTTGTTGCACCTGTTGATAGAGTTCTGATTGCTGAATGGCGATCGCCACTTGATCGGCCACGGCACACGCCAGCTCCACCTCCGCATCCTGCCAACCCTGAGCATGGGTTTCATGCCACAGCCCAATGTATCCCCACACCAGATCCCCCACTCGCAACGGCACCATTAACCAGGCAAAGGGAAATGCGTCTGCTTGAGCGGCGTTCAATGCGTTCGCGGCATGTTTGTGACCCGTGATATCGTTAATCCGTACCACCTGTTGGCGCTTGAGTTGAGCCATCATTTGATTGCGCCGATCTGAGACTTCCAATCCTAAGATCGAGGTTGCGCCAGGATGTTGCTGATATTCGGCAACCACCCGCCAAACCCGTTGCGCTGAATGATACTGGGCAATACTGACGTGAGCGACCCGCAGCAGTTTGCCAATCTCAGCGGTTGCTGTGGAGAAAACCGTGGTTAAATCGAGTGATTTGCGAACGGACTGGATGACCTGGTTAAGGGCCTGCTCTTTTTGAGCCTGAAACTGGATCAGGGCGATCGCCCGTTCTCGTTCCCGGATTTCCTGCTGCAGTAAGACATTTTGCTGATGGAGCTGTCGTTGGAGGGCGCGAATAGTCAGTTGGTTCTCAACTCGCACCAACACCTCTTCAACCTGAAACGGTTTGGTGATGTAATCGACCCCCCCCACCTGAAAGGCTTTCACCTTATCAAACACATCATTCAGGGCACTCAAAAAGATGATTGGAATCTCACGGGTGTGCTCATTCTCTTTCAGGTGTTGACAGACTTCATAGCCATCCATCCCCTCCATGCGAATGTCCAGCAAAATCAGATCCGGTGGCGACGCCTGCGCTGCCCGCAACGCCAGCTTGCCATTAATCACCCGCCGCACATCATACCCCTGATCACTCAAGATCGCGGATAGAACACGCAGATTATCTGGCGTATCGTCTACAACTAGAATCGTCCCTTTGGTGGCAGCTTCTGAATGGCTAGTCATTGAGTTCAGTGAGAGCGATGATGGTTTCTAGCCGAAAGTCGTTGATCAGTGTCGCCAAAGTGCTTGCCAGAGGGGCATGAGCTGGGGAGACTTGCTCCAGGAGCTGAAAAATCAGCTTCTCATTGGCCTGGATAGCTGCCTCGTGGAGTTGCGTAACCCACTCTCTAGGCATCACTGCCAGTGCGTCTTTCGTCAATTCAAGCGTATCTGACGGAGAGGGCGATCGCACCATTTCTTCCTCATACAAGAAACGAACGCCAAGATATTGAGCAATCTTGTCAAAAATAACGCTCTCTTGCAGCGGCTTGCTCACAAAGTCGTTACACCCTGCTTCTAAAACGACCGATCGCTGTTGATCAAACACTGTCGCCGTTAATGCAATAATCACAGTTTCCTGCCCTTTAGGAGTCGCTCGAATGCGGCGCGTTGCCTCATACCCATCTATCCCCGGCATCCGCATATCCATCCAGATCAAATGCGGCTCCCATCTTTCCCACAGCGCTACCGCCTCCTGTCCATTCTCCGCCTCCCGCACCTCAAACCCAAACGGAGCCACCAGATTAACCAAAATCAGACGGCTCTCCCACTTATCGTCAACCACAAGAATACGATAGGTCGGTTGATTGGGCTGCAAGCCAATCACTCGCCGGGTAGACGGTTGAAGTTGAATCTCCCCCGCCTCCGCTAACTGAACCGGAATCGCAAACCTGAACGTCGCACCCTGCCCAACCACACTGCTCACCGTAATCTCGCCACCCATCAAATGCACAAACTGTTGACTAATTGGCAATCCTAGCCCGCTGCCTTCTTGAGATCTACGCCCAGTCTCCGTTTGCAAAAACGCTTCAAACACCCGGCCTAACTCGTCAGGCGCAATCCCCGGTCCCGTATCTTCTACCTCGAAGAGAATTGCGAATTGCGAATTGTGAATGGAGGGCAAATCACCGTCATTCGTCATTCTCAATTCGTCATTCTCAATTCCCCTCACCCGCAGCGTCACACTTCCTTGGGCTGTAAACTTAGTCGCATTGCCGAGCAGATTAATCAGTACTTGTCGCAGCTTGCTCTCATCAGCATAAATATATTGAGGTACATCAGGGGGATAGTCGAAGCTCAACTCCAACCCTTTGGATTCAGCCTTGAGCTGCAGCATGTCATCCAAACTTCTCAGCAACCGATACAGATCGAAGCTGTGCTTGTTCAGCGTAATTTGCCCTGCTTCAATTTTGGACATTTCCAACACATCATTTAGCAGGGTGAGTAAGTGTTCGCCACTGCGGGCCACAATTTCCAACTGCTGCTGCTGGGTCTGATTCAGGGAGGTATCACGAGCCAAAACCTGAGTAAATCCTAAGATCGCATTTAAGGGGGTGCGTAGCTCGTGGCTCATGTGCGCCAAAAATTGGCTTTTGGCTCGGTTAGCGGCATCGGCAGCTTCCTTCGCTTTTTGAAGTTCTGCTGACTGCTGCTGAGCCTGGGTCAGCAGTTCCGCCTGTTGTAAGGCAACGCCAAGCTGCGTTGCAATTTTGGTGACAAACTCAACTTCTTTTTCCTGCCAATGACGCGAACTCAAACATTGGTGGATACACAGCAACCCCCACAGTTCATCCCCTTTCAGCAGCGGCACAACCAGGTTTGCCTGCACCTGAAATCGCGACAGGATGGACAGGTGACACTCTAGCAACTCCAGGGCATAGATGTTATCTGTTGCCCAGGTACGACCCTGGCGATACAGGGTGGCATAGTGTTCGCCAAAACAGTGATCGTGGACTTTAGCGGCCAGGGCTGAGTCAAAGGGCGGCACCACATCCTCGGAGACGAACTCGCCATCATTCCAGCCAGAGCCTGGCTCAAAGCAAAATACTGCCACGCGATCGGCATTCAGCAGTTTCCGGACTTCTGTGGTGACGGTCTGGAAAATGGTATCGAGGTCGAGGGTGCGGCGAATTTTGTCAATCACTTGCGCCAGGGCGCGTTCCCGTTCAGCTTCTCTAACTAGCTCATCGGCTCGTGTTTGTAGTTGAGCTTCGAGGGTGGTTTGCAGTTCAGCGGAGCGCTGTTGGGTTTGCACCAGCAACTCGGCTTGCTGAATCGCAACACTGAGTTGATCGCCGATTTGCAGCAGAAAGTTGACATCGGTTTCTTCCCACTGTCGTGGACCAGAGTTTTGAAAGGCTGCCAGGAGTCCCCAGAGCGTTTGCCCTTTGTAAATCGCGATGATCGCATAGGAGCGGGCCTGGTAGCTTTTCAGGATATTGACGTAGCACTGGGAAAATCCAGCCTGGTGGATGTCTGCACAAACTCTGCATAGCTGTCCGCGGCTAAATGTTCCCCCTTGCGTTTCCTGTAAGTAGGTGTCAGTTGTAGAAGAGTTTGCCAGTTGCTGTAGACTACACTCGCTGATATTGGCAAGTAACTCTGGATGCCCAACCTGTTCCTGTACCAGGGATTTCCAGCCCTCCGCAACCGATTCAACGACAAACTCGCCGCTCCAGTCTGGGTTGAAGCGGTAGATGACAACGCGATCGCTGTTGATTAAGTGGCGCACTTCTTCAGCGGTGGTTTTGAAGATGGTGTTAATATCGAGCGATCGCCGAATTTTATCGATGATCGTGCTCACCGCTTTTTCCCGCTCCACGGCTCTGGCAACTGCTTGGGCCAGGCAGTCCGATTGGACTTGAAGCTGGGCAACAAACTCTGCTTGTTGCAATGCCACCCCCAGATGAATCGCGATTTGGGTGACAAACTCAATTTCAGGCAACTGCCACTGGCGGGGACCGGAGCATTGATGAATACACAGCAGCCCCCAGAGGCGATCGCCCTTCAGCAGCGGCACAACCAGATTTGCTCGTACCTGAAACCGTTCCAAAATTGAAATGTGGCAATCTGGGAGTGGCAGGGTGTAAATATCGTTGGCTGCCCAGGCTCGCCCCTGTTTGTAGTAGATCGCGTAGTTCTCACCAAAGCAATGGTCGTCAATCCTGGCAGCAAGCGCAGAATCAAAAGGCGGTAGGACATCTTCGGAAACAAACTCTCCCCACTCCCAGTTGGAGTCAGGATCAAAGCGAAACATGCCCACCCGGTCTGCATTCAGCAATTGTCGGACTTCGGTTGCCGTCGATTTGAAAATGGTCTCTAAATCCAACGACTCTCGAATCTTGGTGACAACGGCCAGCAACGCCCTCTGTTGAGCGACTGAAGTTGGGTGAGAGCCTGCTTGCTGCGCTATTCCAGCGATTTGTTGACGGAGCGTGACCAGCTCTTGCTGAAGCGACTCATAGGTTGCCAGGTTCAGAGTGATGGATTGTTTGGAGCTAAATTCAGACATGGGCGCACTACTTCATGGGGGATAACCGGATGCCCACTGATGAAATGGTAAGGCGATTTCTAAAAAACCCTATCCCTGGAGTAGTGCCTCGTTCCCAAGCTCTGCTTTGTAGCCAGGACATCTGGAGTATTTTTCCCTAGAAATCTTCTAATAGAGCCAATTTTATACAGGATACAGCGGAATATTCCTGTAGTATCTTCTATTCGAGTATGTCTCAAATTAAGAGTTGTGTGTAGTGTAACAATGATTAATTACAGTTTGTTAAGCAAGTTAATAAGGCTGGGGCTGACGTGGTAACGGGTCATGGGTCATGGGTCATAGGTAGGCGGGTAGAGACCTACGCGGTTACAACTGGGTGCAAGTTTAGATCAGCGAGTAGGCGATCGAAGTCGAAATGCTCGGACATCATTTGATACAGGCACTGGATCTTCATCGGTTCATGAATCCGCACCTGACCGATCGCCCGATCCACAATTTCCACAGCGGTCAACGTATCTAAATCGACCGATAGAATCGGAATCTCCAGGTCTTCGGCGCGTCTGAGGACGTCGGGGTGAGGGCGCATTTGACCGGTCAGAATCAGGCACTGGGTGGAGGTTTCCAACGCCGCTAGCTGGATATCGGTGCGATCGCCGCCGGTGATCACCGCCATGTTGTGCCCCTTGCGGAAGTACTTCAGCGCCGAGTTAACGTTCATCGCGCCAATCGACAGGCTTTCCACCATCAAATCGAGGCGATCGGCGCGGCACAGCACCTCTGCACTCAGTTGCTCAGCCAAATCGCTAACGCTGACACTGCGTAACAGCGCATTGCGGGGCATCAAACCAAAAATTGGAATGCCATGCTTCTCCAGAAACGGTTTAACCGTTGTCCTGACTTCCTCCAACCGCTCTTTGGGAATGTCGTTAATAAACACCCCCAGCAAGCGATCGCCCAAACGACGCTTTGCCGACAGCAGCGCTCCGACAATCAGCAGCGTGTGAAAGCGGGCCACCAGCAACACACTGGCATCAACAATATCAGCCACCTGCAGCAGAGATAGATCAAACAAACTCCCTTCTTCTAAATTTGCTGGACCTTCCAGCACCACCAAATCGGGACCCTCTAATTGCAAACATTCAGCCAACAACTGACAATAATCCGTCTGATCTTCCCCGCGGATGCGCTTTTGAATCGTGGTGTCAGTCAAGGGCAGAATAGTTGGCTGCAGCCGGTTTTTGGGAAGGTTGAGGGTCTGGGCAACAAACTGCACATCTGCTTCGATCGCCTGATTCGGAGAACCACTCCAGAAGGTGCCCAGAGGTTTGCCATAGGCAATGTCTAGACCTTTTTCTGTGAGTTGATGGGCAACCCCCAAAACAGTTGCTGACTTACCACTGTAGGCCTCGGTTGATCCAATCAATAGATACTTAGCGGACTTCGACACACCTCTTACTCCTCGCTACAGTGAATTCGCTTCCAACTTATTGTAAAGGCACAAAGTTGTTTACAGAACCCATCAACAGGGTTCCTTGACCTGCCTAAATCACACCAGTTCACGATTCTGGCGGATTTCGGTGACCTCTGCTAGACAGGCTGGTGTTGCGTAAGTCTTGATGAATTGACAGACCCTTAGAAAGGGCCCGTTGAGTATTATCTTGCGATTGAAGCGGTTGAGCGGGAGCAAAACCAGCCACTTCTGAGAGGGTATAGAGGGGGCGATTTTTGACCTCTTCATAGATGCGCCCAATGTACTCACCCAAGATGCCGATACTAAACAACTGCACTGCCCCTAAAAAGAAAATGGCGGCGGCGATCACAGCGTGTCCGGTAAGGGGAGAGTTTGGGTAAAACAGCCGCCAGTAGATGACCATAAAGGCCATGATCAGGGCGATCGCGGCGGAGAACATGCCCAGGTAGGTTGAGAACCGCAACGGCACCGTTGAAAACGAGACCAAGCCACTAATTGCCAGGGAAAGGGATTTCCGAAAGGTGTACTTCACCTCTCCGGCAAACCGAGGGTTCCGTTCAAAGAAAACAGCGGTTTGCCGAAATCCAATCCACGATCGCAACCCCCGAATGTAGCGATTGCGCTCCGGAATCGTGTTCAGCACCTCGACCACCCGCCGATCCATCAAGCAAAAATCTCCTGTATCCGTCGGAATATCCACATCCGCTAATCGCTTCAGGACGCGATAAAAGACGTAAGCCGTGCAGCGCTTAAACCAGCCTTCCCGATGGCGCTGGGTGCGTTGAGCGTAGACCACATCATAGCCCTGCCGCCACTTCTCAGCCATCTCCAGAATTAGCTCCGGTGGGTCTTGCAGATCCGCATCCAGGACAACAACCGCCCGTCCACGGGCAAAGTTCAAGCCCGCCGTGACTGCAATCTGATGTCCAAAGTTGCGGGCCAGACTGATGTAGCACACCCGCGAGTCTTGTTCGTGCAGATCACGGATCAGGGACAGGGAGCGATCGCGACTGCCATCGTTGACCAAAATCAGCTCCACCGGGCCATCCATCTGCTCCATCACCGCACACACGCGCCGGTACAGCTCTGGAATGGTTTCTTCCTCATTGTAGATGGGGGCAATCAGGGAATACTTGGGCCAAATCTTGTCGTTTGTCATTTGTCATCTGTCATTTGTCATTGGTCATTTGAGAAGATGTCTGAGAGTGCGATTGGCAGCGGATTCAGTAGCGGATGAAACAGATAAATGACGGATGTCGCCTGCAATTTCTCATCCGCTTCATCCGTTCCCTATCCGTTGCTAACCCATTTGCGACGTTTAAGACATCCTTTGAAAGAGGGTGAGAGGTAAGGTAGTGAACGGTGAACCGTGATAATGGTAACTGGTAACTGGTAACAGACCAATGACCAATTAACAACGACCCATGACTAATGACCAATGACCAATATCACTACCGTCCCAGCTTATTAGCAATCCCCACACAGCCACCTGGAATAGTAGTGCGTGTTTTTGAGCCACCCCAGGCACAGCAGTAGTGGCGCTGCTCGTCTGACATCTGCTCGGCTCCGGTAAAGTCAGCATCTTCAACGACCGCTCCGGTGTGTTTGCCGGTGCGGTAGTCGGGGGGTTCAATGCGACTGCGAGGACTGGCGCTTTCGGCTTTACCGTAGAAGAAGCGAGTGCCATTCAGGTCAGCCTTACACAGCCTGGAACCGCACAAAATGGTGCGGGAAAGGTTGGCTTTGACTAAATCACAGCGGCTGAGATTGGCTTGAATCAGGTTTGCTTCGCTCAAATCTGTCCAGCGTAAGTCAGTTTCTTTCAGATCGGCTCTGGCCAGCATGACGCCCAGGTCAATGACGCGCACGCCGTTCAACCGATCTTCTTCATAGCCGCCCCTGCCATCCAAAATGACTCGCCCCAGTCGGAGATCGCGCTTTAGAGGAGTCAACAACCGGGCCCGGCTGAGAAAGCGGATGACTTTCGCTTTGCCGCCAGCATCCACACTGCTAAGGATAGCCGCCGTTCGTCCTTCCGCGATCGCCCGCTCTTGCGGCCAATCCTCCAGCAGTCCCTCTTCGTCCAGTACCAGCTCCGAAACGCCTTGAAAATAGCTGTCAATCGTTTGTTGCTGCGTGATGGTATTTTGCTGGATGGTCAGATCCCTGGAGATAATATACTGTCGCCAGGCAATGTAGACCGCCAGGAGCGCAATCAAGATTTGCCCAACTGCACCCAGCACCTCACCGAGAGCACCCACCGCATCCCAGCCAACTCCGGACAGAGCACCTCCGATGCGATCGAAGACGCCAACCTGTTTGAGCAATCCTAATAACGCAATGCCACCCAAGATACTGCCCAGCAGAATCATCCGCTCCTGTTCTGTGACAAAATCAAGCAGCAGACGGCGCAACGGCAACCAGAGGATCTGGGCGGAAATCAACAGCGCAACGACGGAGCCAGCCAGCCCAACCCAGCGGCTGTCCATCACCAAACCAACCCCCATAATGGCGATCGCCAAAATTAGAACCAGCACTTTTTGAGGTTGGTGTCTGGTTCCAGTCAAACTGGATTGCGAGGCGGGGGGCTGAATTGTTAGAGGAGCAGACGCTAGCGATCGCGGTGCAGGAGCTTCGCGATCGCCATAGCCGTCAGACTCGATCTCTCCCATTGAAAGCCGTGGGTCATCGGGTGCTGCAAGGCGATCGGACGAACCTTTCAAGGATTGAGACGGATCAGAGGCTTGCAGGACTCCATCACTAATCCTATGGGTTGAGCTATGGATGACTGAGTGCCTATCCAATACTGGATTGGACTCTGATGATGCAGAACTCGATTTAGATGCATTAGGATCCGCAGACATGCACTTCAAACCACACAGCAACGCTGAACGTATGCCCTATCCTACCCCAGCCACCTATGGAGTGGACGAGCAGCGTGAGCCTCTAATTCTGACGCTCAAGCTCGACCCGGTGAGTTTCGATATATTCAACACGTTGCGTCAACAGCATTTCCCCAACGAACGTTTTTGCATGTTATGGCATACCATTCGCCTGCTTCCAGACTTTGGCCAGGGATTGGGCAATCGGTTTGGTGACTTGATCGCTTGTCCAATAGGCGTTGTGGCTAAACAGGTTCCAGCCCGACATCAGGTTGCCGACTCGGACTTCTTGATCGCGAACATGGTGTTGTATTGGTTGTTAATGTTCTGGATGGGATAACCGAGCAGATCATCGCGATCGTAGAAGTTGACCCACTCACCGGTTAAGCCAGGATAATGGGTCGAGAGTTTAGGGGACGGAACATTAATCGGTGTGCCGAAATTCTCGTGACGTAAAGACCAGAAGGGGATTTGGCTGCCAAAGGTGTAGAACAACGTTAAGGTTTCGCCGGTCTCCACAGGGTTAGGGTCGGCAATGGCTGGAATTCGTCCGTCTTGTAGATCCCAGAAGTAGTTGCTGGCGATCGCGGATCCCATACTGTGTGCAATCACACACAGCGGAGCCTGCTGCCCTGCTTTACTTGCAAGCCGTTTGAGCGTTTCGGCAAAACAGCGATGGATGCCGTCGTAGATATGGCGATCGCGCGTGGCCGTAGAGGACGTAATCTGGTACGCAATGCTGTCTGCCAGGGAATGAAAGATAAAATCACGTAGTCCGAAGAAGGCACTGGTTGTTTTAGGAATGTTCAATCGCCTGTCCAGCTCATCTTCCAGATCCTGGACAATATGGGCCCAGTAAACGGCTTCAAACTCCAGCTCCAACTCTGGCTTTGCGACAACCCCCTTGAGCTGGCTGGCAAACTGGCTACGCAGCCGGGGAGCAATGCCACTGATAAATTTCTCGCTGGTCTTGTCTGCAAACTGTGGATTTGCCTTGCCAATACCGTGAATGACCGCGATCGCAATTTTTTGAGACATTTTGTATGCTCCGTTGTGATTGAAGGAGATATACGATTTTGGATTTTGGATTGGGGAATGTAGTCCAGGAGATGATTTCGGTATCGATCTGCCCGATCTGCAATTTTAAATGGGTGTTACCTGTGAATTTCAAGGCGATCGCCGCAATTTCCGGTTAACGAAACAAAAGATTACTCGCGCGGGTATCATCTTCCTGTGGTAGACTCTACAGCGTTTTTCCCTCTATAGATGGTGTAGACTGTGAACTCTTACTCCTACATTTAGTTTATCGCTATCATAAACTGCATATAGCAACCACTCATAAAAATGAGGTGTAAGGCGTGGGTTGTAGGAACCTTTTCTAGTCCCTAGCCCCTAGTCCCTAACCCCTACTTTTCAACCCAAACCATTCAACCTTCCAGCAAAAGCGAGACCTCAACTATGGTTCGAGAGCTTGAACATCTTCGCCTCCAAAACAGCTTTAACGCCGCCCCATCTGCTGACCAAACAGCAAATTCAGCCTCTAGCCCGTTTCCTAGAACAGCCCCAGCAGCAAATCCGGTTTTCTACAGAACCTATAGCCGCCGCACCGAAAACGGTCGTGAGCCTTGGGATACGGTAATTCAGCGCACTACGCAGAGTCTGGTAGAGCTTGGGCAGTTGACTCAAGACGAAGCTGAACTCATTCTTCAGCAGCAGCTGCAGCTTAAGAGTCTGTCATCGGGACGCTGGCTGTGGGTGGGTGGGACGACATGGATTAACAAACCTGAGAATTTTTCTGGAGCCTACAACTGCACCAGCACAAATGTCGCTGACTGGCGGGCCTTTGGGCTGATGATGGATTTGGCGATGATGGGCTGCGGTACGGGAGCAATCCTGGAACCCAAGTACATTGATCAGCTTCCGCCGATTCGCAATCGTTTGTCAGCCAACGTTGTCGGTGAAGTGGGGGCAACTCCACCGGCGCAGCGACGTGAACGAACTGAGGTGGTCGTTGAGGGAAATCACGTCACGATTTATGTGGGCGACAGTCGCCAGGGTTGGGTGGCGTCTTATCAAGCGCTGCTGGAGCTTTCGACCCGCGTTCGCGCATCTCCGATGGAGAATCGCGTCTCTGGCGTCGTCGAGGTAACCGTCGATGTCAGCGATGTGCGCCCCGAAGGCGAAGTCTTGAAAGGCTTTGGTGGCATGGCCAATCCCATTCGCTTACCAGCACTTTACAACCGCTGTGCCGATATTCTCAATCAGGCTGTGGGACGGCAGCTTACTTCTGTTGAATGTTGCTTGCTGATTGATGAAGCCGCTGCAACCGTTGTGGCCGGGAACATTCGGCGCAGCGCGGGGATCAGGCAGAGCGACAGCAATGACGCCGCGTTTGCCGTTGCGAAAGACAACCTCTGGCAGCAGGATGCAGCAGGCAACTGGCGCATTGACCCAGAACGGGATGCGTTGCGGATGGCCAATCATACCCGCGTCTTCCACTACAAGCCGACCGAGCAAGAATGCATTGATGCCGTTCGCAAGCAGTTCTACTCTGGCGAAGGCGCGATTCAGTATGCCCCGGAAGCGATCGCCCGCTCCAACCGCGACCTGCTGAATACGCTTGAAAAGCAGCAAACGTTCATCGAACTTTACTGCCAATCGAGAGCGAAAGCAAAAGATTACCTGAAACAGCTACTGATTGAAAGCCGAGCGGGTAATGGAACACCTATCACTAATCAGGAGGAACCGAATGGTCAATTGCATGGATGAATTAGACCTTGAGTTGGAACATCGAATGGGTCGTTATGGTTTGAATCCGTGTGGTAGATAATTTTGCCTCACGTTAAAAACCCGGCAAAAACGGGGAAGGCTGAGACGCTAATCCCGTGGTAACTAGAAGACCTAAAAAGCTTCTAGCACCGTACAGAGTAGAGAGTGAACCTTTCCAATCAAGCTATAAAAAGATACGGTTTGGAAAGAATATAATCTGAGCATTTTGCTTATGCCGTTTGGCATCTCCACGAGTGTCGGGCTACAGGTGAATGGAAGAACTTACTGCGGTCATTACAAAGGGTATTACCTGATTACTTCCGTTCGCTTGTAGAAAAGGTACTCGGAGCTAACGCAAATGACGAAGCGTTAGAACTGGAGGATAAAGAGCCTCTAGGGTAACAAAAAGATAAAACTGGAAATTCTCGGCTCCGATTTTCACTGCAACCTGGCAGAAATTCATCTTAATCAACTTGATCCGCTCGATTGTAAGGCGCAAGAGCAAGCCTTTATGGCAGGGGCGCTGTCCGTAGCCGCCTTGCTCAACCATCGGTTTGAAGAGCCGCGCTATCAGCGATCGCGCGAACTGGATCCGATCGTCGGCGTTTCCTTCACCGGGCTATTCGACTTCTTTGTCCATGCCTTTGGGGTGGACTGGTTGCGCTGGTGGGAAGCAGGCCGACCGGATACGGTCAAAGGCTTGGAGTTTCGGCAGCGGGAGCGGGACTATCTGAGCCGCTGGAAAGAGATTGTGCATCAAGTCGTCTGGGACTATTGCGATCGCACGGTCTCAAACGCCCTAACCGCTGTACCACCGTTCAACCGGCTGGCACCAAATCCCTGCTCACCGGAGCCAGCCCCGGTTGGCATCCCCCCAAAGCGCAACGCTTTATCCGCCGCATTACCTTCCGCAAAAACGATCCAGTGGCCCTGTCCTGTCTGGACTACGGCTACAGCATCGTGCCCTCCCAATCGGACAAAGACGATCAGGGCAATTTACTCAACGAGCCCTTTGACCCGCGCTGCACCGAATGGCTGGTGGAAATCCCGGTTGAAGTTTCCTGGGCGAACCTGCCGGGAGCGGATCAAATTGCGATTGAGAAATTCTCTGCCCTGGCGCAGTTCGACTTTTACATGCAGGTGCAAACCTATTACACCACCCACAACACCAGTGCCACCATTGAACTAACCGAAGCTGAAGTGGAACCCCTGGCACAGCGGATTTATCAGGCGATCGCCCATGACGAAGGCTACATCAGTGCTGCCCTCCTGGCCCGCTTCGATGCGCCCTTCCCGCGATTGCCGTTCGAGAAAATTGACAAGGCTACGTTCGATCGCCTGCAGCAAGCCGTTAAAACCCGCCAGCGTACCAACAATTTTTACACCGCGCTCAGTCAGTATGACTCTGGCTTTGCAACGGCTGAAGGTCCAGCAGGGTGTGATAGCGATAAATGTATGTTGCCGGAGAAGAGGGGGTGAAGGGATGAAGGGTGAAAGTAGAAGAGATTCCAGATTTACCCTCTATCAGCGACTTAATCAGGTAAGAAAAAGCTCTGGGAAGTTTTCCCAGAGCTGTTACGTTGTCCCATTTGATCGTCAGGAAAGAGGAGATTGAAACTTAACGGTGGCTAAATCTAGAGCGTCAAACAAGAAGTCAAATTTTTATCTTAGGAGTACTCAATCTCGTCAACTCAACTAGAAGAAATCTGAATCCTAATCGTTTTTTTGGAGCGCTTATATGTTTAATCATCGGCAATCTTCCCGTTTCCAGACGTGAGCACAATCGAAAAAAATTGTGATGTCCTGTAAGCTTCGTCGTGACGAATTATTGAGTATTCAGTGATTTCGCTCACAACGGTTGTCCGTAGTTGTCAAATGTGTTTCGGAATACAATTTGCTGCTGTAGAAGCTCTTTAATGACTGCATAGCGTTGTGATTGCGACACCATCACTTGATGACATTCAACTGATGGCATTCAACAAGGCACCTGACTAAGCCTGGGCGATCGGCAAACGTAAGCGGTCATTGGCAGCAAATGTCGATGTGACTTACCTTTGCGATCGCCCATTTCTCTTCTCAAATCCAGCACAGTCATACTACACTGCTTGCAGACGTTAGGTTTTGCTATAGAAAAACAAGCGGTTTAACCCCCAATCTTGCAGCAAGGAGTCTCTACACATGACGGCAAGGTTTGATCGGCGTCAGTTTCTGGTCACGAGTTCTGCCGCACTGGCAAGCAGTCTACTGCTTAAAGCGTGTGCCAATACTCCCACCACTTCTACAACGAGTCCTCCTCCTGAGTCTGCTGCTAATCCAGCCGCTCAGGATTTCAAAGTGGCGATCGTCTTGCCTGGAGTGATCACAGACAAAGCCTGGAATCAAGTTGGCTACGAAGGGCTGAACGAAATTAAGAAGACACCAGGAATAGAAACAGCCTATGTCGAAAAGATTGGGCAACCAGAACAAGCAGAAGCACTTTCCGATTTTGCTCGACGAGGATTCAACCTGGTCTACGCGCATGGCGGACAATTTGATGCGGCGATCCAGCAGGTTGCCAGCCAGTTTCCGAAAACTTTTTTTATCGGCGTGAACGGAGCCGCTTCGGGTTCTAACATTGCCGCCTTACGGATTGACCACCTGCAAGCCAGCTACCTCTGCGGCATGATTGCGGCTTCCACTACCAAATCGAAGAAGATCGCCTACATTGCCGGACAAGAATTTCAGGCGACCCAAGAAGAGCTGCGCGGACTTCAGCTAGGCGTCAAATCCGTTGATCCAACCGTGCAGATCAGTTCTACCTTCACCGGTGATTGGAATGATGCCGCGAAAGCCAAGGAAGCGGCAGAAGCCCTGATCTCTTCGGGTGCCGACGTGATTTACCAATGGCTGGATAATGCCGCTTCGACCGTGCTGCAGACTGCTAGCGACAAGGGGGTGTATGCCTTTGGCAACACTGCAGACCAGCTTGATGTCGCACCTAAAGCCGTACTCACCAGCGCCGTGAAGCGGATTGATCTGGCGATCGCTAAACTCGCCGATCTGCGATCGCCAACAAACTCAAAGGACAAATCTACACACTGGGACTGGAAGAGCCCGAAATCCTCTACCTCGGCAAATACAATCAGTCCGTTCCTGCAACACTCCAAGAGCAAGTCAAGAAAACCCAAGATGCCATCCTATCCAGGAAACTCACCTTTGAACCCTGCACAGATGACGGCAAAGAAACCCGCTGTGCCAAAGGAGCAGCGTAGGGAATTGGAGATTTTAAATTGGAGATTAAAAATCTACAATCGTGTCCCGACGTTTTCGCCACTGCATCAAAGCAATTTTGGAAGTCCTTCTGAGCAAGAGTTTCAAAAAGCGGTTTTGAGGGTGGCGAATAAATAAGGACACTAAACACGTCCAGCTCGGAATCTGTAGCTTTCCCTACATAAAAACTCCAGGTCTGGACGTGGACAGGGTTTAACTTAAATCGGTGTCAGTGCGACAATGGTTGGCAAGTTGTCGGTGAACCAGGGAACGCAAATCATTGATGAGCCGCAGAGGGGCGTGGGGAGCCAAAATCACGCACAGTGCCGTAGGATTTGCGATCGCTCACTGGGCACTGAGTCGCTTGCTGATTTTGATCGCAATCTGGCTTGTTGCACCCGTCCTACCCATACCAGCAGGAGGTGTGGTAGTCCCACGAGACTGGCAGGCACTGATTCGGTGGGATAGCCAGTTCTATCTGCAAATTGCCGAGACCGGTTACGAGTATGCTGATGACGGCAAAGCCTACAATATCGCTTTTTTCCCGGCTTTGCCGCTGTTGATTCGGGCCGGCATGCTGCTGGGATTGCCTCCAGAAGCGGCAGGACTTCTGGCTAACAATCTGGCATTCCTGGCTGCCCTGATTCTCCTCTATCACTGGGTCAACGAACGACATGGACAACAGGCAGCTCGGTGGGCCGCGATCGCCCTGGTCTGGTGCCCATTCTCTCTATTCGGTACAGTCCTCTACACTGAAGGCGTGTTTCTGCTGGTCAGCACGGCTGCTCTCGCATCATTCGACCGAAAACAGTACGGATGGGCAGCCGTTTGGGGAGCGTTAGCGAGTGCGACTCGCTTACCCGGACTGATGCTAGTTCCAGCCTTTCTGTTCGTGTCGTGGAAAGAGCAGCGTGGACTGCCGGCCTACCTGTGCAGTCTAGCGGCAGGAACGGGCGCATTGTTCTACAGCCTGTTCTGCTGGCTGCAATTTAGCGAACTGCTGGCGTTTCTCAAAGTTCAAAAGGCATGGCACCCCCACGAGCTAGCCTACGGGCAAGCGTGGCTCAAGTCACTCGTGCAAATTACGCTAGGTTCTGCAACTTGGAAATCAGGGAAGATTCTTGACCCACTTTACCCGATCGCGGTTCTGGCCATCTGCGCGATCACTTGCTTAATCTGGCGTTTTCGGCAGCAACTAGGGAAAGTCCGCACGCGCTGGGGCTTCTGTGTTTTGGCTCTGCTGCTGTGGATTCTGGCAGGGTCACCCCTGGTTAACGTCGTGATGGTACTCGGTAGCGCCTATTTGGCATGGCATTTTCGACGAGAGCTGCGGCCTGTGGCGGCAGCCTATGGACTGTTGAGCGTAGCGCTAATTTTGGGCACTGGACGCACTATCTCGGCAGAGCGGTATATGTACGCCGTGGTGCCAGTCGCGATCGCCTTCGGCATCCTGTTAAGCCGCTATCCCCGCTGGGGTTACCCCATCTGTAGCTTCTTTGCCCTGTTGCTATTCAGCCTGGCAATTCGGTTTTCCCAACAATTGTGGGCGGGGTAAATTATGCGAAGGGTGAAGTGCGAAGTGATGATTTTTTGTCATTTGTCATTTGTCATCTGTCATTTGTCAGATTATTGTAGAGAACCTGATTGAGGACAATTGTGCGAACGGTCACGGCGACGAGGTATGTCACTCCATTACGCGAGGGGGGATCGCTTCCGGCCATTGTGGAAGCCGATGATGATGGAGTATACGTGCTGAAATTTCGCGGCGCAGGACAGGGCCCCAAATCTCTGATTGCCGAGCTGGTGGCGGGGGAGATTGCCCGCACGTTAGGGCTGCCAGTTCCAGAAATCGTGTTCGTTGAACTCGACCCCGAACTTGCCGCACTGAGCCTGATCCAGAAATCCAGGATCTGATTAGAGCCAGTGCCGGTCTCAACCTTGCGCTCGATTACCTGCCTGGCTCCGTAAGCTTTGATCCAATCGCAGAGAATCTTGACGCGGATCTCGCGTCTTCAGTAGTCTGGTTTGATGCGTATGTGACCAACATCGATCGCACGCCGCGCAACACGAATATGCTGATTTGGCATCGACGGCTCTGGCTGATCGACCACGGCGCAGCCCTTTACTTTCATCACACCTGGAAAAATTACCGCGATCGCAGCCGCGACCCGTTCCCCGCAATCAAAGACCACGTTTTACTCCCCCTGTCCAGCGCACTTCAAGCGATAGACTCGAAGATGACTGGACAACTCACGCCAGCTATCATTGACCAGATTATTCAACTCATTCCGGATGCCTGGTTGGTTGAAAGCTCCCCCTTTAGTGAGATCACTCAACATCGAGCAGCCTATATCGAGTATCTACTCAATCGCCTGGAACTACCCCATACTTTCCTGGAGGAGGCAATTCGTGCCCGATCGCGTTACCTATGATTACGCCATCATCCGCGTTGTTCCTAACGTTGAGCGGGAAGAGTTTGTCAACGTTGGCGCGATTGTCTCATGCGCAGCCCAACGCTTTCTGGAAGCCCGGATTGAACTCAACGAGCAACGACTGATCGCGATCGATTTAAGATTAGATATGAACGTCATTCGCAACCACCTGGCCGCTATCCCAATCATTTGTGCCGGTGGGGAACACGCTGGACCGATTGGTCAACTCCCGCCACGGGAGCGCTTCCACTGGCTCGTTGCACCCCGCAGCACAATGATTCAGACCTCGCGAGTCCATACTGGGTTTTGCCAGAACACGAATTTAGCTACTGTCCTCGATCGCCTGCTTGACACAATGGTGCGCCCACCCTGCGCAAAACCCACCACAGTCAAGGCTGGCTTGGGGGACGGCAACAGCGTTAGGTAGGCTCACCTGCCGCCGCATGTAACAGTTCTTGTGACGGTACTACCTCGCAACCCGACTCATGTAGTTCCCCCACAGTTGGGCGGCTTGGGCGCTACTGCCGGAGGTAGGAGTGTTGTCGTCATTGCCCAGCCAGATGCTGGTGACCAGTTGCTGATCGGGAATGTAACCGACAAACCAGAGGTCTACGTTGTCATTGGTGGTGCCGGTTTTGCCCGCTTCTCCCAGTCCGATCGCGGCATCTCTGCCAGTTCCACTCTGCACCACGCCGCGCATCAGTTGGGTCATCGTGTCTGCCACCTCTGGGCTAATCACGGACTGATTGGACTCTGAATCTTGCTCGATTGAGTAGATCACGTAGCAGGTCTTCAGGTTCTTGCGATCTTTGCAATCGCTGCTGTCAAAAATGCGGCGAATGGTGCGAGGACGGTTGCGAATCCCGCGATCGGCTAGCACCCCGATCGCGCCCGTCATATCCAACACGGTGACCTCACTTTGACCCAACACCAGACCAGGAGCTGGTTTGATATTCGACTGGATGCCCATTCGCCTGGCCATCTGAATCACGCGATCGAGTCCGACTTCTTGAGCAATGCGCAAGGCAACCACGTTCTCGGACAGCGCTAACCCCGTGTACATATCCATACTGCTCCCTCCAGAACGACAGCCCTCGAAAGACTGTCCAGCCCAACTGAGGGGAGCACAGGAGAAGGCCGTACCGGGTGGAATTCCCTGCTGGAGTGCAGCGGTGTAGGCGAACACTTTGAAGGTGGAACCGGGTTGCCGGTAGGCCTGGGTTGCCCGGTTAAACTGGCTTTTTTATAGTCCACGCCGCCAACCAGGGCCAGCACCTCACCGGTTTTGGCATCCAGGGTGACGATCGCCCCCTGAGAAAATCCAGCACTGGCTCCCAAGGTGTTAACGCCTTCTCGCAGCGCCGCTTCGGCTGCCGCTTGCATACGCGGCTCCATGCCAGTCTCAACAATAAAATTTCCCTCTTTTGCCACCTCAGCACCCAAGAGCGCTTCCAGATCGGCATAGACCTGGTCGTGATAGTAGGGAGCGCGGACATTTTGCAGTTCCTCTTTGGCTTTCGGGTTGATGTCAATCCGCGATCGCCGGGCCCGTTGGGCCTCCTCTGCACTGACCATGCCCAATTCCTGCATCCGTTGGATCACCCCATTTCGCTGGTCGATCGCCTTTTGATAATCCCGCACCGGGTTAAATCGGTTAGGAGCCGGAAGGAGTCCAGCCAGCGTCGCCGCTTCCGACAGCGTCAGGTCTTTGGCTGATTTACCCAGGTAGAACTGCGCCGCATCCTCAAAGCCATAAGTACCGCTGCCCATATAGACTCGGTTCAGGTACAACAGTAGCAAAGAGTCTTTGCTGTAAAACGTCTCCATTTTGAGCGCAACTGCCGCTTCCCGCAGTTTGCGACCTGCCGAGTCATCTGTGCCCACGTAACTGCGAAAGATGCTACGGGCAAGCTGCTGGGTCAGGGTACTGCCACCCTCGCGAATTTCACCGCCGCGAACATTGGCCACCAACGCCCGCAGCGTTCCAATTGGATCCACCCCAACGTGCCAGTAGAAGCGGGAGTCTTCAGAGGCAATCACTGCTCTGGGTAAGTATTGGGAAAATTCTGACAGGTTCTTGAGTTCCGCATGGGAGCGAGTAATCGGGGAACTGAGAGCGGTTTCTCCATCGCGGGCCAGGATCATGACCGGCCCTTGAACCGAGTTAGGCAATGGGGCCACGTTTACCTTCTGCCATTCTGCCAATGTCACTAATGTTGCCAGAGCCGAAAGCCCACCGACGCCAAAGACCCCATAACGAAACGCTTTCACAAACCAGGGGGGTGGATCTCTGTACTTGATCCGAACCGCATCTGCTAATTCCGAGGGTCCCAATGTGTAAACGTCCCCGTGCCGCAGGACGATCTTGCGGATTCGCCGCTTGCCCCGATAGATCCCGTTGGTAGAGTTTTCGTCCTTCATCACGAACGGCGATCGCAAGAAGTAGCCCAGAAATCCCGGTGGTGGTTTCTCCCGATTCAGAGACAAATGCACCTGGCTAACTACAGGATTGCGAATCACGATGTCACAGGATTTGGAACTGCGCCCTAGAATGTAGCGATCGCCCAACAGGGGAAAGACATCGGCTTTATTGGTTTCTGCATCCTGCACCCAAAGCTCTGGCACCTTCGCATTCGCCTTCAGCTTCAGATTCGAGAAGAACACCCGGGTCTGCGACTGAACAG
>JAAUSG010000026.1 GCA_012034055.1 Leptolyngbyaceae cyanobacterium RU_5_1 | reverse complement strand
CTCTATCGTCATGGTGGTCAGGTCGACTAGAGGCATGAACGATTTGTCCGTCGGTATGCAATTGGCCAATCCGCCCCGCCCGCCCCGTCAGACGAGCGATCGCCCGTACGATAATCTGTAACGCTAAACAAAACAGTCTGTTCATTAATTAAAAATTAAAAGTTAAAAATTAAAAATGGTTACCAGCAGGGGTTCCCAATTTTTAATTTTGCATTTCTAATCGTTCATTGTTTAACTAGAATGCCAAACATTCAGGGATTCAATCCATTCACCACAATAGCTTCAGATGCTTCCAGTCTAATTAAACGGGTTGGTGTGATTGGTGGTGGGCAGCTTGCCTGGATGATGGCAGGTGCTGCCCAGAAACTGGGCGTTGAGTTGGTGATTCAAACACCCAACGAAACCGACCCGGCTGCCGCGATCGCCAGCGATATCGTCCTGGCTGCCGTAGACGACGCCACCGCAACGGCTCAACTCGCGACTCAGTGTGATCTGATCACGTTTGAGAATGAGTTCGTCGATTTGGCAGCGCTTTCCCTCCTGGAAAATCAAGGAGTTTGCTTTCGTCCGGGTCTGGCAACGCTGAAGCCATTGTTAGACAAGTACGACCAGCGCTGTTACACAGCCGCTTTAGGACTACCGACTCCCAGGTTCTGTTCGTTGACGCCGGAGAGCACGCGAGAGGAGGTAGGTCAGTTTTTGCTGAAGACTCCTTCCGCGGCGGGGTTCACTGACCCCAATTTTCCCGTGGCTCTGAAAACGCGGCGGCACGGATACGACGGACAGGGTACGTTCATCATTAAAGATTGGACTACCTTGCAGTCAACCTGGGCAAACCTGGGACATCAACCTGTGCTGCTCGAAGAGTTCATCCCGTTTGAGCGGGAATTGGCGGTGATCGCGGCTCGTGCCGTTGATGGCACCATCACCGTGTATCCAATTGTGGAAACGCAGCAGGAAAATCAGGTGTGTCGGCGGGTGATTGCGCCTGCTCAGTTAAGCCAGTCGGTGATGGAGCAGGTGGAGGCGATCGCCCACACACTCCTGACTGGACTACAGGCAATTGGACTTTTCGGCATCGAGCTGTTTCTGACCCCAAACGGCACCGTGTTGGTCAACGAAATTGCACCCCGCACCCACAACTCCGGTCACTTTACCCTGGATGCTTGCCCAACCTCTCAGTTTGAACAGCACCTGAGAGCCGTGTGTGGACTGCCGCTGGGGAGTCCGGCTATGCAGTCTGCCGGAGCTGTTATGGTTAATCTACTCGGTTACGAGCATTCCCACAGCACCTATCAGGCAAAGCGACAACAGCTTGCAGCACGTCCTGATGCCCATGTGCATTGGTACGGCAAAACCGAATCTCGTCCCGGCCGGAAACTTGGACACGTCACCGCTTTACTGAATGATGGGGTTGGAGTTTCGTTGCATCAACGCGCGATCGCCCGTGCTCAAGAGATTGAATCGATTTGGTACACCCGATCATAGTTCGGTTATCTTCCCATTCTGGACGGCTTCCTCTGAAAACACTTGCTATACAATCGAAACGTGTTAACATCGATAGCTAGGATTGTTGCTTCCTGCTAGTGTGGCTGCATCACAACAACTGAACCAGTGACGAATGATGTTAGCAGAAGCTGACTGAAGAGCCTTAGAAATTGCAAAATGCATTCTACTCATTGAACATTCAGACATGCTTCTGGCAGTCCTGTAGTTAGAGATTTGAAGAAATTCAGTACATGATTGGAACCGGTATGGACCAGCAGGTTATTCATCCGATGGTTAAGCTGCAACGCCAAGTGCGATCGCTCGTGGAGTCAAAGCTCCTGAAGGGGAACGATAGTATTTGGAAAATTGCGCTTTTATATGGTGATGAATGGGCATTTTGGAAACAAGAATTGTTAGCCTATGACTTCACCATGCAAGATCCAGTGAGCGAATTGCTAGCAGTAGAAAGCTGGGACGATGACGAGTAATTCAAATCAAGCAGTCCTTGAGTGCCTGAATTAGCTCTTTTGCCGTTTGGTAACGGTTGTCTGGGTGCGGTTCCGTCACTCGTTGAATCACCAGTTGTAAGTTGCGCGGGATATCCTCAATCCCTTCCAACGAAAACCGGAGTGTCTGTCCACGCCTTCGGTAAAAGCGTTGTGGACTTGCAGCAGCTAAAAGGAAGACCAAACAGGGGCCGATCGCATACAGATCCGATTGGATCACAGCCCGTCCCTGAACTTGCTCAGGGGCACTGTAGCCTTCAGCCCCAATCCGCGTACCTGGTGGCATACCAACCGCTTTCACGGCTCCAAAATCTAGCACCACAATTCGGTTGTCCACCGTCCGCACCAGCAAATTCCCTGGCTTAATATCGCGGTGGATGATTGGAGCCGGACGGCTATGTAAGTAATCCAGCACTTCACAGACTTGAATCATCCAGTGAATCGCTTGCTCAGGCGGCACTGCTCCGTTTTGACGAACTTGCTTTTCTAAATCCTGACCATGGATCAGTTCCATGACCAGGTATTTCTTGTCTTCTTCGATAAAGAAATCGTAGTACTGAGGAATTCCAGGATGGCTGAGTGATTTGAGCGTTCGGGCTTCTCGCACAAACAACTCCTGAGCCTTAGGAATTTGGGCAATATCGGCATTCATTTCCTTGAGTACCTGTAACTTGCCTTGAGGGGGTCTACCCAGCCTTGGAGCATCGATAGGGTTCCATACGAGATAGGTTGTCCCCATACCTCCCCGACCGAGGACCCGTAACACCTGATAGTGGCGAATGGTTTTTTCAACTCGAACAGGTTGCCCGCAATGAATACAGAATAAATTTTCAGATGGATTTCCACTATGGGTGCAGCGAGTTGGCGCAGATTGTTTAGAGAGTGCCTGATTGGGTACTGTTGTCTCAGACATTGATTGTTCAACAACGGACTCTGGTGTCGTCATTGAACGGGTTACAGTCTGAAATCGGAGAATGGGACCTTCCGAGGCAAGTTGAATCAACATGCCATCGGTAATCAATTCCTGAGCAACGGCTTGGCCTTCAATAAAGGTTCCATTGACGCTGTGATTGATCAGTTGCCAGCAAGGTGGCGTTTGAACATTGCTGCCAGGTGAGTTGGCTAGGTCAACCTTGCGCAGTTCAACATGAAAGCGGGAAACTACAGAATGACTGAGAACAACCTGATTCTCCAGGGCACGACCAATCCGGATCAGGGTTTCGTGCTCAAAGTGCCATTCCTTAAGCGGAGTATGCTCTTGGGGATGCAGAAGGGTCAGAATGACCATGGGCAAACAATTAGGGGTCAGGTGTCAGGCGAACAATTAGGGGTCAGGTATCAGGTGTCGGGTGCCAGGTATTGAGCCTAAGAGAAGTTGGTAAAGCCTTAAACTCCAAACCTATCACCTGCAGCTAGAAGCCTATGATTAAAAACCCTGAAACCTGAAACCTGAAACCTGGAACCTGAAACCTCGACAAATGGTTTTATCTAAGATGATCTAGACTGGGGCGAACTTTGGCACGGATCGCGATCGCCGTCACGTTATCGTGGCCATTGTACCGATTCGCTAACTCAATCAGTTGACTGACCCCTTTATCCAGATTGGTTTGAGAGCTTAACAACGGTTGCACATGGCTTTCCCAGTGCTTTTCCAGCAAATCGTTGTCTGAGAGTCCATCCGAGCACAGCAGCAAGAGCATATCCTCGTTCAGCTCAAAAAACTGCACATCCGGTTTGACAAAGTGCTCATCACGGGGGCCCAACGCCTGAGTAAGTTGATAGGCATCAGGACGGGCATAGGCAACCTCCGGATCGACTCCCCGCTGAATTTCTCGCTGCCCGACTTCATGGTCAACCGTGATTTGCTCCATCCCTCGCTTGCGGGTATAGCGGTACAGACGGCTGTCGCCAACATGCGCAACCGCGACCTCAGTATCGTAAATCAATAGCATGACCAGGGTTGTGCCCATCCGTCCACTTCCAGAACGAGCATTCTGCTGGTTCACATCGTAAATGGCTTGATTGGCGAGCAACACTGCCTGACTCAGCGTCGCAACGTCCGGTAAGCGGTTCGCTCCAGTGTTGGGAAAGGGAGTTTCCTGCCATTTCTCTTTGAAGAACTTCCGAACCGTATCAACCGCTAAGGCACTCGCAACCTCGCCTCCCGCGTGCCCTCCCATCCCGTCACACAGAATGTAAAGGTTACGAGCATGGATCGTTTTGCCAGAAGGACTTTCCACCTTAGTCACCTGGGTTTCAATTCCAAAATAGTCTTCGTTGTGATCCCGCTGCCGACCCACATCGGTACGACCAATTTCCTCCAGGTTAAAAAGCTGCATGGGCAGCACGATGGTTGGTATTTCATCATTATCAAACTGGCTGTCTTCGCTGGTTGATCCAGCTGCATTTGAGGGAGGTTCAATACGAGTTGGAGTCGCTGAATCGGACTCCTGGCTGTTGTTCGGTTGGCTCAAACCGTTGTCTGGATTCATTTCAGTAGGTGCTTCCTCATTGGGATTGGGTAAATCAGGTTGAAGAGCTTGCGCGATCGCCTCAATTCGCGATCGCACTGCCTCTGCGGACACCAGTGTTTTATTATCTATGTCTGTCAAGATTTGAGAGATAGACTTCAGGTGAATCTTTTGAGACTCTGCAAACATGGCTTGCCACATGCATCCCAAATCTTGCAACGTGGGAGTCCTATCCGGTGGATTTGGGTATAAGCGCTGCAAGCAGAGGGTCTCTTCGTCAGTATCAATCCGCAAATTAGAGATAACCAGCAAGCTCTGCTGACAGTCCCAGGGTGCTAACGCCTCCCAAAGTTCCGCCATATTGTAAAGCCATTGCAACACCTGAAGTAACGGCAACGGAGGCTGCTCAGTACACCAAAAATCCATCAAAAAGGGGAACTCAGACCGATCTTCCACTAGAAAAATGGATCGCTCGTTCCATTGCCAGGCGTTGTGAATCGCCGGAAGCGCGTGATAGAACTGATTTCTAAGGGCAACGTAGGGTTTGGCGATCGCAGGAACCGCCATCGCATCCATCGATTCCGACCAACCTTTTATTTCAGCGTCCTCTTCCACGGCTGAACGGTCAAAGTCAAATTCCATCTCCTCAGACGTTTGCTGAGGAAGTACCAATGTTTCTAGCAGTGATAACTGAAATGGCTGGCAGTCCAAAACTTTAGTCTGTTGCTCCCCCAATTCATTGGGTGGAGGCAGCGGTTCCAAAAGCTGATACCGTTGCTGCAAATCTAAATACCCATGCAGTACCGTTGCCAAGGAGTTATCAGGGACGTGTATGTCTACAGGGGCTGGCTGATTTGTTACGATAATTGCCCACCACATCACTCCAGCGATCGCGCCACATTCCTGACAATGCATTTGCTCAAATAGAACAGGGCTGTCACAGTCAGGGCAGGTGTTATATGTCAGTGAAGTGCCACACTTCTGACAAAACTTGTTTGCCGTGGGATTTTCAAACTGACATCGAGGACAAACGAGCATGATGAATTTTCCTCTAATTCCTGTCCGGTCAGAGCTGTGTAAATTTAGACCTAGTGGCAACGCAAACGGCGTGAGAGCAAGTAAGCAGAACTGCTTGCACTAAACTATCGGTGAACAGAGATTGCAAAACAGTGTCCTGCAGCTCAGGCTTTTGCCCTGAGAGCAGTTCGTAGAAACACACTCTAATCCTACGCATTGAGCCGTTCACAGTTGCATTGAGAGAGTCTGGGTATGCACCTAGTTTTTGAGGACACGCTTTGGAAAGCGAGTCTAGCCTATTTGATCGGAGATTGCCAAGCAAATCTCTTGTTACAGGTTATTTGAATCTTCAGAAGATTGAAAAGAGCAATGCTTCTAAACCACGTCCAGCTCGGAATCTGTAGCTTTCCCTTAAGAAAAACTCCAGGTCTGGATGTGGACAAGGTTTAATTAGTTATTTTTCCCATCATAAGCACCCAACTATCCATAAAAGTACCCCTACCTTAGTGAACACTTCATTTAATATGAATCTCAGGATTTTTTAGGTAAAAATAAAAAACTTTCATCCGACTCATTGATCAAAAAGCACTAGATTCCACAAAGTACCCGTAAGTTTTCTAATTCTACCGGTGTAATGTCTCGCCACTCTCCTGGCTCTAACCCCGTCAGACTCAGGTTCGCAATTTTAACTCGGATCAACCGCAGCGTTGGAAAACCGATAACGGCAGTCATACGGCGCACTTGACGATTGCGTCCCTCCATTAGAGTCATCTCGATCCAGGCGGTCGGCACGGTTTTACGAAAGCGAATGGGTGGATCGCGGGGAGGAAACGGGGGTTCTTCCTCCAATCGCCTGACTTGGGCCGGACGGGTGCGATCGCCCTGAATCACCACCCCCTGACGAAGTTGTTGCAGAGCTTCCTCGGTTGGAATGCGTTCAACCTGCACCCAATAGGTACGAGGATGGTGAAAGGTTGGATTAATCAGACGATGTTGCAACTGTCCATGATTGGTGAGCAGCAGCAATCCCTCACTGTCTTGATCAAGCCGTCCGACTGGGTAGACTCCTGAAACAGGAATGTAGTCCTTGAGCGTTTGCCGCTGAGAGCCTTCTAAATCCTCGTTGGTGAACTGACAGAGGACGTTGTAGGGCTTATAGAACAGTAGATAACGATAGGCATGAAATACTTCAGTATTGGTGTGTTGTTGCTTGCGGCCCATACTTCGGCATTTGATAGCACAAAATTAATTAACTCTGACTCGAAGGCGGACAAAGCCAACATTACTGCTGGGAGTATTGGTTACATCTCCCAGATTAAAAATGACGGCACCATCTGGATTGCGCTGATCTAAGCAAGAATTGTTGTCTGGCAACGGAGCCAACGGGGTGAACGTCTCTCCACTGGGGTTCGCAGACCCACTGCCAATTTTAACTTGCGGGGTATTGGGAATTAAGGTGGTTCCGGCTGGAATCAGATCACAAACCGTTGTCCCCAGCGTTGGAACTATGGCGGCTCTCGTTCGCGGAGAATGCACCCTTGTACGAATGAACAGATGTTTTCCTATCTTCCAATACCTTTTGGTTAAGAATCTGAAGACTCTGCATCGTTCGCGAAGCGTGCGCTCTGCGCTCTCCCCCCTAGCCCCCCGGGGAACTTTACCTAGCCTTGGTTTGAAAGCCCCCCTTAATAAGGGGGGTTGGGGGGATCCCTGGACTGACAACACTAACCAAGTAACATTGTCCCCTACTTCACTTAACGTAAGAATTGGTAGAGGAAGCGGGAAATTGAGAAAGCATGAAAATCAAACAGAGAGCAGACAAGAAAATTCTCTAGGGATACGAACCTTATCATTGATCCGTTTGTCAGGGTTCAGGCTGGAGGTCTTCTTCTTGAACGATGACTTCGATATTGCGGGCGTCCTGGTAGTTAATTTCGACGCGGCGATCGCGGGCATAGTCAAGCTTGGTTGATCCTTGAGTGCGCCGTCGCCGTTCACCAAAGGAGCGGATCGTCATCCGTTGATTGGCGATTCCTTGGCGCAATAAGTAGTTGCGGACGTTCCGTGCCCGTCTTGACGCCAAATTTAGGTTGTAGGCATCGCTGGCACGGGGATCGGCATGACCCTGAATTTCGATGATGATCGTGGGATTTTCCAGGAGTACCTGGGCGATTCGATTCAAGACTCTGGCACTTCGGGTGCTAACAAAGTCTTTATCGAGGGCAAAGTGGACGTTCTTGGGCACCGTCAGCCGAATCGGTTCAGGTGTAGACGGGACGACGGGGGGCGGTTCCTGAGCAAGGGTGACGCATTGAGGAATTGAGGACGGGGGCTGGGAAGGTGGAGCGTTTGCGGCTGTGTTATCGAGGGAACGGATTTGAGCGCTGGCGGCCGGCTCGGAGGTGCCGTAGTTGGGCAGAGTGGCGATCGCGCTGATTCGGTCGCCCACTCGCAAGTCGTTGAGGGTGGCCGTAAACTCGCCCTGGCTGTTGGCTTCGGTGGTGGCGATCGGTTGGTTCAGCTCTCCATAGCCATAGTCATCGTCTGTGACCCGATACAGTTCGATTTGTGAACCCGGATCGGCTTTGCCAGATACCTGAACGGGAAGCGCTTGGGTCGGATCGGTGTCAGATTTGCCCAATGCGACAAATTCTTGCGTCACAAACTGAGGCGCATTAATCGCCGCATCGCCGCTTTCCAATCGGCGAAAGAAGGAGTTGCGGGGTGGATTGGGTCCGTCGCCCTTCTGGTAGTCAAAGACGCCCACGTTTTGCTGACTCACCAAATCGATGCTAAGTCCTTCCAAATTCGTGAAGCGGTTTGATTGGATCGTCGTCCGCTCACTGGTCGGGTAGGCGGCTACGACCACACCTGATCCAGCCTGATAGCTGATCTGGTTGCCCGTCACCTGATGGTTGCGACCCATCAGGTAAACGGCGGCTCGTCGCAGGCGTCTGCCGTTATAGGTGATTTGGTTGTCACGGATCTGGGCAGCACCCGCTGGCTTGAACAGGTAAACGCCACTGCCATCATTGGCGCAAATCAGGTTACCGGTCACCTGGGTCTGGTTGATCTCTCCCTCTAAGCGAATCGCATCGGGCATCCCTGCCACCCCGTTGCCGATGATCACGTTTTCTGTGACCTGAAGATCTTCCGCTTTTACCGAGGTAATGATGGCGCTGCCGTCATGATCCGCAATCCAGTTGCGGCGAATCACGGTGCCGCCGCCGTTAAACACGGAGACGCCAAAGGCAGACCGAGCACCGGTTTGAATCCGGGCAGACCCATCGGCAGAGGGGGGAATCCCCAGCCAGTTGTTCTCAATCACCGTATTCTTGGGTGGAACATCGTCGGCATAGAAGGGGGAGAAATTGGCGGGCGTCGGATGCTTGGAAATATCGGGTGGAGGCAGGCGATGAGCAATGAAAATATCCGCTGGCGGGGTGCTGGCGGTGTTTTGGTGATTGGAGGTGAATCCGTAGAGGCTGAGACCGCGAATCGTGATGTTGTCGGCGACTACGGTTAACCCGCGCCAGACTTCTTTGCCGTCTGCGGGCGCGATCGCCACCACCGGAACCGACATCGGCAGCTCGTTAATGATCGAACGGCTGTTATATCCCGGTTGCGTCGTGCCGTCGATTACCAATCCCGGACTGGCCAGGGCGGGTAACACGTCGGCGAGGCGAATGGTGGTTTGCCCGCTGGGTAAGTTGAATTCAATCCGGAAGGATTCACCACTGGCGGAAACCTGCTGTTTCTCCGCATCCGAGAGCTGATCGGTCGCTAACGTCCCGTTCACGAGGGAGATGGCCTCGCGCAAGGTTAACTCGGCATCTGGCTGAATGGGGCCGTCCTGGCTGCTGTTGACGATCGCCCGCAGCCGTGGGGAAGTCGTAGGTGTTTGGGCGAGAGTGCTACTGGTAGTTGTTAAAAGCAGCAGAGATGTAAAAATCAGCCGGTTCACTCCTCTCTCCTTCATGGCGTGGTGCTCCCTGAAACTGGCTGGGTTGCCGTAGATGGGTGGGTGGATTCACTGGATGGGGGTGTGGGTGAGGAGGTGGGTGCCGTGGACTGACCGCTAGCGACAGGTTTGACGACAGATTCTTGCTGCTGCGGGGGTGCAACTTTGCGGTCTGGCAGCTTAATGCCGAACCCGCTGAGGAGTTGATCGAGCTTCAGGGTTAGAGTTACATAAACGCCGCCTTTGCTGCGATCGAGGTCGCGATCGTTGGCCTCGCCAAAGTTGTATCCCAGCGCCACCCGTAGATTGGGGGTCAGGTAGTATCCAGCTTCGATCGCAAAGCCAACCTCGTCAAAGCCAACCACAGACTGACTAATCCAGCGCACCTCTCCAGCAATGTCGGTTCGGTAGCCGAGCCGGTATGTGGTTCTAAATTGCCCCAGGGTGATGGCGTTGGTGCCGAGTAGATCCCTGGACAGATAGGATTTGGTGCTGCGCAGGGCAAATTTGCCGTAGAACTCCCAGCGGTAGTTGGGGGCGTAAATTCCTTCCAGAGCAAACAAATGAACGTTGCTGCCGGTGCCGCTGCCGACCAGGATGGTATCGGGCGTCAGACCTGGGTTTTGGCGGTATTCATAGCGCAGCAGGGCGTTGAATTTATCGTCGGTCGGGTTGCGGTAAGCCAACCCGGCTTTGAAGTTGATCGTGTCGGCGAGTCCGGTATCGGTGAGCAGTTGGTTGGCGAAGTTACCCTGCTGGTAGCGGCCCAGCAGGGTGAGCGAGGGTGACAGCTTGCCCGCCGCCGCGGCCGAAATCACCATCGAGTCGCCATCATCGCTGTCCCGGTACTCAAAGCGACCACTGGCTTTGAAGTTGGGGTTGTCGGTGTAATCTAAGCCGATGCTGTAACTGTCAGCGGCGGTGAGTCCCAACGAAGACGCGCTTTGCCCAACGGCAACCGGTTGAGCGAACTGTTGTCCTGCTCCGGTGTAGACGAACAGATCGCCTGCGATACGCTCATAGCCCAAGTTGAGCCGCAATCCGGGAGCCAGCACCACCCGATGGGTGAGTCCCATTGCGGCCTGACTCGACCAGCCGTTGATGCCGTTGATGATCGAATAGCGGCTGGTGAAGCTGGTGTCGTCGGACAACCGCTTGTCGGAGAGGATGTCAAAGCTGGTGAAGGAGTTGCTGTCGTACTGGTTGGTGCTGCCGATGAACTGCTGGGCCAATCGCAGAGTGACATCCGGGGAGACCGTCCAGTCGAGGGCTAGCGTGGTGCGGTTGGGGTAAATCGCGTCGGGATCGCCCAGGTTTTGCTCATTCTGGGCCCGGAAGGTGAAGGCTTTGGTGATTGGATAGGTGAGTCGCGAGACGATCTGGTTGGTGTCGCCTTCTAAGAGTCCAGGGTTAATCCGATCCTGGCGCGATCGCCGCACGTAGTCCAGTCCCACTTCGACGGGTCCAATCTTCTGGAGCACGCCAGCGCGGAAGTTGGTGAGGCTGTTATCTACGCGACTACCGGGAACCGGGTCGATGGACGGATTGAACAGGTCGCCAATACCAACACGGGAGATGGCGGTAATGCCGCGAGCGGCGGGCGCAATCCCGAAGTTAATTTCGCGGTCAAATTGCACCAATGCCTGAGTAGTGGGCGTCAGGCGGGCGGAGAGATCGGCTCCGTAGCGCGTTTGTCCGGGGGTGAAGCTGGTGGCGGCGTTGTTGGTAAACCCTGCTTCCACGGAGCGGTAGAATGCCCGCCCGAAGAAGCCCGGCAGGATGGTACCGAATAGCTCAAATCGGTAGGCATAGCCGCCCGTCTCGCCCTGGAAAACCGAGTCGTAGTTGGAGCGGGCCACCTCGCCGATGAACTGGGCATCCTTGCCGAGGGAAACCAGCACATCCCCGCCATACAGCTCTAAGCGGCGATCGCCCTGGTCTTCGCGCAGGTAGGTGAATCCAGCCCAGGTTTCGCGGCCGAGATCGCGCCCAAAGTTGTACTGCACCCGTCCGCTATAAAGCTTGCCGCTATCGTCCACCCCATCAAATTGGTAGGTTGTCACAATCCGCCGCACCCTGGTGCGGCCGAAGGGGTCAAACTCCAGCGCGTTGAGCGCCCGGCGGAACAGGATAGCGCCGCGATCGTAGTCAATCTCGTAGTCCGTCGTGCGATACATCGGCTTCCGCTCAATCACGGTGCCGGGGCGGTTCAGCTCTTCGGTTTCCAGGAAGACATTTTCGCTGCCTGCAATCACCAGGCGGCGCGACAGGTAGTAGTAACCGCTGGTGCCGTTGGGAACCACCGTATCGCGTTGGAAGCCACTGACGTTGTTGGCATAGGCAGCGGTGATTTGCAGGTCGCCCAGGTTGTAGTTGGCTTTGAAGCCATGCAGTTGGCGGGTTGTGGCGGTATAGAGCTGGGAGGCTCTGGCGAATTCTGAGGTGGTGTAGTCGCCCCACATGGCGTAGTCGGAACCAGCCCCAAACACCGGCGAGGTGCGCTCAAATTTGAAATAGACGCTGTCGATCGAGGGCGTCAGATAATCAACCGTGGAGCTGTCTCCATAGACTGGATACACCTGGTCGCAAAACTGGGGGTCACGGAACAGGCGAGTGCCGCCGGAGCAGTCTTCATTCAACGGCCGCTGGTTGTTGAACGCTCCGGTGAACAACCATTCGCCAATCCGTCCTGTGGCAAAGACTGCCGTGTCAAAGTCCACCCGATAGCCCTGCTCCAATTGGCTGGGGCGCAAAAAGTCCTTGTAGGTGTTGTAGAAGTCCAGTCCAGCCCGACCAAAGCGCAGGTTCACCACCCCAGACACGATGAACGGGCGCAGGTTGGTAATGAACTCGGCTTGCGTGTAGGCCTCCAGAATTTTGTCGTTCGGATTCGGTGCCAGCAGGTAAGGCGGCGTATTGGTATCGGGAAAGGGCAGATTGGTTGGTTTTTGCTTTTCGATCGCAGTGACCAGGGCGTGGCGATCGACTGCCGCTCGAACGCGCACGACCTGTGGATCCAGGCTGGATTTGAGTTGTGCCCTAAATGCCCCCTGCCGCGCCAGGACTTGAAACCCAGGGCGGTCTTTGTTGTAGTCTGAACCGACAAACTGACCGGCGCTGGCTGTTAACGTTACTACCACATCCTTCTTAATCGGCTGACCCGTTTCGTCCAACACTTGCCCTTCCACCGTCAGCGCCGATCGCCCATCGGCGGGCACCTTCGGCTCTTTGAACAGTGCAAACTCAATCCGAGCCGCCAGTTCCTTGACTGTAATCGTCACGCTGACTGGAGCAGATCCATCGGACTGCACCGTCAGCACATTGTCACCCGATTTAAGCGGAATCCCGTACCACACTTGAGTTGTCGAATTGGTGGCGGCATTCGGCTGAGTCTGGGTTGCAATCGTGGACGCGATCGCCGTCTGATTCACGGTTATCTGAACCTTAGTACCCGTCGGATACTGCACCACCAAATTCGTCGATCGCTCCGAGGTCACGGTGCTTTGCGGACTCAGAATGCGAACTTCAGAAGCTGTTGGCGCAACCGATGGCGTTGGAGATGATACCGGTTCTGGAACCTGAGCAAGTTGGGCAACCGGTTGAATCGAAAGCAGGTTGGGCACTTCACTCGCATTCGCCACTGCAACCAGACCAACGGTCCCAACCAATGTGGTGAGAATGCTTAAACCCGTGATTGTGTGATGCATATTACTGCTGCCCTTCCTTAAAGCTCGGCGTTACCGCGAAATTCATTCGCGCCATGCCCCCTGGAGCCAATTTCACTAAGCGAGATGGACTGTTTGCTTCAATCCGGTACAGGTTGGGAGCCAGCGTGTATCCGGGTAGACTGGTCAGATCCAGGGTTCCGGTTCGGTACCCCGCGATCGCGTAGGGCAGTGAGAAGAGTCCATTGGCATCTGTGGTCACCCGATTTCCGTCGTCCATGAAAATCACCGAATTGGGAACACCGGGTTCTCCGGGTTGCTGTTCGCCATCAAAGTTCTTATCCACAAACACCCGACCCAAAATCGTGCCGCAGTCCGACAGAATGCCAGGGCGAATCCGCAGCAGGTGGGAAGCCTGATTACTGCGCACCTCCCCGCCTGCCGGATTTCTACCCGATGCAACGGCCAGGTTGCGCCCCGAACCTCGTACTGAATCCGGCGTTAGGAGCGCTGCATAGACAATCGTCAGGGTTTGCTGGGGAGCCAGACTAGGATAGGTGAAGCTAACCACTTGCCCATTCACGCTGACATTGGACAACGGGACAGGAGATTCAGAACCTCCAGCCGTACTCAACGCGGCGCGGGGTGAGTTGGAAACCAGCTTTAAACCACGGGGCAGGGTATCTGTAACCGTCAAGTCCGTTACAGTGCTGCTGCCAGAATTCTTCACCAGTAAGCGGTAGATAACGCTGTCTCCAGGTTCAGCCGCGCCGCGATCGCCCACCTTGACAATCTCCAGACGCTCATTGAGCAGCGGTACGGTGACGGTATTGGAGCGGACATTTTGCAGAGGACCACCCGGCGTGTTACGGAAGTTGGCGGTCGCCGTATTCGGGATTAGCGTTGTCTGGGCATACGCCACTAGCCCGTGGCAACCCAAGCCACCTGCCACCAGTCCAAACAGAAGGACAGGCAGATGCTTGAGTCCCAACGGTGATGTTGGAAAACTCATCCAAAAGCTCAACAGTATTCAAATGTTACAAACAGTGAGTGGAGCGTTTTTATGAGAAAGATGAAATCAACAACCAGCATTACCAATTGATTTCTAACCACATCCAGCTCGGAATCTGGAGTTTTCCCTTAAGAAAAACTCCAGGTCTGGACGTGAACAAGGTTTAATGATGAAAACTCGAACCACTAACACGGATAAAATGTGGTTTCGATTTGACCTCGATTATATGAGCCTTGCAAGCTTACAAAACACCGAATTCATGAGCAATCGCCTGACAATCACATTAAGTTTACGTAAGCTTAACGGTATAAGGCGATGCTCCTCTTTGATGCCCCCTTTTGATAGTCAGAAGGTAACGTCTCTGTTGTACCAGAGTCAAGCGTTTGTGAGAAATTAAACCGACGCGATCGCTCGTTTGAGACTGCGACAAAATTCCGCAATCTCTCTGAGTCCCTTGTCCGCCGGGACATCTGCCAGTCGCTTCACAAAGGCACTGCCGACAATCACCGCATCAGAACCCCAGTTCATGACCTGGCGGGCGTGCTCTGGCTGCGAGATGCCAAACCCAACTCCTACCGGTTTATCTGTAACCCCCCGTAACTCCAGCAGCATGTCCTTCACACGCGATTCCATCTGGCTGCGGATTCCCGTTACACCGGTCGTACTGACTAGATAAATAAACCCCTGCGAGTGTGCCGCGATCGCGCTAATTCGCTCTTTTGGCGTCGTTGGAGCCACCAGCAAAATGAGTTCAATTCCATGAGCCGTCGCCGGACGCAGCAAGATTTCAGCCTCTTCCAGGGGCAGATCCGGCACGACTACCCCCTTTACACCTGCCGCCGCGATTTCCTGTAAAAACCGCTCAATTCCCCGATTCAAAATTGGGTTGTAGTACGTAAATAGAATAATTGGCGATCGCAACGTCGGACTCACCCGTTGCACAAGCTCCAGTACCTGTTCCAGCTTTGTGCCCCGTTGCAGCGATCGGGTAGCCGCCGCTTGAATTACAGGTCCATCTGCCAACGGATCAGAATAAGGAACACCCAGCTCAATCAAGTCAGCGCCATTTTGGTCTAGAACCTGCAACGCCTGCTCAGTGGTTTCCAAATCTGGATCGCCAGCCGTAATAAACGGGATTAAAGCACACCGGGCACGGCTTCGCAGATGCTCAAAGCATTGGGAAACTGAAGTCATTTAGTAGATGTGTAGATACTGTAAATAATTCTTAATTTTTCGGATCTGCAGACTGCTTCCCCGGCTCAATTTCAGCCTGCAATTTCGCCAACTCCTCTGGTGTCAGCTCCTCCAGGCGCTTCTGCAAAACGGCTTCCTCATAATCTCGCCGCTGTTGGTGATACGTCATTGAACCCGTTGCCGCTCGTAATATATACGTTGCCAACCAACCTAGCAAACCAGCAACCAGAACCGCCTGTGTCCAGATTCCAGCATTAGTTGCATCTAACCCCGCAAACTGCAAAACAACGAAAACCAGCCCACTTAAGGCAAAGACGCCTATTCCAATACCGATGATATCAATTCGTCGCATTTAGCCTTCCACATTACGACGCCTGGGGCGGAAGTTCAAAAATGGAGAGAGCAGCAGCAGACCAGGAAAGAAAAAGAACACCATGAAATACATGAAACCGCGCTCAATCGAGCTAGCAACGTACCAACGAGCCTGCAGATAGAAATACAAGATCGATGGTATGACCACCAGAAAAGCCCCAGCTAAAACCAGATAAAGAAGTGCAATGACCATCGTTCCAAGATTAAAGTGAATCCCTATAAACAGCCCTAGTTTTAGGGCAACAACCCTATTCTATCGCCTACACACCGCAAAGCAAGGAAATCATCAATGGTCAAGTGAACGAAAAAAGCGTGGGGTTGTCATTTTGGACAATGCGATCGCGTCGGGAAGAATCTCAGTCTATGGTCATTGTTGAGATTCTTCGCTACACTGCGTTACGCTCAGAATGACAGGAGCAATTTGAGCGCAGAAATTTTTATTCACCCGATAAATTCAACAGATACAATTCTGGCAAAAATCCTAGTAAACTATTTCTTCGGGCTTTAGCAGCCAATTACAGCTGTAGTAGTAAATGATTAACTTGCGGGGGCATGGCGGAATGGTAGACGCTACGGACTTAAAATCCGTTGACTGCAAGGTCGTGAGGGTTCAAGTCCCTCTGCCCCCATCAGAAATGCCTGCTGATCACCGTGTAGATGTTTAGTGTAAATACCTAACCCAAATGTCCCAGCTAAACGGATAGCCAGGATTCTGATGTGTTAGAGATTTGCTATAACGTCTCTTATGAGGTGACGGATTTGCCTCCCTCACTCTGTCCCCCTTAGAGAGCGGTAACGCTTATCCCTAAATATGTAACTAGGGATTTCACTTAAATACCAACTAGAATATAGTCACATAACCTCAGTATTCATAGTGAGGACTGCTCCAGTTATTGAGCGTTTGTGTATTTCTGCTCCATGTTGAGATGTGAACGGTGGCTTTCCTAAGAGCAAGGTTCGGAAGTCCTCCGCAAAGACCCTAGCAAAGGTAGTTTATTTTGTAAGCCCAGACACCTAAGCCCAGACGGCAGTGAGTTACAAATGGACTCAATTTCATTCCTGTTTCATAGCCATACTTGGTATTCTCAGTGTGACTAGATGTGACTAGAGAATAATATTTCATATCAAAGACGGAGCATGTGTGGCTTAACACGACCCTGTTTCCTTGAACTGGGAAACAGTTTAGGATTGACTCTTCCATACGAGCTGAGTTTTGTTTTCAAGCCACCCATGAGTAGCTAGCACCTTATGCATTCTCAGTGTTTATGATGATCGGGGAGTCTATCCAGGATTTGCAATCGAATGAACAGCCCTACAGGTTCGCTAGACCGGGGCAGAACATTCGCCAAGCTCAGGAAATCGTCTACAGCTTTCTACTGGAAATCGTTAAAAAATGGCCGCCTGAAGAGGTGTTACTAGAATTCAAACGCCTGTTTATTTACCACGTTGATTCAATTAGTTCTAGCGCGGTGCAGGCAGTCTATGAAATCATCATCTCCAATAATCATGAAGAGTTCAAAAATACCCTGAAGCGATCCTGTTACATTCTAGTCAACAACTGGGACGCTAGCAGAAATTACAAGCCTATTCGAGAATTAATTGAAGTTTTTTCCGATCCCCCCTCCTCTCGCCATACTCATTCTCCAAGCTTAAAGAAGTTACGAACTTGGATTAATGCTTTTGTAAATAGCAAAGATTTTGAAGAATTGAAGCTATTTACATCCAGGTATGAAGAGCAGATACGGGGGCCGTGGACTTCCCGATATACTTCCTACCTGCTGGTTCCTCAATATATTGATCTTAGAAATCCGATTGAGCAGCGAGAAGCAGCAAGAGCCTTCTCTAGACAGCTAAAGGAACGGTTTAAGTTTGATCTGGCAATGTACATTGCGCGATCGCAAACCAGTGCTGCCGAGAACCAACCGCCCAAAAATCCAACTGTATTGGGTGATGATGCCCTTCGACTGGTCAAAATGATTGTGGCTAAACGCGGACAGTTTAACTATGTTAGTTTAGCCAATATTTTTCTAAATCAAGTTCAAAATACCACCTACCGGGAGTTCAAGCAAAGTTTACAGAGTTATTTGTCATTTTCAATTGGAAACAAAAGGTTTGCGGATATTCTGAGAACAAAGCTTGGCGAAAGACTGAAAGATCTTTACATTAGCCATGATTATGAGATTGTCACTAGTGCGTTAGTTCTGAGGACGTGCAATCGTATTATTGATTTTTTGACCTGTGAGGAGAACGAACAGCCATCATCGCTATTTATTCTGCTTCTTTCACAGGGAAGTCCGATTGCGTTAGTGGTTACTCTACTTAAAATCATCTTGGTTTGTAAGTATGCACGGACTCACTTAGAAGCCCGCATTGCTGAGTTGATTAAAAATTATCAAAATGAGCCGGAAGATGAATGCTCATGGGTTGTTAACTTCCTGGAAATCTTCAACTTAACGTTTGCTATTTATGCAGAGAACGTCCAGTACAACTTAATCAGAATGGATCCAGATCAACCTCAAGAACCTCAGGTGTTTGATCCAGACACTTACCGAATTTTTTCTCAATTGAAATACGAAGAAAGGCTAGAACTCTTTCCAGAACTGCTGACACCTGAAGAGTTGCTGCTGGACGAAGAGAGTCAGGAAGGGATTCGTTGATCTAGCCAGGCTAGCCCGGCACCGCACGCTTCTGCTAAAACGCTCACTAAGCGATACAACGCAACCACGCCCAGCAGCAATCCGGGTGAGAACTGTGGACCTAACAGGGCGATCGCGGTTGCTTCAAACACCCCAACCCCACCCGGTGCTCCTGGAACAACTAACCCAAGCAACCATGCCAGACTAAATGCACTGATCAGCATGGGTAGTTGATCAGATGTAAATGAGGCGATCGCCAGGAACGTGAGCAGGAATCCGCCGCTGCGCAGCACCAGGAAACCTAGCTCTCCCAATAAAGGAATGAGAGGATACCGAGTCAAGTGAACGGGGTTGGAGGTTGCCAGTCCAGGCTGGGCCGTCTGCTTCAACTTGGCAACAACCTGAATGAGAGGGTTCAGCACCCTGGGATGTATGGACATCAGCACGCCTACCAATACCAGCCACTGCAGTGCTAATGCTGGAAACCCATAGCGTGCAGCAATGACCTGACTGCTCAACAAGGCTACTAGGAGTGCCGCTGCTGCCATCAGTAATGGTTCTAGCAGAACACTCACTGCTGCAGTTTCTAAGGATGCACCGGACTGAGTGGCAGCGGAAATTCGACCATAGTAGTGCCAAATATTTCCAGGTAAATATTTGGCGATCGTGGCTTGCAGGTATGCCTGAATCATCCAGGTTCCCTGAACAGGTTGCCGGAAGTCTCGCTGCAACATTTGGCTCCACACCCAGCCTGCACAAATATGCGCCAGTAGGGTGATGCCGAGAGCGATCGCTAAACAGGCCCAACCAGCCGCATCCACACGAATTGCGATCACACTTTGCCAATGATCGCTAAGTATCTTCCCAAGGAAAAACAGCGTCCCACCCAAAACGCTCCAACGTAGAAGGGGTTTAAGTCTTGATGAAATGGACTTCATAAAAAAACTATTCTGCCTTGCAATGGCGAAAACAATCTGTCAGTCTTCTAGAAAACGCAACTGTAAATGCAGGTAAGTTTAAGTCGCGTTTTCGTTGAATCGTTTCGCTGAGAGCTACATCATGCGTGTTTTACTCCTCTACCCCCTGTTTCCTAAAAGCTTTTGGTCGTTTGAGAAAGCCTTAGAGTTGGTGGATCGCAAAGCCATGCTGCCGCCGCTGGGGCTGGCAACAGTTGCGGCAATCTTACCGCAAGATTGGGAGTTTAAGCTGGTCGATCGCAATGTTCGCGGTATTAGCGAGGCAGAGTGGGAGTGGGCAGAGTTGGTTGTGCTCTCGGCAATGATTGTGCAGAAAGAGGATTTTCTACACCTGATTCGTGAGGCAAAACAGCATGGCAAGCGAGTTGCTGTAGGTGGACCTTATCCGACGGCTCTGCCCCAGGAAGCACAAGCTGCCAGAGCTGATTACCTGATTCTGGATGAAGGGGAAATGACGCTGCCGTTATTTGTGGAGGCGGTTCAGCGAGGAGAGCCACAGGGTATTTTCCGGTCCAATGGTGACAAGCCAGATGTGACCACAACGCCAATTCCGCGCTTCGATCTGTTGGAATTTGATGCTTATGACAGCATGTCCGTTCAGTTTTCACGGGGATGTCCGTTCCAGTGCGAGTTTTGCGACATTATTGTGCTGTATGGTCGCAAACCCCGAACCAAGGATCCAGGGCAGATTTTGGCAGAGTTGGAGCGCCTCTACGAGTTGGGTTGGCAGGGCGCTATTTTTATGGTGGACGACAATTTTATTGGCAATAAGCGCAACGTCAAGCGCTTGCTGAAAGAACTTAAGCCCTGGATGGCTGAACACGGCTATCCGTTTCGTTTCAACACCGAGGCTTCGGTTGATCTGGCCCAAGACCAAGAATTAATGGATTTGATGGTGGAGTGTAACTTCACGGCTGTGTTTCTGGGTATCGAAACGCCTGATGAAAGCAGCCTGATGCTAACTCAGAAGTTTCAAAATACGCGAGATTCGTTGAGTGATGCTGTGGACTCCATTACCCGATCCGGACTGAGGGTGATGGCGGGTTTCATCATTGGCTTTGATGGTGAAGCAGCGGGAGCAGGCGATCGCATCGTTCGCTTTGTGGAGCAAACCACGATTCCCGTTGCCCTGTTCAGCATGTTGCAGGCGCTGCCCGACACGGCATTGTGGCATCGATTAGAGAAAGAAGGGCGACTATACAGCCGGTTGACCGGCATGAACCAGACCACCCTGATGAATTTTGTCCCTACCCGTCCTCTAGAAGAGATTGCCCACGAGTATGTTGAGGCGTTTTGGGAGCTGTATGACCCGTTGTGCTATTTAGAGCGAACCTACCGCCACTTTCGTAGGCTAGGAGCACCCAAATGTTCCAGTTCACACAGAAAGGTAAGCTGGGCCAGTATCCGTGCGCTTCTGACCATCTGCTGGCGACAGGGAGTTGTGCGCAAGACTCGCTGGAAATTCTGGTTGAATCTGCTGGGCGTTTTGTACCACAATCCGCGCGTCTGGGAGCATTACCTTTCTGTCTGTGCCCTTGGCGAACATTTCCTAGAATATCGACAAATTGTACGAGATCAGATTGAAACTCAACTAGCGGAGCATTTGGCAACTCAAGCGGTGCGCGAGACTCAAGTAGATGCTATGACTGCGATCGCGCGTTAACGAATTGAGTTAAATGAACCACTAAGACACCAAGAAGTTCTGTGCTTTGTGTCTTGGTGCCTTGGTGGTTGCTAAAGCTAATTTCCCTACCCGTTTTTGTAATGCGTTGTACTAAGCTGCCAACCAGCGGGCAACGTCTTTGGCGTGATAGGTAAGAATCAAATCAGCACCCGATCGCTTGAAGCTGGTCATTGTTTCTAAGACTACTTTTTGCTCGTCAATCCAGCCGTTTAGCGCAGCGGCTTTGACCATCGAGTACTCGCCAGAGACGTTGTAGGCCGCAACGGGTAGATTGGTGGCTTCCTTGACGCGCCAGATCACATCCATGTAGGACAGGGCAGGCTTCACCATCAGCATGTCTGCCCCTTCAGACATATCGAGGGCAATTTCTTTGAGGGCTTCGCGGGCGTTGCCGGGATCCATCTGGTAGGTGCGGCGATCGCCAAACTGAGGTGCGGAATCTGCTGCATCTCGAAATGGCCCGTAGTAGGCTGAAGCATACTTGGCCGCGTAGGAGAGGATCGGGGTGTCCTGGAATCCGGCTTCATCCAGCCCTTCCCGGATTGCTTGCACGAATCCATCCATCATGCCGGAGGGCGCAATAATGTCAGCTCCTGCTTTTGCCTGAGAAACCGCCGTTTTCTTGAGCAAATCGAGCGTTGGATCATTCAGTACCCGTCCCGTTAAATCACCCACTTGCAAATAGCCGCAGTGTCCGTGAGAAGTGTATTCACACAGGCAAGTGTCAGCAATCACAATTAAATCGGGAACCGCTTCCTTGACAGCTGTTGATGCCTTTTGCACGATCCCGCAATCGTGCCAGGCACCTGTTGCATCCAGATCCTTATCTTCAGGAATCCCAAACAGAATGATTGCCGGAATGCCCAGGTCATAAACTTCCTTTGCCTCTTCCACAATCTTGTCAATGGAGAGTTGGAAAACACCGGGCATCGAGCGAACTTCGTTGGCGATCGCGTCACCCGGTACAGCAAATAATGGATAGATAAGATCGCTGGTGGTCAACACTGTTTCACGCACCATGCGACGGAGTTGAGGATGACTACGGAGGCGACGAGGACGATGGACTGGAAACATAGGATTATTCAAATGCTGTTTCGATTCTTAAAAGTCTAAGACGTTCCGTGTCCCTTCCATACAGGGGTGACGTTACGTTCTGTTGCAGGTGTCAGGTGTCAGGTGTCAGGCTTCAGAGGTTCTCCAATCCTGTACCCTAGACCCTAACCCCTAATCCCTAGCCCCTTCATCCTATGACCGCCGAACAACAAGCCGTACTTGATGTCAACGAAGCCTTTTACCGCGCCTTTGAGAAGAAAGACATTGAGGCGATGGCAGCCGTTTGCTCACAGGGAACTGCTAGTCTGTGCATTCATCCCGGACGTGATGCTTTACGAGGATGGGACGCCATTCGCACTTCCTGGGAAAAGATTTTTCGCAACACCAGCTACCTGGAAATTGACACCGAGATTATTCAAGTGGAAGTCAGCGGCAATCTGGCCTATGTGGTGCTGGTTGAGGAAGTGTTGCAGGTATCTGGGGGCAGACGGGGTCGAGCAAAGTCAATAGCGACTAATGTTTTTGAGTGCATGGCCCAAAAGTGGTACTTGGTGCATCATCATGGTAGCCCGTTGATGGGGTAGGGCAATGAGGCGATAAAGGATAAAGATGAAGGCTTGGAGATTGTTTTAACTTTTCACCTCTTGCCTCTTGCCCCACACCTCGTATCTCATTACCTACTGCTGACCTGAATCAGGCTCAATGCAAACAACGTGGCAGTACTGAGGGAACCGATGCCGAACATTAGCGATCGCCCCAGGGGAATGTTCAAAATGTAAAAGAAGGGGTAAAAGAAGCGTGCGGTCACAAAGGCGATCGCGGCCCATGCGGCTAAGGGAGACTCTAGCCCAGTCACATAGCCCATCAATGCGGCTGTTGCAAAAATAGTGAAGGTTTCAAAGGCGTTTTGATGGGCCCAGGTTGCTCGTTGAGCGACGGGTGGTAGTTTGTCAAACACGGCACGAGGAGTCACCAAGGCTTGAGGACCCACTTGAATTCGTCCGTAGATCACGATTAGAAAGGGAAGATAAATCAACACAGCCGCTGCTGTAACGCAGTAAAGAAGGATGGTTGATGTGGGCGGTGGCAAAGTGGGCAAGGTTATTGTCCTCCGCTGACGGGTGGAATGAGCACGATTTCATCTCCATCTTGCAGAATGGTGTCTGGTTCGACAAATTGTAAATTGATGCCGAAGCGGGTTAAGTCACGCCATTGAGCAAGTTGAGGTTGATCGGCAATCAGGCGATCGCGCACTGCCACAACTGACGTTCCCATTGGCAACTCCAATCGTAGCTCCGGCAACCCATACGCTTCCTGATAAGCCGCAAACAGTTTAACCGTAACCGTAATCTTAGGCTCAACCATAATTTTTCCATTTCCCCTTCCTCCTCATCCTCTCACCTCCTCTACCCACGGTGTATCGCATTGAATTAAAAATCTGCTGTATTCTGCCCACAGAAAGCAAGACAGGACTTACGAGTAGTGACCAGGACATTCTGTTTGTCATTTTAAAACGACTAAGTTAGGCTTACGGAGGGCAACCCAAGGCTAGCGGGTTTGGGACTGTTCCCATTTGCATTACAGGAGAGATTCATGCTGGAGTTATATCAATTCGAGATGTCCCACTATGCGGAAAAAGTGAAGTTAATTTTAGATTACAAGGGACTGGAGTACCGCAAGATTGATGTCACTCCGGGAATTGGACAACTTGAGCTGGTTCGCATGTCGGGACAGCGGCAGGTGCCCGTGTTAAAAGACGGTAACCAGGTGATTGCGGATTCGACGGCGATCGCGGAATACCTGGACAAACACTATCCTGAGACACCGATCATTCCCAGCGATCCTAAACTACGGGGTTTATGCCTGTTGATCGAACAATGGGCGGATGAATCAATTGGATTGAATGCCCGCAAGTGTTTAGTTGGTGCGCTGAGTCAAGATCAAGGCTTTCGTGCGGCTGTACTGCCGAGCGATACCCCAGATCTCCTGAAAACCATTGTTAGTTCTGTGCCAACGGAACTGTTTAACGTTTTAGGACTTGGCGTGGGTATGGGGCCTGATACCGTCAGTGCGGCACAAAGTTCCATGAAGCGCGACCTGGCATCCCTGTGTTTTATCTTGATGGAGCAGCCCTATCTGGTCACCGATCACCCTACCCTGGCAGATTTTGCCGTGGCAGGACTGACCATGTACGTGAAGTTTCCCGCTGGAAACTACTTGAATATTCCGAACTCATTGAAAGGCAAGGGAGTGACTGGAATTGCCGATATTGGCACCTTTGAACCCTTTTTCACCTGGCGCGACAAGCTTTACGCTGACTACCGCAAACCTCTAGGCACCTATGGAACTGGGGAATCGGGTCCAACTTCGATCAACATTGATTAGCACTTTAATGCTGAATCAAGCTTAGAGTCAGCGATCGCATCCTGCTCGGTGCGGTGTAATTAAGCCAAGGCGGATAAAGCTTCTCTAGAGCTGTTCTCGTTGCCATTGCGCCTGAACGAGGTGGATTTCGTCATAACCGTAGACTTCACCCAGGTAGTCTCGAATGCGGCGGCGAGATTCAGCACCGACGGCTTGAATGGCTTCCCGAATTTTTTCCTGACGATCGCACGGCACTAGGGCATCGATCGCAATCTCATAGCCCAGTTCAATCAACTCTGCCAAATGGCTGGTAATCGTGCTGAGACGAAGATTCCGTTGTTCAGCAATTTCAAATGGCTTCAGTCCTTGCTGGTACAGCTTGAAGGTAAGCATCCGTGTATCCGATGGATAGAGCGAAGTTGGGCGCGTGGATGGAATTGGAGCATTGTCGAAAGCAGAGTCCTCTGCTGCAGAAGAGCTGGGTTGTACGGGTAACCCTTTCTCCTCGCGAAACTCGCGAATTTCGGCTAAGAAGGTATCGCCGTATTGCGACAGCTTGCGACTGCCGACACCCGAAATTTGGGCAAACTGGGTACGGGTAAGCGGTTGTTGCTGCGCCATTAACCGCAGGCTGGCGTTGGCAAAGACGACATACGGGGGCACGGACTGTTGATCGGCAAGCCGCTTGCGCAGATCCTTGAGCCGATCGAGCAGTTCTTCAACGTCTTCGCTATCGAAGTCGCTTTGGGGAGCAGAGTCTTGAGTGCGACTGGGTTCAACCGCGATCGCCACAGCCCGCTGTTTGCGCAAAATTTCCCAGCTTAAGCTATTCAATCTGAGTACCGAGTAGCCATCCGTGGTTTCATCCACCAGTCCCTGATGGATCAGCGATCGCCCCAGCATTTTCCAGTCGTCCCCACTCCGGTCTTTCCCAATCCCGTAGGTGGAAAGTTTGTCATGCCCGTTCTGCAAAATGCGTTGGCTTTTGGAGCCGCGCAGCACATCGATGATGTAATTCATGCCAAACCGCTCCTGGACTCGTGCCACGCAGGACAGGAACTTTTGGGCTTCAATCGTTCGGTCTTGCACGGGTTTGGGATGGCGGCAGTTGTCACAGGTGCCGCAGTTGCCCGCAAAATACTCGCCAAAGTAGCCCAATTGAATAATGCGACGGCATTCGGTGGCTTCGGCATAGTCAATTACCCGGCGCAGTTGCTGGGTGGCAATTCGTTGCTCATCCTCTAAGGGCGCACCCGTACTGGGGTCTATTTTCTGGCTAATCAGATACTCGACAGTTTTAATATCGCCAGCGCCAAAAAACAGAATACAACGGGCAGGCTCTCCATCGCGCCCAGCCCGCCCGGATTCCTGGTAATAGCCTTCGATGTTGCGGGGCAAGTCGTAATGAATCACCAGGCGAACATCAGGTTTGTTAATGCCCATGCCAAAGGCGATCGTCGCTACCATCACCTGCACATCATCCCGAATGAAGCGAGTCTGGTTTTCGGTGCGCGTTTTGCTGTCCAGTCCAGCGTGGTAGGGAAGGGCCTGGATGCCATCCATTTGCAATCTTGCCGTTAGTTCATCCACCCGCCGCCGACTCAGGCAGTAGATGATGCCAGCACCCTTTTGGCTTTGTCGAATCCGTTGTACCAGCTCCTCGTAGGAGCGTTTGTGCTTGGGGCGAACTTCGTAGTACAGGTTAGGACGGTTGAAGGTGGCGAGGTGAACAACCGGATCTTGCAGGTCAAGCTGCTGGATGATGTCTTGCCGAACTCGCTCGGTTGCTGTCGCCGTCAGGGCCATCATGGGTACTTTGGGGTACGACTGGCGCAACTGGCGGAGTTGGCGATATTCCGGGCGGAAGTCGTGTCCCCATTCGGAGACACAGTGGGCTTCATCGATCGCGATCGCCGAGACATACACCTGAGACAGCCACGCCACCAGCCTTCCCTCTCCCAACAGTCGCTCTGGAGCAATGTAGAGTAGCTTAATTTCCCCATTGATCACGGACTGTTCGCGCGATCGCAGCTCTGCTCCACTCAAACTGCTGTTCAGGAACGTCGCTGCAATTCCGTTATCCCGCAATGCCTGCACCTGATCCTGCATCAGCGCAATCAACGGCGAAACGACGATCGCCAACCCGGGCTTGAGCAGCGCTGGCAGTTGATAGCAGAGCGATTTTCCGCCCCCGGTCGGCATGACAACCAGCAAATCCTGATTCTGAAGCGCTTTCTCAACCACCTGACGCTGTCCAGAGCGAAAGCTGTCGTATCCAAAGTAGTGCTTCAGCGCTTGCTCTAATGAGGAAAACGATTGGGAGGGAAAACTAGCTGTCATGGGTTGCTGATTCCTAACAGATGCACATTATCAAAGTTCCCCCCTGCGTCTAGCCCCTAACTGGGTCATTGGAACCATTGATGACGCGCAAGAGTCTGAGATGATGAGTGGCATAAGCGATTCTATCTGATGTATATCATCTTGCCGTGTGAGCTTTTGCTTAGACTCTGATGTAGGCTTTATCCATAAGAATTATCTCAATTGTGTTACAAAGGGGGGCTTGTACCATTGCTGCCGTCTCAACTGCCACACTACTCGGCGAACGAAAGACTACTCTGTCTCAGCAACGGTCATGGGGAGGACGTGATTGCGATTCGCATTCTGCAAACTCTACAGCAGAACTTCAGTTCATTGAAGCTGGCGGCCCTACCATTAGTGGGTGAAGGACGAGCGTATACCCAACTGGGAATTCCAATTATTGGCCCTGTGAAAGCCATGCCTTCTGGTGGTTTTATTCACATGGATGGACGGCAATTTGCACGAGATGTTCAAAGTGGCTTGTTACAGCTTACACTGGCTCAGTTTCGCGCTATTCGGCACTGGTCTAAACAGGGAGGCAGCATTCTAGCGGTCGGTGATATTGTTCCCCTACTGCTGGCTTGGTTGAGTGGTGCTCCCTATGCGTTTGTTGGAACCGCCAAATCGGAATACTACTTGCGGGATGATACTGGCCACCCCCTGCGCCGGGCAATTTGGGAGGGGTGGTCAGGATCGGTGTACGTTCCTTGGGAACGCTGGTTAATGAGTCATCCTCGATGTCGAGCCGTTTTTCCCAGAGACAGTCTAACGACCAGAATCTTGAAACGATGGTCAATTCCTGCCTTTGACTTAGGCAATCCAATGATGGATGGGTTGGAACCCAGGTCCACTCAATTGGCTCTACATGAACTGGTTGCGGTGGGCAGGCAAAATCGGGCAAGTCCTGAAAATAGTCCACTTGCAGCCGCTCAATCCTCCCCAGAAAATTCTCTGTCGTACCAATCCTTGATGGAATCAGGTTATCTACGGGTTGTGTTACTACCGGGTTCTCGTCCACCTGAAGCCTACGAGAACTGGCAGCAAATTTTGCAAGCCATGGATGGAGTGGTTGAAACTTTTTCGACACGATCGCTGACATTTTTCGGCGCGATCGCCCCAAATCTGAATTTAGAACCGCTTTTCTATATGCTGCAAGCTCAAGGTTGGCAGCCTGTAGACAGTCCCTCAAAATCGGCAGATCCGGCGCTGCAACAATTCCCTGATTCAATCGCCCACTGGTTCAGCTACAAACAGGCAACCTTAGTGTTGACGCAACATGCCTTTGGAGATTGTTTGCACGGGGCTGATTGTGCGATCGCCATGACTGGAACTGGCACAGAACAATTTGTGGGATTGGGCAAACCAGCAGTCATCTTTCCCGGCAAAGGACCTCAGTTCACGCTCAAGTTTGCCGAGTCACAAACTCGACTGTTGGGCCCATCGGTAACGTTGGTTGCTAAACCCGCACAAGCCGCGATCGCGCTGCAAACCCTCCTCCAAGACCCGGAACAGCTTCACCGGATTGCCGAAAACGGCCACCGCCGAATGGGACGCCCCGGTGCTGCTGAGCGCATTGCCCATTGCTTAATAGAGCAACTGGAGCAACCCACAAAAAACAGGTGGTCGCACTAGCGCAACCACCAGGTTGAAAATCATGTCAGTTTCAAACAGTTATCGATAAGCTTGAGAAGTAACGGGTTGTTGGTACTGCTGTCAGAGCAACGTCCCATTAGGTCACCAACCCCCCTTACTCTCATCAAGACACAGATGCTGCAACGAAGACCAACATGCCGACCAACCCTGCTCCAATAACGCCAAGAACGACATAGGTGCGCTGCTGATTTTTGGTTGGAGGTTCAGCCTTGTACATTTTTGGCTCGACTGCAAAGTTATTTAAGCGTCCGCCATCTTCAACCGTGTATCCCCTACCTTTATATTCCATGAACTATCCTCAATTTTTATTGACGTTAACTGGATCACACGAGTAAGTAGAATAACTCATTTAAATGCAAGATCTTTCAGGTTTAGGTTCCAGGTGTCAGAACCAGTCATTTTCCTGCCACCTGCCACCGAATACCTGGTCAGTCGAGTCTTCGGTTTAATCATGCCTGCCTACTACTTACTAGCGTTAAGTTTAGTAAATTTATTGACACTTTGAAATACTTTGTAGGCGAAAGACGAGAGGTGCGACGAGGCAAGAGGTAAAGGGATGATGGGATGATGGGATAAAGAGTGAAGAAAGTACAAGGTGCGAGGCGAGAAGTAAGAAGTAAAGCGATGAAGCGATGAAGAGGTAAAGGGTGGAGAGTGAAGAGTAAGAAGATGATGGGTTAAAGAACAAAGAAAGAAGATTAAGGCAAGTGAAGTGAGCCAAATGCATCCCTTCATCCCTTCATCCCTTCATCCCCCACTCCCTACTGAAGCGTCCCCGTCGTGGGTGAACTGGCACTGGCGTAGACTTTGATCGGAATGCGTCCAGCTTGATAGGCGAATCGGCCAGCTTCAGTTGCCAGCTTCATGGCGTGGGCCATTGCAATCGGGTTTTGGGCTTGGGCGATCGCGGTGTTAATCAGCAGCGCATCCGCTCCCATTTCCATTGCCTGAGCGGCTTCACTGGGTACCCCAATGCCAGCATCCACCACCACCGGCACCCTGGCATTTTCAATAATGATCTGGATATTGGCAGCATTTTTCAAGCCTTGCCCAGAGCCAATGGGTGACCCAAGCGGCATCACGGTCACGCATCCGGCTTCTTCCAACCGTTTTGCCAGCAGCGGATCGGCGTTGATGTACGGCAGAACTGCAAAACCTTCCTGAATCAGTGTTTCTGCCGCTTCTAAGGTGCCAATTGGGTCGGGGAGGAGATATTTGGCATCGGGAATGACTTCCAGTTTGACGAAGTTGTTGTCCTCTTGACCCAGCAGCTTTGCCATCTCTCGTCCTAACCGAGCCACCCGGATGGCTTCCTCTGCCGCCTGACAACCCGCCGTGTTGGGCAGCATCCACAGCTTTGACCAATCCAACGCTTCAGCCAGTCCCTCGTGTCCCGGTGCATGGGTCTGAACACGGCGGACTGCAACGGTTACGATCTGGCTACCGCTCGTGGCGATACTCTGCCGCATTTGGTCAAAGGTGTGGTATTTGCCCGTTCCAGTCATTAAGCGAGACTGAAAGGTGCGCCCTGCAATCACGAGTGGCTCTTCTAGCGGGCGCTCTAAAGGTTTTTCTAATGTCTGCATGGTGATATCCTCTACTCATCCTTAGAGTAGCGTTCTTGGGGGAGGTGGGGAGATAAAGGGATAAAGAGTAGAGAGATGAAGCGAACTGCTTGTTCTTTCCTTTTAATCCTTCATCCTTTTACGTTCACGTCAACCGGTGCTTGAGCCAAAATGCCAGCAGCGGCATTGTGATTCGGTAGCCGTGCTCTGGGCCGTAGACCAGCCCCTTCTGCTGTAGGCTGGCTAGTGCGCCCTGGAGTCCACCGCCTCTGGAAAGGTGGTGCTTTTGAATGTACTCTCGCGAATGGGGACTGTCGGTGGGATCAAGGGCAAGGCTTTCCAGGACGCGAACCTGGCTGGGAGGGAGCAGCAAGAGCAACGACTCAAAGGTAAGGGAGAGGTCTTCAATCAGGGCGAGGGTGCTGCGGTGAACCTGGTGAGCCTGAATGAGTCCGATTTTAGATTTTAGATTTTGGATTTTGGATTGAACTTGTTCATCTGGACTTGTTTTACCAAAGGGATCGTCTTCCGGTTTGCCCAATCCAAAATCGGCAATCTGAAATCTAAAATTCTCAAAAGCTTGATGGTCGAGCCAGAGGCGACGGGCAAGGGCGATCGCGTCTCCAAAACTGCCTTGCACATAGTTCAGAAACAGCTCCAGGGCTTGCGGTTCAAACTTCAACCCGTGAGTTGCCATTGCTTCAATCAGCCAGGATTGCAGGTCTTCATTCTTGAGCGGTCCCAAAAACACGACCTGCATATCACTCTGTTGCATCCAGTTTTCGGTAACGGTGGTAATTAGGGCATAGCTGACGCGACTTTGCTGCTGAATTTCCTGGCGCAGGTAGTTTTCCCACTTCTCGGAACGGTCCCAGGAACGAATGTGTGTAAAGTTTTGAAAAACGATCACGATGCGACTGTTGAGCCACTCTGCCATTACCTGCGGGAGGGCGAGTAGGGTTTGCAACAGTTGCCATTCATCGATAGACGCGGCGTGCCACACGAGTCGTGCTTGTCCACTCGCGGATTCTTCTAGCACAATGGGTTGATGAGTACTCCAGCGCTGAATCAGAGCTAGTTCAGCCGGTGTTTCAAAGCAGAACAGGATGCCCTCTGCTAGCAAATGCAGAAATCGGCGGCTATCAGTTGCCCGCAGGCAATCAATTTCAATCACTTTGGCTCCTACATCGTGAGCCGCATAGCGAATCAGGGTGCGTCGCCCACTTCCAGGTACGCCAGCAACCAGCAGGTCACCATCAGCGGCTAGAACCTGGATGATCTGATACCGTTCTGCCTGCCGCCCGACGAGATTTTCGGGGATGAATGGATTGGCGACCATGAGACAAAATCAATTTATGCGAAGTTTATACTGCTTAATAGTGCCAATCGTTAGAATCTAAGCACTATAGTTAAGTGCTGTTGGTGTTATAACACTTATTGCCTGCGCTTTGTATGACTCTTCTTTCTTCCACCTCAAACTCCACTACTGTCTGGCATTCTGTGGGTGCCAGTGAAGCTCTGGAATCGTTGCAGAGCGATCGCCAATCTGGTTTGACGACTGAGCAAGCCGCTGCCAATCTGGAGCGCTTTGGACCCAATGAAATTGAGGAAACCGGGGGACGAAGCGCCTGGCAGATTTTGCTGGATCAGTTCACCAATATCATGCTGATCCTGTTGATTGTAGTTGCACTGGTGTCCGGCACCATTGACTTCATTGACCTGCGCAATGGAACCCTAAAGCCGGGAGAGATCCCGTTTAAGGATACGATCGCGATTCTGGCTATTGTGATCCTGAACGGGCTGCTGGGCTACTTCCAGGAGAGCAAAGCAGAGAAAGATTTGGCGGCTCTCAAGAAAATGGCGTCGTCACGGGTGCGAGTCGTTCGGAGCGGCAGAGCCGTTGAGGTGGACTCAAAGGATCTGGTGCCTGGAGACATCATGCTGCTGGAGGCAGGAGTTCAGGTTGCCGCCGATGCCCGCCTGCTGGAGGAAGCCAATTTACAGGTGCGTGAAGCAGCATTGACGGGGGAAGCCCATGCGGTGAGTAAACAGGCAGATTTGGAACTGCCGGATGATACGTCGCTGGGAGATCGCATCAATCTAGTGTTTCAAGGCACGGATATTGTCAACGGGCGGGCCACAGCCGTCGTTACCAATACTGGCATGAAAACCGAGCTGGGACGGATTGCCACCTTGTTGCAGTCGGTAGAGTCAGAGCCGACGCCCCTGCAGCAGCGCATGGCGCAGCTCAGCAAAACCCTGGTTACCGGCGCGATGACGCTGGTCGGACTGGTTGTGATTGGTGGCATTCTCGTCTTGGGATGGGGGGCATGGAAGGAACTGGTGGAAGTTTCTCTGAGTATGGCGGTGGCGATCGTTCCAGAGGGACTTCCAGCCGTGATCACCGTCACACTCGCCTTGGGAACTCAGCGAATGGTGAAGCGAAATGCGCTGATCCGTAAGCTCCCGGCCGTAGAAACACTGGGGTCTGTAACGACCATCTGTTCCGACAAGACCGGTACCCTAACGCAAAACAAGATGGTGGTGAAGCTGGCAGACACCGCCACAAAGTCGATGCGGATCACGGGCGAAGGCTATGACCCGCTGGGCAAATTTTACCCAATGGGCGAACAGTTTGATTCCGCACTGCCCATCGAACCGGAGGATGATCCGGAGCTGCTGAATTTGCTCACCGCTTGTGTGGTCTGTAACGATGCCATTCTGCAACAGGACAACGATGAGTGGATTATTTTGGGTGACCCAACCGAAGGAGCCTTGCTCTCGCTAGCGGCGAAAGCGGGGTTTGAGAGAGATCAGTGGTCCAGTAAGCTGCCCCGTAAGACTGAATTTCCCTTCTCATCTGAACGCAAACGCATGAGCGTCGTCGTAGAAGTGGTGGACGAGGCTTACGGCGTCGCCGATGGTCCCTGTCCCTATGTGATGTTCACCAAAGGGTCACCGGAGCTAATTTTAGAGCGCTGCACGCAGATTCAGGTGGATAGTGAAGCTCAACCCCTTACGGATGAGCAACGCCAGCGAATTTTGGAGCGCAACGACCAAATGGCAGGTCGGGGATTGCGAGTGCTTGGCTTTGCCTGCAAACCGTTGGCGGAGATTCCAGATGATGAGGCGGACGACGCAACTGAACGCGAATTAGTTTGGTTGGGCTGGCGGGAATGCTGGATGCGCCTCGTCCAGAAGTCCGAGAAGCCGTTGCTCGTTGCCGGACAGCCGGAATTCGCCCTGTCATGATCACGGGAGACCATCAACTCACGGCGCAGGCTGTCGCAGAGGATTTGGGGCTTGCTCGGCATGGGCGATCGCGTCCTCACCGGGCGAGACCTGGAAA
>JAAUSG010000230.1 GCA_012034055.1 Leptolyngbyaceae cyanobacterium RU_5_1 | reverse complement strand
ATTAAGGGGGGCTAGGGGGGATCGCTGAGTGCTTAACATCACAGACCACACCTTTTCAAACATCCTCTAAGGCAAGAGACAAGCAGTGAGAGGTAGGAAAGGACTCAAAACGGGATTCATAGAGAAAGAGACTTTTCTCATTTGCTGAACCGCCTATTTCACTCCTCCCTCCTCCCTCCTCCCTCCTTACTCCTTTCCCTCATGTCAACCTGTGGTGAAGTGCTGGTCGCAATTATGAACAGTCGGGCAGATATGGAAATTGTCCGCAAACAGCATTGGTATCGGATTCCAATTGAGCAAGTCGAAAAGCTCAAGCATCGCGATCGCTGGCATCCCAAATGGTTAGCGTTCTATCAAACGAAGATCTTTGACCACGAAGCCCATGCCGTGAATTACTATGCTGATGTGAGGGCTATTCATGACGTGTATCGTTGGGAATTATTTCCCGAACAACCCAGTGATGCTAAAAGCCAGCAACGCTACTGCAAATTGGAGCTGTCATCCTTGAAGCGGCTGCCAAATCCGATTATTAGCAAACGACTGCGGCGGATTGCCTTTATTCCAACCACCTGGGAAACGTTGATGCAAGCAAAAGACATGAGTGACTTGTGGGATGAGAGCCTGCTGGACAAGTCGTAACCGCTGTCCAAGCTGCAACAATGCATCTAATTGTGTTACCCCTCAAAACTACTATGGTAGGCTACCAGGAAAGAGCAGGTTGGGGAAAGCGTGTCAGAATTTGCTTCAACACCATTGCAGCCCAGTCGATGTCAGCTTCAGTGGTATCGCGTCCCAGCGTGAGACGGATGCCGGATTTGGCAACGCGATCGCCATACCCCATTGCTAGCAAAATCGGACTGGGCGTGACTTTACCACTGCGACAGGCCGCTCCAGCACTGATGCCAATTCCGGCGAGATTCATGTGACGCACCAGAGCTTTGCCAGTCAGAATTTCGCCATCTGCATAGTCCACGCAGAAGCTGGTGTGGTGGGGCAGGCGATGCAGCCGATCGCCGGTTGGCATCAATCCAGGAACATCAGCTAGCTGGTCGAAGAGGCGATCGCGCAAATGGATCAGGCGCGGTGTTTCAGTTGCCATTTCCCGATCTGCGAGTTCTGCCGCAACGCCGAATCCAACAATTGCCGGAACCGCCTGGGTTCCAGAGCGCAATCGAGATTCCTGCCCACCCCCACTCAGCAAGGGCACAAGAGATACCCCTGAACGCACGTATAATGCCCCAGCACCTTGGGAACCGTAAATCTTGTGGCTGGACAGCGAAAGCAAATCCACCGGCATCTGCCGTACATCGATGGGCAACCGTCCAGCAACCTGAACCGCATCGGTGTGGAACAGCACACCGTGGGCATGGGCGATCGCAGCCAGCCTTGGAATCGGTTGCAGGGTACCCACTTCACTCTGCCCATAGATGATGGAAACCAGAACCGTGTTGGACTGGAGCGCCGCTTTGAGTTCCAGAGGGTTCACCCGCCCGTGTCGATCCACCGGCAGTCGGGTTATCTGCCAACCCCACTGTTCCAGGAGCTGCACGGGTTCCGCGATCGCCGAATGCTCCACACTCGAAATCACGATGTGTTGGGGAGTGGAATAGTGCTGCGCAACGCCCATCACGGCTAGATTATCGGACTCCGTTCCACCGGAGGTAAACACAATCGATTCCGCCGGGGCATTAATCAGGCGTGCAACCTGAACTCTGGCCCGTTCCACAATCGTTGCCGCCCGTTGTCCCCAAGTGTGCAGGCTCGATGGATTGCCCCACTGTTCTCTGAGGGCTTGCTCCATTGCCGCGATCGCTTCAGGTCGCGTCGGCGTTGTTGCACTGTAGTCCAAATAAATTTGCATGAAAGAGCTACTAATCGGCGTACTTTCTTCCAGCTTACGCCTAGTCGTTTTCTCCGGGTTCAATAATCCTCTGAAACAAATAACCTGTTCCTCGTGCCGTCAGAATTAGCTCTGGATTGCTGGGGTCATCTTCCAACTTGGCCCGCAGGCGAGAGATATGAACATCGACCACGCGCGTATCGACATGGCGCTCTGGAGTGTATCCCCATACCTCCTGAAGAATTTCGGAGCGAGAGAAGGCCTCACCAGAGCGGCTCACCAATAGCTCCAGTAAACTAAACTCCATACCCGTGAGTCGAATCCGCTCATCGCCCTTGTAAACCTGACGCTTGTTCGTATCGATGCGAATCGTGTTGATGTGAATTACACCGGAGCTGGGAATCCCTGATGTTCCCGTCTTCTCAACCCGACGCAACACAGAACGAATCCGGGCTTCCAATTCCTTGGGCGAGAAGGGTTTGACCACATAGTCATCGGCACCCAGCTCCAGTCCGGTAATCCGATCTGCCACATCGCCCAGGGCAGTCAGCATGATGATGGGTACGTCTGACTCTTTGCGCAATTCTTGACAAACACCGTAGCCGTCCAGCTTGGGCATCATCACATCCAGAACCACCAGATCGGGATCGGCGTTCCGAAATGTTTCCAGCGCCTCTTCACCATCCGCCGCTGTGACAACATCGTAGCCAATCATTGAAAGACGAGTTTCAAGGATGCGACGAATGCTGGCTTCGTCATCAACGACCAGTATTTTTTCCTTATGGTTTTCCAATTCTCGCGCGCTCCCTAAAGCAGCATTTCTAATCATTAATTTTTTGTACCCTATGGTTAGAATAGTACTCTATTTATAAGTGCTAAGACCGCCAAGATTCTCTTCCCAAAGACGCTTCAGACTTTTTTAAAGTTAAGATCGCTGAGATTCTTCCTTAGAAACGCTTTAAACTTTCTTAAGTTTTTGGGATTGTTGACGATTTCCTTGCCTAAAATGCCTCTATTTTGACCAAGAATGGCTAAGTTGCGATCGCTCTACGTTTGCAATCAATGTGGAGCTGAATACTCTCAATATTTTGGTAAATGCCTTGCCTGCGAAGCCTGGAATTCGCTGCAAGAACAGTTGGTTTCTGCCCAAAATTCGGCAACCACCCGCTCTACCCCCACCTCTGCCACCTCCGCCGCTACCCGCAAACGCTCCAGTCTACAGGCTCAACCCGCCCAACCGAAAGCCTCGCTGACACTGGCACAAATTTCAGATCATCCCCAAGCCCGGTTAGCGTCTGGTTACACAGAACTGGATCGCGTCTTGGGCGGTGGGATTGTTCCCGGTTCTCTGGTGTTGATTGGCGGCGATCCGGGGATTGGCAAATCGACCCTGCTGCTGCAAACCGCCAACCGTCTTGCTCAAGACCATCGCGTCCTCTACATCTGCGCCGAGGAATCGGGGCAGCAGGTGAAGTTGAGGGCGATGCGGTTGGGAGTGGGGAAAGAGGAAAGAGGAGAGAGGAGGGAGGACGGAGGAGGGAGGAATGGAGAAGCAGAGGAGGCAGGGGAAACTGGAGAGGTACGGAAGAGACACGGAGACGCAACGAACTCTCAATCTGCAATCTCCAATCTGCAATCTCCAATCTCCTCCCCCTCCCTCTATCTGCTTCCTGAAATTGACCTGGATACCATCCTGGAAGAGCTGGAGTCGCTGCAGCCGGAGGTGGCGATCGTGGATAGTATTCAGGCGCTTTATTTTGCGGCGTTAACCTCTGCTCCAGGTTCGGTGGCGCAGGTGCGGGAGTGTACGTCTATTCTGATGCGATTCGCCAAGCGGCAGAATATCTCGCTGTTCATTGTTGGGCATGTGACGAAGGAGGGCGCGATCGCGGTCCCAAGGTGCTGGAGCATCTGGTGGATACGGTGTTGTACTTTGAGGGCGATCGCTTTGCTAGTCATCGGCTCTTGCGCTCGGTGAAAAACCGCTTTGGCGCAACCCACGAAATTGGCGTGTTTGAGATGGTGGATCAAGGCTTGCAGGAGGTGGTCAATCCGTCGGAACTATTTCTGGGCAACCGAGAGGAGGTATCTCCGGGAAGCGCAACGATTGTTGCTTGCGAGGGCACCCGTCCAATTGTGGTAGAACTGCAGGCGTTAGTCAGCCCCACCAGCTATAGCTCACCTCGGCGCTCAACCACAGGCATTGAATACAACCGGTTGCTACAAATTCTGGCGGTGCTGGAAAAGCGAGTGGGAATTCCCCTGTCCAAGCTGGATGCCTATGTCGCCTCATCGGGGGGCTTGAGCGTGAATGAACCAGCAGCCGATTTGGGCGTGGCGATCGCCGTTGTGGCCAGCTTCCGAGATCGCGATGTCGATCCGCGCATGGTACTGATCGGTGAAGTGGGCTTGGGCGGTCAGGTACGCCCCGTCTCCCAGATGGAAATGCGCCTCAAGGAAGCCGCCAAGTTGGGTTTCAAACAAGCCATTATTCCTAAAGGGCAAACCTTCTCAAACCTGGATATTGAGGTGATTCCAGTAGCACGGGTGGTGGACGCGATCGCGATCGCCCTTTCAAAATCCCCTCCCCTGAGCCATGATTAGTCCGGTGTGCAACTAATTCAGCAAAGCAACGTCAAAAGGGTCACTGGTCATTGGTCATTGGTCATTAGTCATTGACGCGATGTGCGACTTTCGACAAATCCTTGTCGGGTGGACATCTTGTCCGCCCAATTTGAGCAGGCAAGATGCCCGCTCCACGAGAAATCAATGCTTTCCATGATTTAGTTGCACATCGCGTCAGTTACCAATCTTCAGTTTTCACTGTCCACTGCTCATTGTCCACTGCTCACTGTTCACTGTCACGAGAAGCCATGAAAATGAGTTTGAGAATTAGTGTGCCGCTTATAGTTGCAACTAGCCTGATCTTTGCCTGCAGTGCAAAAGCTGACTACAAGGGCGGTCTCACTGTGGTGGTGGATGGACTGCAAAACCAGAAAGGGTTGCTCTGCATCAAACTTTTCTCAGGCAGCCAGGGTTTTCCAAACGGCAATGAAAAAGCCGTTAAGCAGGAATGCGTGAAGATTACGGAAGCACCGATGAAGCTCTCCTATGGAAACCTGTCCGCAGGCAGCTACGCGATCGCGGTGTTTCATGATCAAAACGCGATCGCAAACTGAACCGTAACGGCGCTGGAATCCCGACTGAAGGCTATGGCTTCTCCAACAACCCAGTCATCCGCACCGGACCCCCAAAATTTGGTCAAGCCGTTTTCCTACTTGCCGGCCCTAGCACCGGCATCCGAATCCAACTGAAGTACGGAATTTAGAACGGCCGTTCGTCGCTACAGGGGTAGAATCTTTCTCAAAAATCGCCTTAGTTGCGTCTCTTCGTCATTCGTCATTCGTCATTCACCACTTCCCTACTCTGCCAAAAACTCCAAATAGGCATGACTCAGTTCCTTTACGGCTAATTCGTAGAATTGTTTGCCATGCTCAGGGGTTGCCAGTGCTGGGTTGGAACCCATGCGTCCATCCGGATAGCGACGACGAAAATCGGCGGCTCCGTAGATTCGGTAGTCTTGAGAAACCTTTTCACTCAGGAGAGCTTGCTTGATTGCCTGTGGGTAGACATATTGAGTCAGGGCAACTTCACTCGGCGTTGCATGGGAGCCTTCCTGATTACCGTACAGTTCCTTCGCCAACTTGTAGACCGAGCTACCCATATACCAGTTGTTGATTTGGCAGCGCACCTGATCCGCGTTGGGCACATTCAAGTCTGCCAGGGAGTCGTAAACTTCGGAGAATGCTGCTTTTAGAGTAGCAACATTGCCACCATGCCCGTTGATGAAGAAGAAATGAGTAAACCCTGCCTTTGCCAAACTGGTGATATGGTCTCGGATGAGCAAAATGAGCGTGCTGGGTCGTAAACTGATGCTGCCGGGAAATGCCGTGTGGTGAAGTGCCATGCCGACGTTGATCGTAGGTCCAACAAGGGCTTGGGTCACATCGCCAACGCCCTGCGCGATCGCTTCTGCACAAATTGCATCTGTTCCAATCAAGCCCGTTGGCCCATGTTGCTCCGTTGAACCAATTGGAAAAATGATGCCTCTAGACCGCTGCAGGTAAGACTCGACCTCTAACCAGGTACTCAAATGTAACAACATCTTTAGTCTCTCGTTATACGTTAATTTTTGTGTAGCGTGACACAGCAGGCTGTAAGGTTGATTAGGGTAGAAGCTTACAGACATCTGTAGTCAAGGTAGATAGAACCACAGCCAACTTACTCCATGCTAAGCAACAAATATCCCGAACACCCACTTCGTCTTAACAACAGCTAGAATAATGGTACAATCCGATACTTGAAAGGGCTAAGTCAACGGACTCTGCTAAGTATCATTTTTTATAGGATATTGGGTTCAGCAGTAAGGTATACAGACTTAGATGGGTCAGCCTCTTCACACTGTAATTACTTATCCAACCAGGGCTTCTACGCTTGAGGCTCTCTTTCTGACCCAAGGGTTCTTTCCTCAAGATCTCGCACCTAGTTTCAAGACCTAAGACTCCTTAAGATGTATAGCTTTGCTACACGCAATGACTTTTACTAAAGCTCTTCCTTTCTGCAATCGCTTCGGAATCCTCCTCGAATTTCTGATAAATGCTTCGGCTTTTTGCTCATGCGTTCAAATGACTCCCAAACTGCGCATCGCTACATGGGTAAGCGGAGATTGGAGCGGGAGCAATTTATGTTGAATGTTCAGGTTGCTTGGGCAAACAACCGGCCCAAGCGCTGATGGCTTAGAAGTCCTCAGCCAAACTGCAAGTTTCAAAGTATTTGAACAATTAAGTGCTTAGGAGAAGCAATCATGCTACACCGCAAGATCTATCAACTGTGTTGCGATGGTCGTGAAGTCTGGATCTTCTTGCGGGACCAGCAGCGTTGGATTGAACGGGCCCGAATTCTTGACATCGAGGGAGACCTGGTCACGCTTCGGTACGAAACTGAAGAAGAAGACGAGAACTGTTCTTGGGAAGAGATGGTGCGGTTGGAAAGCATCGGCGCTGTAACTCAGAAACTGGCTTCGGTTCCGAAGGGAAATGTGGAACCTGTCGTTGCTGACGATTGTCCTGAAGCCGAGCAAATTCCCAACAATCGTTCCTCTGAGCCGAATTCCGACTAATTCATTCTTGAAAGGGGATGAAGTGACAAATCGCGGGATGAACGGTGCATTTCAAATGATAGTCGCTGGTGAAAAATCGGCAGTTTGAACAGGGAATTTGGTGAAGCTGGCGGGTTCGAGCGGCTGTGTCGCGCACGGCTGCCCAAAAACTCCAGACGATCAAAATCACGATCGCCCAGGCTGACACCAAGCAGAAGGGAACCAAAAGTGGTTGAACGGCTTGAATAATAAGCTTCAAAAGTTGGAACACGGTAGCCCTGGCAACAACAAAAGTTGTTAAGAAAGAAAACAGCTCGTAAGATAGACCCAATTATTTTGTATCAATTCAGGAAGTCGCCAGGACACATTGGCTAACTTAGTAGCACAACAGCATATCAAGTTGTCATAGATTTGGTCACCTGCAATGAAAGCCCCCCTATCCTCCACACCGGCCCAATCCCGACAGGTTAGACAACAACTGGCAAACCCAGAGGAGTCGCTTTCCTATGAATTGGGGAAAGCGGTTCAGGAATTGCCACCGCTTTATACTCGCTTGTTAGCGGGTGGCATTAGTTTACTCGTGTTTGGGACGATCGCCTGGGCCTACTTCAGTAAGGTGGATGAGGTGGCGATCGCGCAGGGCGAACTGATCCCATCGACTCAAGTGCGCCCAGTGCGATCGCTAGGGGGAGGCAACATTGACCAGGTGAAGGTGAAAGAGGGGGCTGTGGTCAAGAAGGGAGAAGTTTTGGTTGAAGTAGAACCCGAAAAGACGAAGGTGATTGAGGCAGAGATCGATCGCCTGGAAAAGACCTCCAAATTGATCCAGGAAGACGTGTCCCGTTTGGAAGCAGAACGTGCCGGAAGTAGCAACACTGGAACTGCTCTGCAAGACGAATTTCTGGGAGCACGCCTAAAGGCGTTTGACGAACAGAAGGCATCCGCGGCGGCTGAAGCGAATCAACAGTTTGCCATCATTAGTGAAGCAAGAACCCGTCTAGCTAGATTGCAGGAAAACCTGGGAAACGCTCAGACGAACCTCGAAAATGCACAAGAGCAAGAGCAAGGGCTGCAGACCTTATTGTCTGACAGAGCCGTTCCCCGCTTGGAGTACATTCGGGCAAAAGATAATGTGACCAATGCCGAGGACAAAGTGGGGTCGCTTCAGAAAGAAGTTGATGGTCAACGGGAAAAAATTCGGCAGGCTGAACAGGCCTATCAAGCAGCTCAAAGTAAAGCCGAGGGACTAGATTCTCAACGCCAGAGTGAAATTCTGACCCAATTGACAAAACGCAAGGAAGAATTAGCCTCGATCAAAGGTCAGTTGGCGGAGTCCAAGCAACAGCGGGAGCGTGCAACCGTTGAGGCTCCTTTCGACGGCACGGTGTATGCGATCAAAGCGACGAGAGGTCCCGTGCAGTCAGGAGAAGAATTGCTCTCCATCCTGCCTAAGGGTGAAGATGTCGTATTGGAAGTGAAAGTCTTGAACCGCGATATTGGCTTTATTCGCGTGGGACAGAGAGCCAAGGTGAAGATGGCAACCTTCCCCTACCAGGAATTTGGCATTGTAGATGGAGAAGTGATCAAGGTCAGCCCAAACGCGATCGTCGAAAAAGATGAGAATGGCCAGTCTCTGGGTCCAGTCTTTCCCACCCGGATTAAGTTGAATAAAGACGCGATCGCGGTTCACGGTAAGAACGTCGAACTAACGCCCGGAATGGCAGCAACAGGCGAAATTGTGACGCGCGAAAAATCGGTGCTCACCTTCCTGATTGAACCCGTCACCCGCCGCTTCAGCGAAGCCTTCTCAGTGAGGTAGGGCGCATCTGGAAGTTGGGGGAGACAACGTAGGATTAGCGAGAATAGAAGAGAGACAAAAAAGGCGTACCAATTGGTGCGCCTAAGATAATAAACTTCTTCATCTATGCTAACGCTTGAC
>JAAUSG010000229.1 GCA_012034055.1 Leptolyngbyaceae cyanobacterium RU_5_1 | reverse complement strand
AACTCCCCCACACCCCCCGCAAGGGATTGATTCTGATCACCACAGATGGGGGTACTGTTACACGGTCTGGAAATATCAAGGTCTTTGCTTCCGTCGTCACCACCTTTTGGAGGGGGTTCGGGGGACGCAACCGTCCCCTGAATTCGGGGGGTTTGGGGGGCAGCCCCCCAAGCATTGGATTTTGCAACCACAGTTTCTTTTCGGTTCCCAGGCAGAGCCTGGGAACCAGTCAAACCAGTCAGATAACAAGAAATGCGAAGCCAGTTATCCCAATTTTGGAGGTGGTTCATTACTGACTCTGAAAAACACCCCCTTCAATTTCAAATCGACGCCATCGATTAGTTTTCCGGCATCGGGGCCAACCCACACAGCCGACAACCCAACCGTGTAGTATTTTGTCTTGTCAGTTGTCTGGCTACCCGGCAACTTAATGTGAAAATTTTCATGGTGAGATCGGCGTCTGTGAGGAGATTTACAGCGTTTTTCAGAGGTGCAATATCGGGTAATTTATCGTCTTTAATCTTGCCAGTTGTTGCGTCAAAATAGTCTGCTGCATTGGTAATTCCTAATGTTCCAAAAAGTCCACTCAGTCTTTGCCCCACCTTGCCAAGATTGATGCGTTGTCCGGGTTTTAAGCCACACTCAATCCCATTGGTTTTAATTTCATCGATCGCGCTTTTAGGTTCCAAAGGAATTTCGGTGCCATCAAAATCAAAAACGATGCCGAAATAAACTTTCGATTTAGGGGCTAGAGGATTGGGAGCTGGATCTGGCATAGGTTAGTTCCTCGTGTAAGAGATGGGATAACAGAAAACAGAACCGTGATCAGGAATCAGCATTGCATCAGACATGCATCGTTGCCGCACATCAAGGGGATCTCCAGAAAAGAAATTACCCGTTGGGGCAGGTTTAGCCGAGGTTAAACGGTTTTGTCGGTAGATTACCTACAAAACCTGCCCCTACAACAGGGGATCTTTTTCCTCAGAAATCGCCTACGTAAGGGTGATCACTAATTTCACTTCTGCTTTCAAGGTGATTGCGGCATAGGTCGTGTCGCCTTCAGCCGTATAGGTTTTGCCCTCACCATTACCAGCTCTGACACTAACCGTGGTTTTCCAGAGATCAGCCAGGGGAGTGCCTTCAGGAAAATTGGTGGGCAGGTTTAACCCATACTGAGTATTCACCGCATCCATTAATCCGGAAATACTATTGGCTTGCAGAACGGGGTCAGTGTCTGGCATGGTAATGCTCTACTGTGTGAAGGGTGAACAGCCGGTGTAAAAGGTGAACAGCCGGTTGTTGTGGATTTTCAGCGGTTGCTTAAGTTGTATCAACCCGAGTGATCATAGGTTCTCCAGATAGAGTTTACAAGGATTGCGATCGCCGTTCCAGTGTGCTCACTGTTTGTGCTCACTGTTTGTGAGCACGGTGGCGATCGCTACTTGGGCGGTGGTTTGGCCGCCGCTGGGGTGGGATTTTTGGCATAGGCGGCATACCAGCCAACGGTGCGGTTTTCTGGGGTGCCTTTGGGATCGCCAAAAATGACCAGTTCAGTTTGGCTGCCCCGTGGGAAGGAGAGCACAAACAGCTTGAGCACAATGTTTTTCAGCTTGAGCAGGTAACTGGAACTGCGATCGCCGCTACCGGGTGCGACGACAAACTCGACACTCTTGAAGGCCAGCTTGATCACGCTTTGCAGCGGAAATCCCAGCACATCTCCCGCCAGTCCGGGCATCTTCAAGCCGACAAAGACCTTGCCACCGGCTGCACCAGCACTGCCCGTGGGTGTCCAGCCCAGTAGCAGACTGGTGACAAATTTGGTGGCTCCCGACAGGGCCCCCAATCCACCCAGATCCAGTTCAAAGGTGAGGCCGTACCAGGGTGTGGCATCGGGTGGGCCACTGCTGCCCAGGGGCGTTTTGACGGGCAAGTAGCCACCGGGTTTCTTTTTGCCATCGGAGTAGAGCAGCCCGGTTAACTTCAAGGGGAATTTAGCATAGAGGCTGTGCTGACGTACCCGACTCTTTTGCAGATCAAACACCAGATTCTCCACGACAAAGGCAAACTGGCGATCGCTGAGGGTAATCACGTTGTCTTTCTTAACCCGCTGAAAACTCATCGTCACCACCAGATTGCTGAAACTGAGATAGCGATCGTTGTCTGGCGCGATCGCGGTTTCCGATTTGGGCGGCGGGGGTTCGGCACCAAAGGAAAACGCATCAAACTTTTCCAGTGGTTTAAAGTTCAATCGCCCCCAGAAGGTGAAGCGTCCCGTAATCGTCAGGGTGGCTGCTTCCAGATCGGCAATCGGATCAGTGGCGAGTTGCGCTTTGATAATTTCGACTTGATTCAGCACCCGACTGTCGGGCGTCGCAAAGTGATTGTCGCCACTGAAACTGAACGCATAGGCGACTTTGCCGTCGTGGTTCTCCGCCGTGCCTTTCAAGATGACGATGTTGCGGCCGCTGGCGTCATTCAGCAGTTGGGTGCGCTCTTCAAACAGGCGATCCAGGACGATCGTCACTTCGCTGGAAAACGCCTTCAGCTGTGAGTTTTGGAACAGCGCCATCAGGCTGTTGACCTGGAAGTTGTAGCCCGTTGCGGTCGGCGGCGGAACGGTATCATCCTGATAATCGACCAGGGCAAACAGCGACGATTGCCCCACCACTAGCTCAGTTGCCGTTGCCGTTGGAGTGGGCGTAATCGGTGTGGTTTCAATCCCGACATACTGGGCAAAGAATTTGGATTCATCAATGCCGGTACTGATGGCCAGCAATTCGCGGGGTAAATTGCTGGGCGGCACATGCACATTCAACGCCAGAATGCCAGACCAGTTGGCGTTGAGGGCGGCGTTGGCCAGCAGTTTGTAGTGGTCGTAGTCTTTGGCGGATGTGCCTGCCCCCGTTGCTTTCAAAGCGTCTTCAACCTGGCTGCGCAGGGTGGACGGGAGGTTTTCGGTGGTCGCTAAGGCGTCCTGAATCCGAGTTTTGTCTTCGCTGGGTGCGCCGCTGGCATATTTGGCTAATCCGCCCCAGATCAGATTTAGGAGGCGATCGCGGGTTGCGGTGGTTGCGGTTGGATCGCCACTAAACACCTCCGGGATTGACCACATCTGGGGATTCTGGATCAGCTCAATCAGTGGTTTGGTGTAGAACTTGAAGATCAGGATCGTCCCCTGTTTGGCCCAGTGATCTGGATTGAGATCAAAGGTCCAGCCCTGGATGGTTAACTGGTTGTCCGGGAAGTAGGTTTTCTGCGCTGAGGGTTGAAGTGCTTTGGGGTCCGAAATGACCAGACAGAGCTGATTGGACTGCAGGGCGGAGCGCAGCGGTGCCGTTCGCTCAATGTCCTTAAACTGGACAGTTTTGTTGGCGGTGTCTTTGGCCAGCAGCAGCGATCGCCAGGTTTCAAACTCATCAGCGAAGGTGGCGAGAAAGCCCTGCGGAGTCGTACCGGTGGTCGTTTGGCTGTCTGCGAGTGCATCCGGCAACGCGGATAAGGTGGCGGACATTAAGGGAAGCGGGCCGTTTCCGTTCGCGCTGATCTGGTTAATCTGGGCCCGTCGGATCGGGCTAAACACTTGCAGTTCGAGCTGTTGATAGTCGGTCAACGCTACGCCCTGTTCGGCATCGGGTTGGACACCGCCGTAGGGAAACAGTGGAAAGGCGGGGGCAGTCTCCTGATCCGGGGGGGGTAGTGTCGCCGTGGGCACTTCCATGTATTGCAGTAGCTCAACTCCGGACGCGATCGCGGTGGACGCCCTGGCTTTCGGTTGGTGCAGCACCGCCTGATCCGGCTGGGCGAAGTAGGTGGGCGCACCCCCCTGCTGCCAGACGTAGGCCCAGGCGGTGGTAGCCAGGTGGGTCAATGGACTATCACTGCCACCGTCGGATTTTAAGTCGGATTTTAAGGGAACGTTGGGAATGAATCCGGGGGCAAAGGCGGCCTGTCCCGGACGGAAGGAGAGCATGGTGCGATCGCTGGCCAGCCGGATGTATTCCACCCCGGAAATACCGCAAAGCAGATTCTGGTTGGGGTTAGCGGGCGCACCATTATAAGGGGGAACCGTCAGTTCAAAATCACCAGCGGGCACCAGATAAACGGGGTCGTCCGCACTGACCTCATAGGTCGCTGGCATGGGTGCAAACACCAGGCGACTGTTGGACTGGGGAGTCAGGTGAACGGTGTAGCCGATGTTAGTGCGATAACCGGAGGGCAGCGAAACGTCCCCCTGACGAAATCCAAAATAGGTGCGGGCTTCCTGCAAGGGATTGAGCGGATCAAGCTGAACGGTCAGGGTCAGGTCAGTGGTGTAGGCGCTGGCATCTTCAACCAGGAAGGGATAGCGCCGTGAGGTGACAAAAAACTCAGAGTCGCTGACGGGCAAATCGGCAGCGGTGTCTTTGAAAAACAGCCGCAGCCCAATGTCGAGGGCGGTCAGTTCGGGATAGCCGACCTGCGGTGGACTGCCGCTGGTTGCAACCGGCGGTCGGCGTAGCGTCAAATCAAACTGCAAACAGCCAGCCGTTGCACCGTTGAAGGAAAGAGCGATCGCGCCCATGCCGAACAGCCGGGTTGCTCCCGCTCCAGTTGCCAGATAGAATCCGTCCGGGTTATCGGCCGCTTTGCTGAACACAAACCCATCACCCGCTGCGTTTAGCGTACACTGGCTGCCACCGGCAATGGACAGAAACAGGTTGCGAAATTGAAACACGGCTCGTTGCCCGACGATCGCAGCCTGATTATCCGGCCCAGGCGCGATCGCCAAAAGGTCATCTGCCATGTGGCCCGGGCCGCCGTTGGGTTCTCAATCCAGAGAAAACGCACCGTTTGAAACAATTGTTCACTCAATAGCTGGCGCAGCGCGGATTCAAAGTTAGCCTGTGGGCCAGCCTGCGTCAGTGTGTCGGCGTGAACCTTGAGGAAAAGGTAGACACCTGCAACCTGCCAGGTTTGTTGCAAAGAGAGCGATGTTCCTGAGATAGCTACCTTGGGCCAAAAGGCAATGCAGTAGTCTCCAGCGATCGCCAATGGACCTCCACTCAGGAAATAGAACGCACCTCTTTTTCAAACTGTGGACTCGTGAGATTGTTCATTGGTCATTGGTGAGAAGGTGTGAAATTAGCTTTTGCAACCACCAAGGCACAAAAATACAAAGCGTAGAACTTCTTGGTGTCTTAGGAATGAGAATTAAACAATATCGAATTTTGTAGGATGTGTTAGGCGGTAGCCGTAACGCATCTATCCCTTGATAACGATGCGTTACGCTGCGCTAACACATCCTACGCAAGAATTCGGAGTTATTAAATTCACGATCCTTAGTGTCTTGGTGGTTCATCAGACAGCTTCTAAAAATAAACGCGATCGCCTTTGACAAGCGGCAATTCAAACCCATCAATACCTGACTCATAGCGCCGGTAATCGGTTAAGTTAATAAATTTATACGAAGGAGTACTATTCACGCCCTCATGCACTAACCGGCTGGGCCTGAGGATCCCCTGGAATTTCTGCAAATCCTGTCCCCGCAACCGGGCAGAAGGGATTCCGGCATAGCGCTCGATCAACTGGCGGAAGGTGGTGCCGACGGGCACAGCGGTGGGCTGATCCTGAACAAACACGGTGATCTCTGGAATCACGACGACCCGCCCCCGAAAGTAGAAGCTGACGAATTGATCAGATGAGGGCAGGGAGCCATTCTCGATGTACTGCTTCGTGGCCGTTTCCAGATCGGACAGGCTGCTGGCACCGATGATCGCGATCGCCCGTTCGGGTCCCTTCGGATTCGCCTGGTCGGCAAACTGAGTCGGGTAGAACAAACGGTAGTAGGGGCGGCGGTAACCGGACTGCAGCCAATCCACAATCCCGCCGCTGGCACCCCCTTGCAGCGGATCAGTGGGCACTGTGGTTTGAATCTTGCTGACAAAGGGGTCAAAGCCCAATAGATACTGGTACTGGGGCGGTTGCGCATTCACTGGAAACAGGTAACTGGTGATCTGATAGTACGTCGTGCCACTGCCGACAAACCCACCTGTAGTCGGGCGATTGGGAGTTCTGTCGGTGGGCAAGACAAACTGGTAATTCTGGAAATCGACCCGCAGGCGCATCCCCGCTTGCAAATCCAGGTATTGCCTACCCCTGGCTGGATCTAAGACAAAACCGTAGTGATAGTACAACACCTGGTCGAAGGCCATCGGCACCCGTTCAGCAATACCGCGTTTCACGGCATCGATGGCTCCGGGTAGCAACTTACCGGGTACTGCCTCCTGTTTCGCTAATTCCACCAAAAAACTTTGATAGGCCGCCTGCAAATCGCGAGTTGTTTTTTCGATCAGGTTAATTGTCAGACGAGATGCTGTATCCGATGGTTGGAGCTGAAATACGTCGGTGGGATCGGCGATCGCTGGCCCACCCGATCCAGCGGCGCAGATGGCGGGTAGGGTGGCGGTGATGTCCTTGGGTAGATTCAAGTGCCCACCGTAGTAGATCAGCGGTTGGTCAGCCAGAATGAAGTAATCGGACGGGTGCTGGAACTGGTTGGCAAAGACTTCGTCGGCACTGGCTCTGAGTTCTTGCAAGATCGGCCCGACGATCGCATTGCGATCGGTGGGTGGGGCAGACAGCAGCAATTTCGGCACCGTCAACTCCCCCGTAAGGCCGTCGTTGCGCCACTGTAACTGACTCGCCACTTGAGCCAAAAAGCCAGCCGTGGTTAATTCCACCAGCAGGGACGCTTTCGCCCCCCGGCTCCGGATCGTGGCTGGCAGATCCATGGGACTGTGGGGTTCCTGATCCAGCCCCAGCGCGATGTTGAGCGGCAAATCAAAGGGCAGCGCCAAGAGGACAAAACCCTGCCAGATGAACTGGTTGTCCCGCTGGATGCCAGTCAGGGAAATCGATTCCCCCAGCCACAACCCCGTGAGGCTGAACCGCCCATCCGCGATCGCAACATCGGGATCGAGCAAGGTGAAATCAGGGAGCGTCACCTGCGGCGAGTTCAGGAGCGACAGGCGCACGCCTGGATCGATTTCGATCCGGGCATCCCCGTTCGTTTGCAGCGGCGACCAGCGGGGAACAGAGTCAGCTTGCCAACCAGCGCCAGAATGACGCGATCGCGCTTCCGTTCAAAGCTGAGATCGCCACTGAAGATCGTGTCCATCAAACTCTGGAGCGTGCTCTGCTTATCTTGCAGGCTGGTCGGCGACTGAGGCTGGTCTGGATTGCCCACCACCTGACCACTCGCCTTGAGCAGCAGCAAACCAACCAGTCCAGCCGTGTCTGCCCGTTTCAATCCCAGATATCCGGCGATCGCGAGTTGCCAGAAAACCGTTTTGTTCGTCGGCTGCGTCTTCAAAATGAAACTGAAGAGCTGCAGTTGTCCGGGTGGGTTGCTTAACGTCTGGGTCTGCTCCGGGTCGCGCCGATACTCAAGTTGGAAGACCCGGGTGGTGTCGATCTGGACGAACGAGGGCACCAATGGCAGCGACTGCCCAAACAGCGACACACTGATATCACCCCGGATGTCCCAGTCCGCCTGACCCGGCGCAAACTTCAGATTGACGCGATCGCAGGCCAGCGCTTCCACGATCGCCAGCGGTGCGGTGGGATTCAGGCTCAACCAAACTCTGCCATCCTCAATTAGGAACTGCACCGGAAAGGGCCCCTTAAGTGGCGGCGGAATCACCGTAAACGTGATCCGGGCATCGGTCTGGAACGTCCAGGCCGGAGTGCTGACCGTCCGATCCACCAGCAGGTTGAACTGGGCCAGGGTCAAATGTCCCAGCGTTTGCAACGGCCCTCGACCCGACGCCGGTAAGTGGATCTCATGGACGCCAACGGGCTTGATCACCGACAGGAGGAACTGGTTGGCAGACAGGCTGATGGCAAAGTGAAGCGGGTTGTCCCAAAGGGTGGCGGCGATCGTGCCAGCAATCACCGGTGCGGCTGTCCCGGTCTGCTGCCAGGAAAGGGTGACCTGATCAAACTGCAATCCGGTTGCCACCAGCAGTGTCGCGGTTTGATTCACGGTCAGCACACTACTCGTCTGGCTATGGCTCAGGGTAACGGGGAGCGGCCCATTCAGCGGTGCGGGCACCTGCGTCAGGGTCAGCGTCCCGCTCATGCGAATGGTGGGGTAGTAGCTGGCGATCGCTTCGTCGGGTGAGAGGGCACGACTGTAGATGGCAATCAGGCGATATTCCCCCAGCCAGGCGCGATCGCCGCTGACCTCATTTGCCAGGGCCAGGGGATAGTCCGTAGCCCAGGTTGAAAAGTCTCCGCCAAGGGTGCCACTCGCCTGTTCAACGCCATTGATGTAAAGCCTGGACAGCCCCTGCGCCGTCCGGGTATAGACCAGATGCACCAGATCGGTTGTGGGCGTAATCTTCGTCGCCACCAGCGGCGGTTCACCGCTCTTGTTTGTGTGGGTGGTGCGCAGATGGGTGCCATAGACGTTTTGGGTTTCGTTCTGATCTGGATCCCAGACTCCCTGCTGCAACGAAATATTGCGATCGCTGGCGTCTGCCCCCAGCGTGACAATCCGGGCTGGAGTTTCCTGATCGGCTTTTGCAGGTTTCACCCAGGCTGCGATCGTCACCTCTTTGCTGGCAATACACGCATTAATAATTTTGCTGGCTGGAGTAGGCTGCTTCGTCGTTAGATTCGTTGAAACAATCACAGTAGAATCCGCCACAACCAGTCCATCGCCTGACCAGCGCGTGTTCTCCGGATCTTGCACGATCAGATCCAGAGGCGTTCCAATCCGCGAAACATCGTAAACAATGGAACCGTTCCCTTCCTCAAAGGTGTAAAGGGCTTGCAGCTGATCCCACGGGTTGGTGGTTGCGCCCATCTCCAGCGTCGTGATATCCAGACTGCCCAGCGGTGGGAGCGTCAGCGGGGAGGTTCGCGACGCTTTGTCAAATTGAAAGACTAGAGCCGCGTCTTTGAAGG
>JAAUSG010000228.1 GCA_012034055.1 Leptolyngbyaceae cyanobacterium RU_5_1 | reverse complement strand
GGTGAATGAGGAGGAGTTTATTAAGAGGAATGAGGAATGAGGATGAGGAATGAGGAATGAGGAATGAGGAATGAGGAATGAGGAATGAGGAAAAGACTCCTCCGTCCTCCGTCCTCTGTCCTTCTTAGAAGAATGAGGAAAAGACTCCTCCGTCCTCCATCCTCGCGCCTATGATTGTCCTCACGACACCCGCATCTGGCTCGATTTCGAGAGTAAAATCATCAATCCCAAAATCAACGATCCCAGTTGTCCGCACAACTTGACTGAAGCAGAAATGGAAATTCCCGGAGGTGTTCATGATTCAGGACCTTGATGAGACGCTCAGAGAGTTACTGGTTCAGAAAGTGCCGATTGACAGCGGGGCGATCGACATCAAGTTTGAAATGCCCAGTAAGGACTGGGAAACCAAGCTACAAAAACCTACTATCAACGTGTTTTTGTACGATGTCCGCGAGAATCACGAACTGCGCAGTAATGAGCAATTCCTGGCCCGGAATGGCGCGATCGCAACCGAAACCGCTGCCCCCATTCGGATGGATTTGTCCTACCTGATCACGGTTTGGACGAAAGAGATTGCCGATGAACATCGGTTACTGGGCACCATTCTGAAAACGCTACTGCGCTATCCCATCCTGCCAGCTGACGTGCTCAGGGGAGAAATGGTCAATCAGTCGCTGCCGTTGCGGGCCTGGATTACCCAACCCGATCGCACCCCCAATGCCTGGGATTTTTGGGGGGCGCTGGATGGCCGCCTGAAAGCCTCCTTCAGCTACCTGGTGACGGTTGGTGTTGAACCGATTGCACCCGTTGAAGTGGGTCTGGTGACGGAGCAGGTGATCAAATTCAGAAAGCAGGACGGCAGTGAATTTCTGGGGGCAGAAAGTAGCCAGGGACAGTAAAGGAGGTAAGGACACCATGTATGAGTATAGACAGGAGAAAACTCCGAACAAACAGTCGCACTTTCCGCAACAAACTGTGGAACAGTCGGTGGAAAAACTGGCGGGGCAGGTCGATCCCCTGATCCATCAGATTAGTCAAGTTGGCAGAGTGCCATCTCCTCTGCTGAGTGCAGCTTTGCGCGATCGCACAACAACGGCTTCATCCTCCTGCACGCACCAGCTTTTCCTGCATCTGCAGCGGCAGTATGGCAACCACTACGTGCAGCGGGTCGTAGACCTGTCGCGCCAGGGACAAGGGGAAACAGAAGCGCCCCCTGCTGTGGAAGCTGCGATTGAACAAGCCCGTGGCGGCGGGCGATCGCTGGACACTGGAGCACGTATCCAAATGGAATCTACCTTTGGCGCTGATTTCAGTGGTGTGCGCATACACACTGACAGCACTGCTGATACTCTGAATCAAGCGCTTAGTGCCCGCGCCTTCACCACCGGGCAGGACATCTTCTTTCGTCAGGGCGAATACAACCCGGCTAGTTCTGGCGGACGAGAACTCTTGGCACATGAACTGACCCATGTGGTGCAACAAACGGGTGGGATTCAGCCTCAACTGACCATTGGTCAGCCAGGGGACATTTATGAACAGGAAGCCGACCAGGTTGCACATGCAGTAGTTCAACGCCTTGCCGCATCATAGTTGACGAGAATTGTTCCCCTGGCGAACACACGCCAGGGGAACAATTCTAGACTACTTTCGTGTAAGCGTTTCGTTAGCCTCTGGCGGAAACGGGACGTTGTTCACTTGGGCGTCGCCGCTTACGACTGTCGCCTTGATCACTGGCTTGGTGTATTTCCACGTATTCGAGACCTCGAAAGTGGTGGTGGTGGTCTTGTGCTCGTTCTCTTTATGCCGCTGCTCGGCCTCACTCTCGTCCTGCTGCGTGGTCTTGGAGTAGTCTTCGGTGTGCGTTTTGTCAGTGGTGCTGGTTGAGTCCTTCTGGGTGAGGCTCTTGTATTTCTTCGTGGTCGTCGTGATGTCCTCCATGTGACGCTTCCACTCATCATTGGTCTTGCTCTTGTAGTCCTCCCGAAGCTTTCGCTTAGTTTCCTCTTCGTCGTGTCTCTTAATGTCTACGTCGTTGCGTCCCTCGGTATCGTCCTTGATAGTCGTGTCTTTCTTAACCGTAGTGTCTTCCTTCGTGTCCGTGTAGTTCACCTTACCGGTCTCGGCGAACAGATCCGCTATCTCCTCTGCAAGATCGAGTTGCCAACCCTTGACCCGGCGAGTGATCCAACCAACACCAGGAATCTTATCGATGAAAGGGATGGAGGTCACTTTCTTCGCGATCTTGATGCCTTTCTTGAGCTTGGCCGCCCAATTCTCCTTATCTTCCACACCGCTCTCGGTTCGCCCCTTCACCTTTTTGGTATAGTCTTCAATGTTCGACGCCCGCCGTTTCTCCTTCCAGACATCGTCCTTGTGATACTCGGAGTCCTTGACAACTGTCTCTGCAAGGTCAGAAGCGATCTCGTTGTGGATGGTCGTGGACTTTGTCACATAGTCCTCAAGCGTTCGCACGACGGCCTCGTTGTACTCGGTCTCGACGCTCTCCTTTGAGGACTCGGTCTTTTCTCCGAGTCCTTCACGACGTCCTTGACGTCCACCTTCTCGGTCTTACTCTTGTCCTTTTTCAAACGTTCGTCCTCAGTGGTGCTCCCGATGGTCTTTGAACCCGAGTACTTAGTCTGCTTCTCGCCCACTGGCGCGACCAGTACCTCCATCAAGATGCCCGCGTCGTTCCGTACCTTGTAGAAGAAGGTGCTCTGGCCAGCATCCATCACTTTGTTCTTGACTGTCACGATCGACACCTTCACGCCAGGATAGGTCGGCGCTAATGCAGCCTCGGTCTCCTTCGAGATCTCGTCAACGTCTCCGAATGTCATGATGTTCTTCTGGATTAGGGCACGTGCCTCTGCCTCTGCCTTGGGCGTGTCCTTCTTCGACAGTCCACTGACTGTCACCTTGAAACTCTTATTCCTCTCACTCGCGTACTTCAGCTCCGCCGAAATTGAGCCGCGCCCAACGGAGTTGTCGCCCTCCGTCACCGGAGCCGCAAACGTATCGATCGTCTTCTGCCCACCCGTGACAACGCCAGAGGATTGTGTGCTGCGCTTCATGGCTGGGTAGTTAGAGAGCATGGTTAGTGGGTCAAACCACAGCGCGTCGTCGGCATCGGCACGCTTAACCTTGTCCTTTGCCTCGCCAGGAACATCCTCGTAGAGCGCTGTTAGCGTCACATTGACACTCTTTCCATTAGTTTTGGTCGTATCGATCGCGCTGTTGCCGCCAGTGACAACAGTGGGCACAGCCGTTGCCGCCTTGTCGTCGCTAACCCCCTCCCGTTGGACTATTGTGCTGTGCAGAGCAGACCCCTGCTTCGGTTGAATCAACTGTTGTGCTGCTTGATTGCCTGCTATGCGCTGTAACGCAAGGATGTTGCGTGGCGTTCTGGAAAGCGGATTCATGTACGCCTGTGACGCCGCCACTGCATCATCATGTTCCACTACCGGCTGAGTCGCTTGTACCGCTTGTATATGAGGTGATAATTTATGCTCGTTCTGTTGATACTGAGTTTGTGCCATAAATAGATTTTTCTATTATGTGTTTTCAATCTATCGATTATGTGAATTGATTACGGTCAACCGAATTGATAAGCATTTGATCTTCACTTCAAGCAGTTCGACTTGCTGGTCGCAGCTATTTAGCAAGTTGATGCTGAGTGAATTGGGGTGAAAGGTAGAACGGAGGGAAACTTTGTAAGCCATTTTAATGATCGCCTTCCAACACAGTCAAGTTGGGAGGGTGCAGGTACTGAGCATTATAAGGTTGTAACATTGGTCGCAATACCATTGGAATGATACAGCATTTAACTAAATGTAAACGCAGCGAAACGCTTTGCGACGATCGCTCACCTGAATGAGTGATTCTTCATCCCAATAAGAGTTTTTTTCTTAAAATTGCACCGTTTTGCTGAGAGATCGCGTAAAACGGATTGCATGCCCAGTGTTTTTACGGGATTCGCGGCTATGCCCAGTCCAGCAGCCGAAGAAATTCGTCATCGTGTTGCGATCGCGGGTGCGGTTGTGGATGCGACGACTCGACAGAGTCTTGACGGTGCCGTGGTCGCGATCGCGGGACAGAATTTGTCTACCCAAACTCGTGAAGACGGTTCGTTCTATTTTCTCGATCTCCCTGTTGGCTCAACCTACACCTTAAACGTCTCTGCACCCCGTTTGGGTAGCCGTTACGGCAGCAAAACCATCGAAAACGTGACGGTGCAATCAACTGCTGACGGCAGACCCCAACTGGATCCAAAGGCAACTGTGCTGCTTCCCCCAACTCAATTAGTCGGGCAGGTTAAACGCAGCGGCACACCGGAAGTCGCGATCGCAGGTGCTATCGTTCAATTACGCGGCAGCACTCTCCAAACAACGACGGATCAAACCGGTCGTTACACCTTATCGAGCTTACAAGCCGGAACTCCCACAGTTCAAGTCACGGTAAAAGGAGGTGGGGCTGCCACTCGAAAAATCACGCTAAACGCTGGACAATCTACCACAGCCGACTTTGTGATTACCAGTTGAACTTGCTTACTTAAGGAGAAGAGTATGCCTCCCTATCTGTCGCCCGGTGTATACGTTGAGGAAGTGCCATCGTCTGTTAAGGCGATCGCGGGTGTCAGTACCAGTACCGCTGGATTCATTGGCATTGTGCCCGACAAAATAAATCTGATTGCGAAACGGAAGGACGATCCCACCAAAACAACCGTTGTTGAATTTACGCTCCCGGCTGAAACGAAAACTAAAACTCCCAAGTTAATTACGAACTGGACGCAATTTACTAAAGCCTTTGGCGACTTGATTGGAGAAGCCCCGGAATCCAGTCCGGGACCGGGACCCGGCCCTGGACCCGGACCCAGTCCAGCGATCGACGAAGGGCATCGGCGGTTGGCCCATGCGGTTTACGGATTCCTCAACAATGGCGGCAGCCGCTGCTTCGTGGTGCGGATTAAAGATGCAACCGAGTTGGAAGATGCCCTGCGGGCCTTTGCGGCGATTGACGAAATTGCGATCGTTGCCATGCCCGGTGCAACCGACGCGACCACTCGTGATGCATTGGTGAGACACTGCCGAGCCACGAGCGATCGCTTTGCGATTTTCGATGGGCCCGAAACGGCTGCAACGACCGACTTGACAGGGAACCTGATGCCATCGCGAACGGATTTAGCCGCCTGGTATTTCCCGTGGCTGAAGGTGTTCGATCCGGCGACCAAACTGAAGCAGGAGGAGCAGGCCGCCGCAGTGCGGGATGGGTACATTTCCGTCCCCCCCAGCGGACATATCGCTGGGGTGTATGCACGGGTGGACACCGAGCGAGGCGTCCATAAAGCGCCTGCCAATGAAGTGATTTTGGGTGCATTGGATGTCACGCAACCGATCAGCAAAGCAGAGCAAGATGGACTGAATCCCAAAGGGGTAAACTGCATTCGCATCTTGAACGGGAATATTCTGGTCTGGGGTGCGCGCACGGTTGGCGGAGACGCGAACGCCGATTTGAAGTACATCAATGTACGCCGAACGCTGCTATTCTTGCGCGAATCCATCGACGAAGGGACTCAGTGGGCAGTGTTTGAGCCAAATACCCCTGCCCTCTGGCAAAAAATTTCCCGCAATGTTTCGGCGTTTTTGACCAATGTCTGGCGCTCCGGTGCCCTGTTCGGCAACACCCCGCAGGAAGCGTTTTACGTGAAGTGTGATGCGGAAACCAATCCACCGGAACTGCGAGAGTTAGGTCAAGTGGTGACCGAGATTGGTGTCGCGATCGTCCGTCCAGCCGAATTTGTCATCTTCCGGATCAGTCAGTCCACCTCTCCATCGTCGTAGACCATGCCAACTGCTTACCGAACTCCAGGCGTTTATCGCGAAGAGGTCTTTCTCCAGCCGCAATCCCAGTTGCCTACAGGTGTTCCAGGGTTTGTTGGGTTCGCGGAAGCGATCGCGCCCCTGGATGCGGCTCAACGGCTGATTGTTCTGAATCGCAAACAAGACTTTGCGGCTCAGTTGCGTAGTCCCGACTGGAGTTACCTGGCCGATGCCGTCAGCGGGTTTTTCGAGAATGGGGGGACGCGCTGCTATGTGGTTCGGCTTGCTCCCGTCAACACAGCAGAAGAGCGCGGCACAGTGCTCCAAACTGCCGACCTACTCAAGCCACTGGAACCGCTCACCGACCTTGATTTAGTCGCCATTCCCGACGCGATGACATTGTTTCCCGATGCAAACGCGATGCTGCAAGTGCAACGGGCTATGCTCCAGCACTGTGGGCAATTAGGGAACCGGATGGCGATTCTGGATGCGATCCCGGCTCTGCTGGACGGTCAGCCCCAACCGACCCCAGAGAGTGTGCGATCGCAGCGAGATCAGCTGGCGGTAGGTCAACAGGAGCCGCTGAATGGAGCGCTGTACTATCCCTGGATCAAAACCCTGTCCAGTCGGATTGTGCCACCCTGCGGCCATGTGGCTGGCGTGATTGCCCGCAGCGATCGCACTCGCGGAGTATTCAAAGCACCGGCCAATGAGGAGTTGATGGATGTGCTCGATTTAGTCGGCGCGATCGACCACTCCACCCAAAACCAGCTCAACCCCGAAGGCATCAACTGCCTGCGCTCCTTCCCAGGCAGGGGAATCCGCGTTTGGGGAGCACGCACCTTGAGCCGCGATCTGAATTGGCGTTACATCAACGTCCGCCGCCTGGTGCTGACGTTGGGACGCTGGATCGATCGCAACCTGCTCTGGGCAACCTTTGAGCCAAATTCCCCCCGCCTTTGGGTGCGCATTCAGCGCGAACTCAGCACCTACCTGGAAGGGTTATGGCGGATTGGCGCACTCCAGGGACAAGTCCCAGAGCAGGCATTCTATGTCAAATGCGATGCCGAAACCAATCCACCCGAAAGCCGGGAAACCGGAACCGTGATCACCGAAATTGGTCTGGCGGCAGGTGTACCAACGGAGTTTCTAGTCATCCGAATCACCCATCGAGTTGGCACCGTTGAAGTGACATGACAGTGAACAAGTGGTAGCTGATAACTGATAACTGATAACTGATAACTGACAACACCATTCATGCCAATTCAACCTATGCCTGCTACAAATGATCAGGCTGAAAAGCCCAACCGTTGGCAATTTCCAATCTACAATCGTCAATCTAAAATCTAAAATCGGTACAAACCTCAATCGTCAACACTTAAGGAGACTCGTATGCCCAGAAAAGATCCTTACCGTAGTTTCAATTTTTTGGTTGAAATTGACGGGATTACAGAAGCGGGATTTCGGGAGTGCAGTGGTCTAGATTCCAGCACTGATCCAGTCGATTATCGTGAAGGAACTGATGCCAACCATGTACGCAAGCTGAGTGGATTGAATAAGTTTTCGCCAATCACGCTCAAGCGTGGCGTGAGTGACTCCGACAAGCTGTGGAAGTGGCGACAAACGGTGACTGATGGCAAGACCGAGCGCAAAAATGTGTCGATCGTCCTGTTGGATGAAGCGCGACAGGAGAAATGGCGCTGGAACTTACGGGATGCCTGGCCTTCTAAGTGGACGGGGCCGACGTTTAATGCCACCAGTAATGAAGTTGGAATTGAAACCCTGGAAATCGTCCACGAAGAAATGGTGAAAGCTTAGAACAATGCAAAATGCAAAATGCAAAATTAAAAATGAGAAACTCTACTCAGCATTTCTGACGGCATGATTGGAGCCATTTAGCACTCAGCACTTAGTACTCATGTTACAAACCGAGTTTGCATTCACCTTACCCATGGGCTACGTCGATCCAGACGGCAATGTCCATACGGATGGCGTGATGCGATTGGCAACCGCGTTGGATGAAATTGCACCACTCAAAGATCCGCGTGTGCGCAGCAACCCGGCCTATTTGCTGATGATTCTGCTATCACGGGTGATTACGAAGCTGGGGCATTTGGAACACATCAATCCGAAAGTGATCGAGAGCTTATTTGCAGCCGATCTGGCTTATCTGCAAGATCTGTACTGCCGCATTAATCAATCGGGGAGCGATCGCATTCGCACCAGTTGTCCATTTTGTGAGAAAGAGTTTGAGGTGGAATTGAGCGGGGTGGGGGAGTGATGAGCTACCCCCTGGCGCAACTGTACAAGGAGGTAGCCTATATTGCTTACCATTTCCATTGGTCACCCGACTACATTCTGCAATTAGAGCATCCAGAGCGTCTGCGTTGGGTTGCTGAGATTGCTGAAATTAATCAACGGTTTAATGAGCAAATTGAGTAGGTGATATACACTCATGGCCTTACCTGGAGTGCCCTCGCTGGGCTTAAATGCCGCCTTTAGCCTCGCCACAAACCTATTGGGATTGCGCACCGATCCCTATCAGGCTTTCAACTTTCTGATTGAAATCGAAAACATTTTGGTGGGTGGGTTTTCAGAGTGTACCGGGTTGCAGGTAGAAACTGAAATTACTCCTTACCGCGAAGGTGGCGTTAATGAATATGAGCATCGATTTATTGGGCCGGCAAAAAATCCACCTTTGATTCTGAAGCATGGGCTAACGCAGATTGATGGACTCTGGCTCTGGCATCAAGAAATCGTGCAGTCGATTAATACGGGCAAGGTTAGTCGTCGTAACGGAACCATTTACTTACTGGATAAGAAGAAAGTGCCCGTAATGTGGTGGAATTTCAAAGAAGCCTTTCCCTATAAGTGGACGGGTCCAGAGTTGCGGGCGGACTCTGGCAATATCGCCTTTGAAACGGTGGAGCTGGCCCATCGCGGCCTCAGCCGGCCCACGTTAGGCAGTGTGATTGCGGGCATTGGTGCGGAATTAACCGGATCGCTGGATATTTCTATTTCGGGTTCGGCGTCGGGAGGAGTGTTTTGAGGAATGAGGAATGAGGAATGAGGAATGAGGAATGAGGAATGAGGAATGAGGAATGAGGAATGAGGAATCGAGGAATGAGGAATGA
>JAAUSG010000227.1 GCA_012034055.1 Leptolyngbyaceae cyanobacterium RU_5_1 | reverse complement strand
GCAAATCGGCCCCTTCCAGATTCGCACTCTCTAGCTGCGCCCCAAATAAACTAACGCCCCGCAAATCGGCTCCACTAAAATTGCTTTCCCGCAAATCCGCCTGGTTAAAGCTAGCATCCGTCAAAACTCGACCGGAAAAATCCGCACCCGCCAAGGATTCTTTGTTGTAGTCAGTAGCCAATGCTGGTAAGGCAGGGGTGCTCCATAAAAGTATCCAGACAACACTGAGCATCATCAGGCTGAGCCTGATGAGGAACGAGGCAAATAGTGGCTTTTGCGCATTTCTCAGCAACTCTGCAACTCCTCTAGTACGGGATTCAATACCCAATGGCCCAAATTGTTGACGATCCATCACGATGCCTAACCAACTGCGAACATTATTTGAATGACCCAGCCATTGCAAGACTGGACATTTTTACCATCCTGATACTAGCGGAATCCATTGATCATCATTGCTCAGACCACTCAAACTGAAACAGATAGATAATTTAGGTAATCTTTCTCCAACTACGCCCAAACTCATGCCGAAACCTAATGCTTCGCCATCTTCAGCAGAAACGCGATCGCCCGATTTAGGCGCACTGGGCGAAAACCTTGTGGCTGAATGGCTGCAGCGGCAAGGCTGGATCATTCTGCAGCGTCGCTGGCGGTGTCGCTGGGGCGAGTTGGACCTGGTGATTGGACAACCTGCAGCCGACTCTGCCCGTTTACTATCTCTGGCATTTGTGGAAGTAAAAACACGCAGCCGAGGCAACTGGGATGAAGATGGCGCACTGGCCATCTCGGCTCAAAAGCAAGCCAAACTTTGGAAAGCGGCTCAACTATTTTTGTTGCATCATCCCGCGATCGCACACTTACCGTGTCAGTTCGATGTTGCACTGGTGCGCTGTGAGCGGCCAGGACATCGGGTTTCTAGCCCAACTAACATGGGAGCAGCGCCAGTTAAGGCAGAGGATGGGACAACCGCGATCGCGGCTGGCTACCGACTCACCCTACACGACTACATCCAGGCAGCCTTTACGCAATAAACCCAGGACTTACGCCAACCTCGGAGTTTTTAACCAACAATTAAACATCTTGACCCGCATCGTTGCCTGGTTGACTGACAAATCTTTTTGTAGGTTGGGTTGAACATCGTGAAACCCAACGCTAGTCTTGGCTTGTTGGGTTACGCTATCGCTAACCCAACCTACGAAAGAATCGGAATTTTGAGAGTTTTGTCAGTCAGTCAGCATCGTTGCTTCAACTCCGAGGTTTTGGTCAAATGCGTAAGTCCTGGAACCTTTACAGCACCATAGAGATGTACGCAAATTGACGGAAGTCTGAGAGTTGAGCCTGGTCATTGGTCATTGGTCATTGGTCATTGGCTCCCCACTACTCATTCCCACTACCCACTACCTGCAAAGCCCTAAACTAGTTCCGTGAATCTGAGGAAAAATGTTACAAACTATTACGGGCGGACTTGGAGTGTGAACACGATGCCGCACAATAATCTCGGATGGTAACTGAGTCTGAGAGTGCTGTGCTGCTTTAGGCTAAGGATGTTTAAGTATATCCCCGAGTTATTAAGCACTATAGACTTAAATGCATTTAAGCTCTCGTTCAGCTTAGAAGCTCACTAGATATGTTTGAGAAATCTTTAGCCGCTGGTTCAAGGCTGCTAATGCAAATCTTCAGACAGGTTCTAGGCAAACTCAGAAACTAATCTAGGAATCCCCATCTAAACACAATCGGTTACATTCTTCTGGAGGAATCCATCAATGAGTATTGTCACGAAGTCAATCGTGAACGCAGATGCTGAAGCTCGTTATCTTAGCCCCGGTGAACTTGACCGGATTAAGGGCTTCGTTACCACTGGTGAGAAAAGGCTGCGCATCGCTCAAACCTTGAGCGAGTCTCGTGAGCGCGTCGTTAAGCAAGCAGGCGACCAACTGTTCCAGAAGCGTCCTGATGTTGTTTCCCCCGGTGGCAATGCCTACGGTGAGGAAATGACCGCGACCTGCCTGCGCGATCTGGACTACTACCTGCGTCTGGTTACCTATGGTGTTGTGGCTGGCGACGTCACCCCCATCGAAGAAATCGGAATTGTCGGTGCCAAAGAGATGTATGGCTCTTTGGGTACCCCAATTGCGGCTGTCGTTGAAGGTGTTCGTGCGATGAAAACCGTAGCTTCCTCCTTACTGTCCGGAGAAGATGCGGCTGAAGCTGGCGCTTACTTTGACTATGTAATCGGTGCTCTGAGCTAAGACGGGTTTCTTTCCGTACTCAATCGAGCATTTCGTTAAGACGACGTGATTTAAGGAAGTCTAATCATGCAAGACGCAATTACCGCTGTCATTAATTCCTCCGACGTTCAAGGTAAATACCTGGACGGTTCTGCACTAGAGAAGCTGAAGGGCTACTTTGGAACCGGTGAACTGCGCGTTCGTGCAGCAACCACCATCAGCGCTAACGCTGCTGCAATTGTCAAAGAAGCCGTAGCTAAGTCCCTGCTGTACTCTGACATCACCCGCCCCGGCGGCAATATGTACACCACTCGTCGCTATGCTGCCTGCATCCGCGACCTCGACTACTACCTGCGCTATGCAACCTATGCCATGTTGGCTGGCGATCCTTCCATTCTGGATGAGCGTGTGCTCAACGGGTTGAAGGAAACCTACAACTCTCTGGGTGTACCGGTTGGCTCAACCATTCAAGCCATCCAATCCATCAAGGAAGTTGCAGCTGGTCTGGTTGGTGCTGACGCGGGTAGAGAATTGGGTGTGTATCTCGACTACATCAGCTCTGGCTTGAGCTAATTGAGGTGTCAGGTGTTAGGTGTCAGGAAGACTGAAACCTGAAACCTGTTGTAACCTACCTGTGAGGCTCGGAAGTCCGGCGTGAGTGCTAGCTTGTTGAAGACTTATCTAGCGTGTATGGATTGGTTTTGATGGTCTAGTATTGGCACTTGACTTCCGACCTTGCCATTAAGCAGATGCGATGTTCTAGTAAAAGAATTTTGCGGATGCACCAATGTTATTTTTCAGATGCACTGAATTTCTGTTCAAATTTAAAGTTTCTTCAGCCCACCAGGAGAGATAATTCCCATGCGCATGTTTAAGATCACGGCTTGTGTTCCCAGTCAAACTCGGATTCGGACACAACGAGAGCTTCAAAATACCTTCTTTACGAAACTAGTTCCCTACGACAACTGGTTCCGTGAGCAACAGCGAATTCAAAAGATGGGCGGCAAAATTGTCAAGGTTGAGCTGGCAACGGGCAGACCGGGAGCAAACACCGGTTTGGCATAGCCACGCTTGCTCAATGTTGTGTCATTAACTTGGTAGAAGAGGTCAGGTGACCTCTTTTTTGTTTGCTAAATTTGACAGGTTTATGGCCAATGCGAAAGTATTAAAATACGAAAGTATTAATGAGTGGGATTGTTGTAGAGGGTTTACATGCGAAATCGCGGTACTTGACTGCGCGATCGCTCCCAACACAGCTTCCAACAAAGGTTTTTGACTCCTCAACCATCCAATTACCACAAGAGAGTTGAGGATTTCGGGAGCAAATTTGGCGGCTTTGGTGATGACTCAATCTTCAGAACGTGAGTCTTATGCCAAACTAATTCTATGGAATCCCATTTTCAGCTACACTTCTGCTTGATCATCGATCGCCGAATAGATCATTAAGCAGGTGAATCGATGCTTTGGGAAACCTGAAGGCAGAAATCTAGAGTCAGTGGCAATAGTTGCAGGCAACGACAACAACGAGGGTCAATCGCTTCATGGAATTTTCGATCGCAGCCCTGCTGGCAAACTTTACAGACGACAAGTTGGTGGCTCCAAAGGCATTAGAGAAGAAGCTGGATTGCAAAGATGATGCCAGTGTTCGTAAGCTCCAGATTGCACTGGATGCTTTGGAAAAAATCGGAGTTCTGGCGAAAGATCGAGGACGCTATCGCCGGGTTGGGGAAGACGAACTGTTAGAAGGCAAACTGCGCTGCTCCAGCAAGGGCTTTTGCTTTGCGATTCAGGATATTGAGGGGGCGGACGATATTTACATCCGCGAGAGCCAGTTGAACAATGCCTGGAATGGCGATCGCGTCCTGGTGAAGGTCACCAAAGAGGGCAGTCGTCGTCGTAGTCCGGAGGGAGAAGTGCGGCTGATTCTAGAGCGCTCCAATCCATCCGTGTTAGCCCGAGTCAAGCAAGCAAATGATGGGTTTCGGGCTGTTCCACTCGACGATCGCCTCCTGTTTGAGCTGCATCTGCAGTCCAATGGGGGCAATCTGGAACAGGCGATCGATCACCTGGTTCACGTCCAGGTGATGCGTTATCCCTTGGGACAACAGCCACCCCTCGGCAAAATTGCCCGGATGCTGGGGGGCGATACCGATGCCTCCGATGTGGACATTGTTTGCTGCAAGTATGACCTGCCGCCCTCATTCTCGGATGCCGTTCAGCAAGTGGCCAAGGCACTGCCCACCAAAATTGGCAAACCGAGATCAAAAAGCGGTTGGATTTACGCGATTTGATCACCCTGACAATTAAATCCGATAGCCAGCAAGTCACATCGGACGGTCTAGATGATGCGATTACGCTGGAGAAAACCGAGGAAGGACTTTGGCAACTGGGAATTCATATTGCGGATGTGTCCTACTACGTCACGTCCGACACGCCCATCGATCGCGAGGCTCAAAAGCGTGGTGTCTCGGTGTATCTGGGAGATACCGTCGTTCCGATGCTACCGCACCAGTTGACGGGGAACCTCTGCGCGTTTCTAGGTGGAAAGGATCGATTGGCAATTTCAGTGCTGGTTACCCTGAATCCTGAAGGAGAGATGGTGGACTATGAAATTCAGCCCACCGCGATTCAAGTGGATTATCAACTCAGCTACCAGCAGGCGCAAGCCATTTTGGAGCGCACTGCCAATCCCCCTCCGTCGCCCAACGTAGACATCCGGGAATTTGCCGCTATTTTTGAACTGCTGGAGCAGTTAGCAACGGTCAGCCAGACCCTGAAAGATCAGCGACAGAAACGGGGAGCGTTTGAGCTGAATTTGCCGGAGAAACCTCTTCCCAGAGATGCTCAGACGGGTGAGCAGCTGTTCACCCCCAAGTTTCACTACGATGACGAGGGCGCGTTGGGAGCCATGATGGTCTCTCCATCGATGCCGATCCACGCCATGATCGCAGAGTTGATGCTGCTGGCCAACCAGTTAGTGGCGACCCATTTGCAGGCACTCGGCGTTCCAGGAATTTATCGGGTGCATCCCACCCCTGATCCAGACGATGTGCAGGAATTGATGAAATTGGCGGGCAGCATGGGGATTGAGCTGCGACTGGAGCAGGAGGAAGTGGTTCGTCCCCAAGACTACCAGCACTTTACTCGCAAATTTGCTGAGTCGGATGCCGAACGTGTGCTCACCTATTTGCTGCTAGAGACCCTGAAGCCCGCCTTTTACAGTACAACCGCACGATCGCACTTTGGACTGGCGCTGGAGGATGGTTACACCCACTTCACCTCACCCGTGCGGCGCTATCCCGATCTTCTCGTGCATCGAGTCCTGCATGCCGTATTTGAGCACGGGCGCGATCGCAAATCCAGCCGCGCCAAAGAGGTTGTGGATCTGCGCCACAGTTCCTGTCAGGGTGAAATTAGCTGGAACGTCCTGCCGCCAGACGTGCAGCAAGAGTTGGAACTCCACATCCAAGCCGTCGTTATCCATCTAACCGAACGAGAGCGAATTGCTCAAGAAGCCGAGCATGATCTGGAAGGGCTGAAGAAAGCCGAGCTGATGCGGGAACGCACTGGCGAAGTTTTCCACGGATTGATTACGGGCGTGCAGTCCTACGGATTGTTCGTCGAAATCGAAGAACTCCTCGTCGAAGGATTGGTGCATGTCAGCTCCTTAAAAGACGACTGGTACGAATACCGCTCTCGCCAACAAACCCTGGTCGGGCGCAAAAACCGCAAGCAATATCGACTGGGCGATCGCATTGAAGTCCAGGTGAAAAGCGTAGACTACTACCGTCAGCAAATCGACCTGCTGGCCGTGGGTGGTGGCAGCGAAATCGATGACGATGATACAGACTCTGACGATGTGGATGAGTTGCCAGACAGCAGTGAGGAGTGAGAGTGCATCCCCTCATCCTCGGTATTACCGGAGCCTCTGGGCTGATTTATGCAGTCCGGGCGCTCAAGTTTTTGCTGCAATCCGAGTACACGATTCATTTGGTTGCATCCAAAGCCGTTTACAGGGTTTGGCAATCGGAGCAAGGGATTCGGATGCCGCCTGATCCGGTTCAGCAGGAACAATTTTGGCGCGATCGCGCTGGGATAGAGACAGCCGGTAAACTGATCTGTCACCCGTGGAGTGATGTGGGAGCCGCGATCGCCAGTGGATCGTTCCGCACCCTGGGGATGCTCGTCATCCCCTGCAGCATGAGCACCGTGGCAAAGCTGGCAGTCGGACTCAGTTCTGACCTGCTCGAACGAGCGGCTGATGTGCAGTTGAAAGAGGGACGCAAACTGGTGCTGGTGCCCCGCGAGACACCGTTTAGCCTGATTCACCTGCGCAACTTAACCGCCCTGGCAGAGGCAGGAGCACGCATCGTTCCAGCGATTCCTGCCTGGTATCACCATCCACAAACGATTGAGGATCTAGTGGATTTTGTTGTGGCACGGGCGTTGGATCAGTTGGAGATTGACTGTGTGCCGTTGCAACGGTGGCAAGGAGGAGGAGAGAAGCGAGAAGAATGAAGAATCAAAGCGGAAATAAAGAGGGGGTCGTGTTCTAAACCTTGTCCACGTCCAGACCTGGAGTATTGGAGTTCCACATGGCAACACCTGCGATCGCGTTTGGAGTGCACCCCAACAACTGGGGCGATTTGGCCTTTCGACTGATTCTGGCAGCGTTGGTTGGCGGCGCGATCGGGTGGAACCGGGAGACATCAGGGAAAGCGGCTGGACTCAGAACCCACATGATGGTGAGCTTGGGGTCTGCCCTGTTTGTGATTGTGCCCTTACTCGTCAATTCATCTCCTTCGGAAGAAGCCGTCAGTCGAGCGATTCAGGGAATTGCGACCGGAATTGGATTTATTGGAGCCGGTGAGATTGTGCAACAGGTTCGAGAGTCGGGTAAGCCCATCATCAAAGGCTTAACCTCAGCCGCGTCTACCTGGGTAACTGCCGCATTGGGCATTGTGGCGGCTTGTGGGTTCTGGCAAGTGAGTTTGATTGGAACGGCGATCGCGCTGGTTATCCTAATTGGAGGGAAACGATTGGAGCATCTAGCAGATAGGCGGGAGGAGTAGGTGAGGAGATGAGGAGATGGGGAGATGGGGATGGAGTGGCAGGGAATTGAGCAAGCCTGGATTTGCAGCGGGATGGCGGGTTGATGGACTGTGGATGCTGGGATTCTGGCTGGCGGCAGTTGTCCTGTTCAGCGTCGGCTTAGGAGAACTGCCGCTGCGAGACTGGGATGAGGGAATTGTGGCGCAGGTGGCTCGCGAGATTTGGCGTTCCTGGAGCGTTTCTGTAGGGGAATCACACGGTGGGGCTTCAGGAGCTACTCCAGGTTCCTGGACGTGGCTCTATCCAACCCTTGCTGGGGTTCCTTACCTGAATAAACCAACGTTGGTGCATTGGTTAATGGCGCAATGCTTTGCGATCGCAGGCGTGAATGAATGGACAGCGCGATTTCCGGGGGCGATGCTATCGGCGTTAACGGTGCCGATGCTTTACGGAATTGGGCGAGAACTTTTTCCCAAGCGCACTCCAGCAATTTTTTCAGCGCTGATTCTGCTGACGCTGCTGCCGGTAGTGCGGCACGGACGATTAGCCATGCTGGATGGGGCACTGCTCTGCTTCTTCCTGGTGATGATTCTGTGTCTGCTAAGATCGCGCCGAGATTTGCGCTGGGGATTGGGGGTGGGGATTGGTTTTGGGCTGATGTATCTGACCAAGGGTGTGGTGGGGGTTTTGCTGGGAGCGATCGCCTTCTTATTCATTGTTTGGGATACGCCACGTCTGCTCACGTCTAGCTATCTCTGGATTGGCATGCTGCTGGGGAGTGCGCCAGTGGTGGGTTGGTACTGGGCACAATGGTTACGGTATGGAGCTGATTTTTCAGTGTTAATCTGAAAAGCCAATCCTTCGATCGCCTACTAAACTCGGTGGAAAACAACGGTGGTTCAATCTGGTACTACTGCTGGGAAGTTGTCAAATATTCCATGCCCTGGCTGCTGTTTGTTCCCCAGGGCTTGCGGCTGGCCTGGGAAAACCGCCCTCTCAGTTGGGCAAAGCTGGTGCTGGTCTGGGCTAGTGTCTATCTGTTGGTCATTTCGCTGATGCAAACGAAACTGCCCTGGTATGTGCTGCCTCTCTATCCGGCATTGGCGCTGGTGGGCGGATCGCTACTGGCAACGGTTTGGAATGCGGAGGATGTGATGGGTGTCCGGCATCTACCGCGCCGCCGCTTGGCGATCGCCTGGGTAGGGTTGCTGGGCATATTGGCGATCGCCGCTTGGGGAATTAGCCTGTACTTCGGCCGCCTTGCTCCCACTCCCCAGCCTGATCTGGCGGTGATCGGGATCGCGGTTGCACTGACTTTAACCGTTGCCACAGGGCTAATGATTCTTCGAGACTCGCAATTTATCCTGGTGCTGTTTTGGGGCTGTTACGTTTCACTGCTGATGCTGATGGTGTCTCCTTACTGGCTGTGGGAATTGCAGGAGGCCTATCCAGTCAAACCTGTAGCCGCGATCGTTCGGCAGGGCACACCTCCGGGATCGCTCGTTCTAACGTCGTATCCCCACAGCCGTCCATCGCTGAATTTCTACAGCGATCGCACCGTTGTTTCAGCCGTCGCATTCTATGCAGAACGCCAAATCATTCTGACTCCAGAAGCAGCCGTCTCTAAGTATTTGCAAGAGACGCATGAGCCTTACGTGTTGGTTGACCACACGCTCTTGAAACAGTTGTCTCCTGGGCGGGTTAGGACACTCGGACAAGCCGAAAACTGGACTCTAATTAGTGACAGCTCCCGACGCTGATGCTACGCATACAGCGCGGGCTTCTCAAGATCACTCCTGAGAGTTTCCTGCTTCACTCGGTCTTGTCTAGGCAAAGCCC
>JAAUSG010000226.1 GCA_012034055.1 Leptolyngbyaceae cyanobacterium RU_5_1 | reverse complement strand
GCATTCCGGCCTTTCCCCCCTAACCCCCAGGGGGAACGCGCACGCAGGGGGATCTAGTATACGCCACTTAACCCGGCGACAAGGGCGTCCGGGCTTCGGCTGCACTGCGCTACGTAGAGAGTCTGGGGGCGATCGCGTTGTGTTATTGCACTCCGCTCCGTTCCGCGTCTCAGCCCTCCCTGACTCGGCGATAAGGTTGCCTACGGCGTTTTTCTAATGTGCCTCGCCCTTGCACCTGGTCTCTTTTGCACTGAGAACAGCCAACTGAGCGGCGTAATGAGGCGGTGTTGCGTTTTGAGGTTTTTGCCGTGGTTTCTGGTCGCTTGTTTTTCTCTGCTTCGGTTGCCTTTGGTCGTTGCCGGTCGGTTCGTCTTTGGGCGCTGACGGGTCTCTCGTCGGTTGAGTCTGAGGTCGTTCTCTCTTGGCTGTCTCGTTGTGGCTGCGTGGTTGTCTCTTCGGGCTGCTCTCTGTCTTCTCGGCGGGTGTGGGTCTGTTTCCGTGGGGCTTCTCCTTCGCTGGTTTCTCTGCTCTCTGACTCGCTTCCTGTTGCTCCGGGTTCTCGTCCATTTGGGGTTTCTCGCGGTCGGGTCTGGTGCGGTCGGGCGGCTTAGCGGTTTTGGGCGGTCTGCTTTCGGGCGGGCTGCCCTTTTTATGGGTGACTTACTGGATGAAATAACTGGCTGGCCGGACATACATCCTTCCCAAAAATAGGACTACCGAATTTGTCCTCCCTTAATTCTTGGATTTCACAGCGAGAGGTTACAGAGGCTTTTGCAACTCCTAAAAATGAACCAGAAACAGGTTTGACATTGGAGTAGTCACGCCCAATTGCCACAGTTATATATCGTTCATCCGCATAGCATCCATGAGTTGGGTCTAAGGCAACCCAGAAACCTAACTCAGGGGCATTCGCAGTGTTTGACATAGACTCCCACGATACAAATGCTTCGATCCACGCGTGCATCGCAGTAGCCTTGGGATACGCAATGAAACCAGAAACATATCGGGCTGGTATATCAGCAAGGCGGCAGAAGGTAAGCGCTAAATGGGCATAATCCTGACAAACTCCGTATTTCTGTACCCAGGCTTCTTGGGCAGTTGTGCAGACGCTTGTCCGGTTGGGGATGTAATGCATCTCAGCACGCAACCGTTGCACTAATTCAAACACAAGGCTTCCAGTTGAGGGAGAAAGCTGTTGTTTGTGATTGCAGATAGTCTCTTGCACTATCTCATGCATCGTTTTACCAGGAAGGGTAAGAGGAGTTGTCTCAAGAAATGCCTCTTTAAGGCTTGGCAAGTTATCGAATTCCGACCTAATTCTTGCGGGAATGATTTGTCCACCGATGGTATACTTCGCCGCAGTTTGGACTGTATACTCTGAAGCAACTAAAAACCCATCAGATACAGACTGGTGTTCTACGTGGATGGCTTGATTCCCAAAATTATCCTGCTGTATCTGACAAGAGTCTGACGCTGGTGTGACGTGGATTTTTTGACCGAGGAGATGGAGCGTACCACGCCTCGAGAGTGGCGTGGTACAAATTATGGTCTTTACGTCATGAACTGGCTGGGAGTAACGATATTCTACCAGCGCTGGATCTGGAAGAGCCGTCTCACTTCTTGAAGTAACACTGTTTTCCTCTGCCTACTGAACATCACGTTTAGACCACATTCGGAATTAGATAAACCTCACCCAGTCCTGCCATGCCTTGCCATTCCAGACTTTATGGATGATGAAGCCGTCTGTTGTAACAGCAAGGACATCCAGAGGGTTGTACACGTTCGATACAACGATCGAACCAGCCAGTCCATTTCCTAAAGTCGTGCCCTGCAAGTCTTGCCAATACCACCGATCATTTGCCCAAAAGGCATGCAGAAGATGTCCTTCAACAGAAATCGCAAACACATCTAAGTCGTTGGCTTTACCGTTCGGGTCACGAACAATGCAGCATAGTGAACCCGCTTGAACTCGCAGTCCGCCGCCATCGCTTGGTCGCCCCACGCGGTTCCAACCCAGCCATTGAGAGCCATTCCAGCACTTCTGCATCAGAGACCCATCCTGAGAGATAGCAAAGACATCCATAAAGTCAGGCTGATCGATTCGCTTACAAGCTGCGAGCGAACTCACACGGGGGGTGAAGGTAGGATTGTTTGGCTTGCCATCTTCTAATCGGTATAGTTCATTGATCAACCCAGCTTCGTTTGCACCTCCAAGATTTTGCCAGCCTTGCCAGGTGAAGTTTCCGTCAGTACAGCCGTGCAGTAGATTGCCCTTAGCAGAGATGCAAAATAGATCGATGGGGTTATGACCTTGTATGGCGACCAGTGATGCAGCCTGTGCAGAATCCAATTGGCTCGGATCGGCTGTGATGACTCCCAAATCTTCCCACTGATCAAAGAATCCTCTGTGATAACTTGTACGCAGCAAATGATTCGTATCCGTCACTGTGAAGACATGATTGAGATAGATACTGTTCGGGACATGTGTTGCTGACATTGAACCATCTTGTAAGTTCACCCCATCTAACAGAATTCTTTGAATGGTTGTCACAGGTTTCCAGCTTCCCCGTAAGTTTGCGTCCCAGCGCACCTCGTTAAGTACTCCTCCTTGGTCAATGCCGTAAATATCTACCTGCTGATCGAAGGGTCTTGACCCCTTATAGCAACTTAGCGTCATTGGGCCAGAGATAGTGATACGATCATCACCATTTTGATTCCACGCCTTTTGGGCATGCATCATCCAAACACGCAAGAACTGAGCAGTTCGGGCTGTTGCATTCCAGAACAGCTTATTGATAATCACTGGTTTCAGCGAAGGTTGCCAGGAGAGTGGCTTGGAGTCCATAGACTTGACAATATCAAAGCAGAATGACTTAGACTCCTTAGCTGCAATGTCTACATAAGCACCAGGTTGGTCACCAGAATCTAACGGATAGAGCGGAGGCTGGCTTCCATTCCAGATGTAATCTCCGATCAATGTATTAGCAAACTCCTCGAAATTCTTATGGTTGAAGCTGAGACCATCATAGTTGGGACCATTAATGTAGTTGCTAGAGTGCATTGGTTGCGTCACGTCTGTAAAGAAGTGCAGCGCCAGACCAAGGAAATAACCCGCGTCCTGAAAGTTGTGAGCACTCCAGAATCGAATCGATTCGTGAAAGTAGGCTACTGCTTCGGTATATGCAGTCGGAGACTTATATCCCAGGTAGTTCCTGTGGGTATCTGGATCGTAAAAGTGGTGCAGATAAGTTGGTTGTCCAATGGCAGGAACTTCAGGTCCGTTGTAAGGAGCCTTTTCGTCAGCGTCCCAGATTCCTTGACAGAGGGCGTTGTGAAAGATGTGTGCTGCATCATTGATATAGCTGTCTGAGGGCAGGATGGTTTTGACTATGGCACTACCGTACACGGGGTCGTTCGCTGCAAGTTTAGCGCCCTGGAACACGAGCCACAGGTGCGTGTTTTGTGCGGGATCAAAGGTCCAGCGTGGATCTTCCGTGAATGTCCACTGGTGTTGTTCTTCGGGCTGCGTCTGCCGAACACAGTCAGTAGTAGCAATCATTGGATCTTGCTCTACGGACTCTGAAGTAGGTTGTTGAAATGTATGAGACATGATGAATTACCTTGTTGAAACTTTGAAACTACAGTGAGAGTGAATCCGTTATTAGTGAGTCAGATGACTTGCTTGTAGCCACTACTAAATTGCTAGATGCCGAGTTATTAGGACAGCTAGCCTTCTCCGGAGTAGTGATATTCATGGCAAATGACCCATCAGTTGGCTAAGCCAGTGGTAATTTATTCCTGAACCTTGAATAGACTCATCCGATAATTAAGGTGAGTGATTCTGGGAAGTAAATTACCTGCTGCTATTGCCTTATGCGGGTGAGTTTCAAAATGTATGCATCCTCTCAGTGAAAATGTATGCATCCTCTCAGTGAATAGGAGTAGAAGTTAAGCTAGTCCACTCGTTTAGATCTTCAAATTCACTCAGTAAAAAGGCGTTGCTGATTCTGGGTATGAAAAAGGTGCTGTATGCTCGAAACTTCGTTTCGATTCATACCGCTTTTCAGCAACGCCAGTAAAAAAGATCAAATAGAACAATGTGCGAACTCTGGACACCTACACAGAGAGTCATTTCGCACTATGCTGCTGTTGATTTAAGGGCTGAGGCTGGTTGGCTGACAAAACTCAATCTCCCTCACCCCCAATCCCTCGCCCAGAGGGCGAGGGGAGCCAAACCCAGTTCTTGTTCCCTCTCCTGTGGGAGAGGGTTAGGGTGAAGGCGGTTCGGGCAACTGTGCGAAAGATTTGTCAGTCAATCAGGGGCTGAGGTGAGTGGCTGTCCTTTGGGGCGGCTGCCTTTTTATGGCGTGCTCCTGAATGGAGAAGAGTAACAGGTGTCCGGTTGTCCTACAGGACAGTTTGAAGTGTCCGGCAACAAACAGGACACCTGAAGCGAAGATTTGCGATCGCGAAATCGGAATACCCCCGAACAACAGAACGCTTTATGGAGAACTGCGATCGCTCCAAGCAAACCTACTAACAGCAACAGTTCCCTGGACGCATCGCTACGCCCGCCGCATTGGTTGATTGTCTGGTTGTTGCGGCCGGCTCCGCTGCCTCTCAACGCACCGCTGCCCCACGTTCCTACGTTTCGCTTCGGCTGGAAGATGATAGCCTCCACTCCACTCCGTCTCTCTAGTCAGCCGTGTGCGATCGCATACTGACCTACCAGATGCAAACAGACTTACCCAGGTAAGCACAGACAGGTATTCAATGCTCAACTCAGTCGGTTCGCGATCGCTCCCTCCCTCCAGATGAGAGATTGCTCGTTCGTTCGGGCAGGGGAGCAGCGGATGAAAGCTCACGGGCGATCGCCAACCCTACTCGCCGCTGCCTCCCCTACCACTCCCTCACAAAGGTATCTGTTTCCCTGCAAGTCTTAATCCTCGCCCATCGCATCAGGAGAGAACAGAGAAGCAGATCCGAACCAGTAAACCAACTAAACAGGCAAACAATGCCCTCGCAAGGGCTGATTGTCAACTCCTAAAACAGGGCTAGCTGTTTCTGTTCCAGCCACGGCACCTGTTCTGGGAAACAAAGCCAGTGCAGCTCCACCGGCACGCCTTTACTGTGGGCATAGACGATCGTGCCCCAAGTACCGGAGCCTTGCCAGCTTTGCAACGTCAATCCGGTAGGACAGGGCTTATTGGGAAAGGCGTGTAGCGTACCACCTGCGTAAGCGATCGCCTCCACCATTCTTTTACTACGTGCCTGTAGTTCCCACACCCGTTTACTTTTCGCCTCAAACAGAACGCCAATTGGTGCCAGATCTCTCGCCAAAGCATCGAGTCCTTCTGCATCTCCAAACAGCCAAACGGCAGGGGAAGAAAGAGACCACAAAACGTGGCGTGCCTCTGCCTCTTGTTTTGGGGTAAGTTTGCGCGGGCCAGTGAAAGCGAAGGTTTGCATAAACCGGATTAATTCTCTCTTCATTATATCATTAAAACGATACTAATCAAAATGATAAGTGCTGCACAAGCGAGGAGAGATAGGATAAAACACTTGTATTAGTATCATTAAAATGATACACTTTAAGTGTAGAAATGATTCAAATGCATGGTGTATCTGCTTCATTTCGACTTGCCGATTAGCCCACGGCACACCTGCGATATCTGTTAGTCCAAAACTATTTGAGGTTTTAACTATGACCAACAAACACTTTGTTCTCACCATTGACCCCGCAGATGCCTGGGAGAAGTTTGCATTGCGAGATCCGCTCAGCCATGAGCAAGCCGATTTTGCAAAACTGGCAGCCTCAGAAATCGGCAATGAACCAGGGCAGTACCTGATCGAAATCAAGGTTCAAGTCTCGGTGCTTGAATCAGTTCCTAAACAGGTAGACCCAGAAATGGAAAGCGTTATCGCTGCCTAAAGACAAAGGGGTAGAGATCTCAGCCTCTACCCCAGAACAACTATTTGAATTAAATCATTGAGGACATTCTAACAATGGAAACCCTGCAACTGAACGAATATCCCAAAGCGATCGCGGATTTGCAAACCGAGATTCTGCACATTGACCAACAGTTGAGATCCGCTCGTGAATCCGTAGCATTTTGCCTGAACAACATCGATCGCGCGATCGCCTTTGACCAAATTTTGAAAAACGACTCCCAGAGGAAGGCCAAACGTACTGAGCTGATGGAATCCGACGCCGATTACATCAAAGCCAGCAATGAACTCAAACGGTTGGAAGACCTGCGCGGAGAACTGGATATCGACATGCAATTACTCCGAAACACCTTCAGCTTGTTGAAGCTGGAACGACGAGAAGCGATCGCATCAATGGAACTTCAAGCCGCCGCTTAATTTGCAATCAAATGCCCCTATCGCATCTTTCTCAGGGACTCGGTAGGGGCACACCACCTAACGATGGAGACTTCATTGTATGACACCACCCGATGAACTCGCTCTGGAGTGGCGAAATCAACAGCAGGCACTGGCTGATTTGAACGCCTGGTTTGATTCTCTGCCAGAGCCGGAACCCATTCCCCTCACCTGTGCGCATTGCCAGCATTTTCAATCTTTTCAACACGACATCACTCGTGGCTATTGCCAGCGTCAGCAAAAGTCAGAATGGGTCGGGGATTCAGTCCGAATGCTCAACATAGAGCGCAAAACCTCCGATCTCGCCTGTCCAGAACTGGAGGTGCCTTGTGAGTTCTGATGACAACTTGTAGAGCCGAGCCTTGGGGGCTACCCCCCAAACCCCCAATTCAGGGTTTTTGCTTGTGAGAACACGAGACAAGCTTTGTCAGTTCTCACAAGCAAAACAGGTTGCGTCTCCCGAACCCTCTCCAGAAGGTGATAAGGGTTAGGTGCAAAAACTCTGGTACATGCAGATTGAGTAGTTGTACCGCAGACTCTGCAAATGAGAAACAACTCCTTTCGGGGGGCGTGGGGGAGTTAGGACCCCACATAGCGGGGGTCTGGGGGGAAGTCCCCCGGCGTTAATTCACCAACGAAGCCGACATATCCAGACACTACAGGCTACGGCTACTGCCCAATCACAACACTGAAAACAATAATGTTTCAGAAAGCAACTAAGACTCAATCTAAACTCAGACTTGCACTCTCCGGTCCTAGCGGTTCTGGTAAAACCTACTCAGCATTAGCGATCGCCCAACACCTCGGCAAAACCATTGCCCTGCTCGACACCGAACATGGCAGCGCCAGCAAATACGCCGATCGCTTCGATTTCGACGTTTGCAACCTGGACGACTTCCACCCCTCCAACTACATCAAACTGATCAAAGCCGCTAGCAGTGCCGAGTACGATGTGATCATCATCGATTCCCTCTCCCATGCCTGGTTCTGGGAACTCGATCAAACCAGCAAAGCCGCCAACAGCTTCATGGCTTGGGGCAACGTCCGACCCCTAGAACGGGCCTTGGTAGATGCCATGTTGGGCAGTCCATCTCATGTGATTGCAACGATGCGCACCAAGACGGAATGGGTGATTGAGGAGAATGCTAAGGGGAAAGCCGCACCTAGAAAGATCGGCACCGCACCCATTCAAGCCTCGAATATCGAGTACGAGTTTGATTTGGCTGGAGAGCTAGACCTGAACCACATTCTGACGATTTCTAAATCCAGGTGCCCCGATCTGTCCAACACCACCCACCATCACCCCAGCAAAGAACTCGCCGATCGCCTCATCAACTGGCTCACCGATGGTTCCCCTGCTCCCGAATCTGCTCAAAGCAAGTGCGATCGCGTCAAGGCAGCCCGCGAAGAAGCTGGAGTCGATACCGAATCGGTGCGAATTCTAATCAAAAATCAGTTTGGTCGCACCAGTCCCAAGCAGCTCACCTCCGAGCAATGCGACCAGATAATCGAGCTAATTTCCCAGCGCTGAGACATAGTGATGCTATCCTTAGAGCGTAAAAACGCCACGAAGACTCATATGGGAATGAAGGAAGCCTTAGCCCAAAGACTGGAGTACCTGGGCTGGAGCGACTATAAACTCACTCAAGAGGTTTGCAAACTACGCGGCGAACCTGATGCATTTCGCCGCTACTATTCTTCGATTAGAAGTGCAGTCGAAAACCCCGAAAAAACCCAGCTACAAACGATTGCAGAAATTATTCAGGTGATGGATGGCGACCTCTCTATCCGTTGGCGGAACATCGAGGAGGTGAAACTATGACCCTAGAAGAACTCACCCAACTGAGCGCCGTTCAACAGACCATGCTCACCCGGCACGACCGAGAGATGGCCGAAATCCGCGCAATTCTACAACAGTCAGCCACCCGCCAGACTGATCAGGAAGCCGCAATCGCCCGCCACGAACAATGGTTAGCTGACCAAGAAACCGCGATCGCCCGTCATGAACAATGGTTAGCCGATCAGGAAGCTGCATCTGTACGCCACGAGCAAGCGATCGCCCGCCACGAGCAAGAAATGGGCGAGATTCGCGCACTTCAGCAATCGAACCAGGAGCAGCTCGCCTTAAACCAGGAGCAACTTGCCTTGCTCACAGCCGGACTAGTAGATCTGAGAAACCTGGTAGCTGACTACCTGCAAGGGCGATCGCAACTATAACCCTCTCATCTCCCCATCTCCCCATCTCCCTCCCCCCTCCCTATATCAAACCCTAAACCATGCCTTACCCTGGAGTTAGTCTCCCACCGTCCATCGCGCCACCATGACCCCTGCCACTCAACCCGAAATCGGCGACCTGATCCGCGCCCTGCGCCAAGAACTTGGACTCACCCAGGAAAAATTCGCCGCCAAACTCGGCGTCACCTTCCCCACTGTCAATCGCTGGGAAAACAAACACGCCACCCCCTCACCCCTGGCAATGGAAAAAATCGATGCCCTGGTGAAGCGATCGCAGAAATCAGCCAAAGAATTAGTAGCGAAACATTTGTAGAGATTTGGTGCCATCCCCAAACTTCCAATTTAGGGTGGGTTGTTGCAAAACCTGGCAGAAAACTGTGGTTGCGAAACCCAATGCTTGGGGGGCAGCCCCCCAAACCCCCCCAATTCAGGGGACGGTTGCGTCCCCCGAACCCCCTCCAAAAGGTCTTGACGATTGAGTGCAAAAGACCCTGGCATAACCAGACTGGGTGACTGTACCACAGCCTTT
>JAAUSG010000225.1 GCA_012034055.1 Leptolyngbyaceae cyanobacterium RU_5_1 | reverse complement strand
CTAATTGCTTTGCACCGCAATCATTCTGATTCTAAACCTCGCCGCAATAGATCCTTGAAAACTCAATCTAGCTCAGGCTTTCCAGCTCATCTTGCACTTTTTTGTCCGTATGTCGGCTCAACCCCCTTTACACTCAGCTAGCCGAAACAATTTCACCCGAAGGTCGAGCCAAAACAGCTACGAAACTGAATCAGCATGTTGTTGAGTTTTGCTGTGGAATTGCAAGCGTACAAACCAACGGTCTCTATACGTATATGCAGAATGTGATGGATTTGCAAGAGGTGAAGCGAATTGCCGAAGCTTCTCTCACCATCTATTCACGGCTGATCCAGCTTTACCAGCAAGACCTGCTTAGGATAACGTCGGATTCCACGGCAAAACTTTTGACAGAGGTGCGTCGCTCACACCCTGATTTTTCAGAACCAGCGAACTTGTCAGACATAGAACAACTGTCCAGGGTGATGGAACCCGTCTTATTGCAGTTTCAAGCGGAGCATACCCAGGCAAAGGATTGGCGCACCCTCGGCTTCATTACAACTCAACTTAATTTTTGCAATCAATGGATTATCAATCAGCTGACACCACTCGAACAAATCCTGCTCACCCCCTACCTGATGTTTATCGAAGAGCAGGTTGCACACCCCTGGCATCGCGTTTGTGCAGCGGCTGCTCGGTATCCGTCGGATAGTCCAGTACTGACTTTGCTGGAAACCATGATCCCGATGTGTCAGCAGATTGCTGAACGTGCCTATTATTCCCTAGCCCAATTGTTACCCAACCACTGCAGCCGTCGAGGCAAATTGACAAACCCAGGTGTGACTCACTCATGCGTTCGAGACTTCAAAATGTTCCAAGCCTACCTCTGGTTATGCGTGTTAGAGGAAAGCCTGGTTCCAGTTGAACAGGAGCTGCTGACTTTGTGTGTGATGGTGCTGCCCAGTGTGGGGGTGTCGTGGACAATGACGGAACTGTGGACTCAAGTGCTTGCGGATGAATTGATCCATCACCTTGAGCCATCTCAGCAGCAGTATGTGCTGACCTATATGACTGGCATTCATCAAGCCTTCCTCGATGCACGGGTGCAACTGGACATTCCACTCGCGTCGTGAATGACCCAGGAGGTTAAAGATGGTATTTTTTCAGACGTTGAAGGCGTTGTCGCTGGGCCAGGTTTCGATTCCCGATCCGACCGCCGCTCTAAATGGCTCCATAGCCAGGGTTACCAGTGAATACGAAAACTTTGATCAGGTTGCTCGGCTTGAGCAAGGCATCACTCCGGCTGGTCAGATCTACCGGGATTGGGTAATCCGAACCGCAGATGGGTTGCTTCAGGATGCCTATGTTCGCGATAACTGTAAACTGGGGGTTGTGATTGGGATTCAAGTTCATTCATACGATATACATCCCCTGGCAAAGTACCTAGCAGACGGTTTTCAGAAAAGCTTTCCAAATCGCAATCTGAAAGTCCTCGTTTATGATTGCGATAAACGGTTGATCTTGACTGCCAGTCACAATCTCTATACTTGCAAATTGGATTACTGGTAATTACGAGCCTGTGAAATATGACGTTTGAGGATGTTTATCAATTCTTTCAGAGTCCACCCCCCTCCTACCTGAACCAGGAACTCACGGTTTGTTTTGTGCTGTCTATCTTGTTGAAAAAAGATTCCTATGGAACGGAACTGATTCAGTTGGTTGGGAATGAGTACCCAGGCTACCGTCTCTCGGATACGGTTCTTTACAGCGCACTCAAGTTCCTGGAGCAAGAAGCAGTGATTGCCGGGTACTGGCAAAAGCTAGCAGGGCGGGGACGACCTCGACGGATGTACACCCTTCTTCCCAACATGCAGACGCAGTCCGAGGAGTTGGCTCATCTGTGGCAAGTGCATATTGCAAAATTAGCAGGTTCGATCGCGGGTTCTACCTCTATTGAATTGGATTCTCAAGGTTGAATTGGATTCTCAAGGAGACACAAAGTAGCCAAGCAATGATTTTTCTTAGAAATACGAACTGAATAAAACCGCAATCTTCTGTAGGGGCGGGTTTTGCCGATCGCCTTTGGTTTGAACGTTCAATCATCCGCTAAACCCGCCCCTACGCCAACGAACGTTTGCATGGTGTTGAATCCACGAAGCTGTAGATGATTTGGGTTTGGAGGTGATCGCACACAGATGACGGTTGCTCAGTTAGGGAAAATGTTTGGCGATCGAGCTGTACCTGTAAGCCAATCAGGGGGTCGGAGCCGGGGGAGATGATGAATTCCAGTTGTTTGAGGTTGGGGGATAGGGCGACAGTGTCCAGAATTTGGGCGATCGCGTTGGTATAGGGATGGTCAGTGTGCTGATACCAGTCTGGATTGCCAACTAAGGGTTGCTCAAACCCCAAATGCACAATTAATGCTGAATCACCAAATACCGCTTTGGCAACGGGGCGCACTTCCTCTTGCAGCAGCAGATTGTAGGTCTTTGCTAGCAGGCGCAGGTTTTCCAGCCGTTTGTACCACTCGGTCACGGTTCGGGGTTCGTCTTGCCATTGCAACGCGATCGTCATCAGGTAGGTTTGCAGCATCCAGTGACCCAGCTTCTCGGCTTTAACGGACAGGTAATTGGAGTTATAGGACGTCGCTTCAATCAGCAATGGCACGCGATCGACCACCTCCAAACCGTAGCCTTTCAGTCCGGCAATTTTGCGCGGATTGTTGGTGATTAAGCGCATCTGGCAAACGCCTAAGTCATTCAAAATTTGGGCACCCATGCCGTAGTTGCGCAGGTCAGCCGGAAAGCCGAGATGCTCGTTGGCTTCAACGGTATCTAAGCCCATGTCTTGCAGTGAGTAAGCTTTCAGCTTGTTGACCAGCCCAATCCCGCGTCCCTCTTGCCGCAGGTAGACTACGACACCCAAACCCGCACTGTCGATCATCTTCAGCGCCGCCTGAAGCTGCATGCGACAGTCACACCGCAATGACCCGATCGCGTCCCCAGTCAAGCATTCGGAGTGCATGCGCACCAGCACGGGTTGGCTACAGAACTGAGCTGGATCCCCTTTGACGATCGCCACATGCTCGGAGTTGTCCAACGTGTGACGGTAGGCGTAAATCTTGAAATGTCCAAATTCAGTGGGCAGATCCGCGATCGCCTCCCGCGCAATCAGGCGCTCGTGCTCCAGCCGATAGCTAATCAGATCCGCAATACTGATAATTTTGAGATTGTGCACCTTAGCGTATTCAATCAGTTCCGGAAGCCGGGCCATGGAGCCATCGGGATTTTGAATTTCGCAGATCACCCCCGCTGGATACAGTCCTGCCAGCCGTGCTAAATCAACGGAAGCTTCCGTATGACCTGCCCGCTTCAAAACACCGCCCTCACGCGCCGCAACGGAAAGACATGACCGGGTCGGCGCAGGGCTTCGGGATGAGTGGCTGGATTGATGGCAACCTGAATCGTGCGGGCGCGATCTTCGGCCGAGATCCCCGTCGTCACCCCGACACTGGGGGATGCATCAATACTGACGGTAAACGCCGTCTGGTTGCTGTCCGTATTTTTGGTGACCATCAGGGGCAAGTCCAGCTCGTCTAAGCGATCGCCCGTCATCGCCAAACAAATCAAGCCTCGCGCATACACGGCCATGAAATTAATCATGTCGGGTGTGGCAAATTGAGCCGCACACACCACATCGCCTTCGTTCTCCCGGTTTTCATCATCCACCACCACCACCGCACGACCTGCTTTCAGGTCTGCTAGAGCCGCTGCGATCGCATCAAACTGGAAGGAAACTGAAGCGTCTTGGGATAAATTTGTAGAACCGTTCAAGATATCACCGTTAAGTTTATTCAAGAACTCCATGTATTTAAACCTGATCCACGTCCAGACCTGGAGTTTTTCTGAAGAAGGCTACAGATTCCGAGCTGAACGTGGTTTAAATTCTAATCTCTTTGGATGGGCGTTGTGTTGCCGCTTTCAACCATCCTTGAGTCGCCTATCTCAAGCACTTGATCCCCGTCTGCTGCGATCAAAACCCAGGCAGTCCGCCACCTCCAGGTACATCGCTGTGTTAGCAAACCGCAACGATTCCCGCTCACAACACTCCTCTGTCACCTTCCACAAATCTTTTGTCTAGTACTACAATGCAGCAAAGTTCTTTGGGGCATTGCTGATTTATGGGGTGAATTTAAGTTTTGTTCACGTCCAGACCTGGAGTTTTTCTTAGAGATTGTTTGAAAAGTTGCTGCCTGTGATGTTAAGCACTCATCGATCCCCCCTAACCCCCCTGATTAAGGGGGGAAATCGGCTCAAAGTCCCCCTTGTGCAGGGGGCTTAAAGCCCTTCGGGCATACAAGAAAGGGGGGATCTTTCACGTTTTGCTACAGACAGTAGGACTTTTAAAACATCTTCTGAAGGGAAAACTACAGATTCCGAGCTGGAAGCGGTTTAGAGCTGCTGAGTAGAACAAGGCTCTAAATCATCCCGATTTTCAGCTACGCTTTCTCCAGTTCAACCCACACGAAGGTAAATTATCATGGGTGATTTGGGACGGGTATCTGTTGGGATCGTCGGTGCATCGGGCTATGGTGGTGTACAACTTGTGCGGATTCTGATGGATCATCCCCATCTGCAACTGGCTTATCTGGGCGGAGACAGCAGTGCAGGTCAGCTATTCTCCGATCTCTATCCGCATCTGGGGCACTGGGTTAAGCAGACGATTGAGCCAATTGATTTGGACGCGATCGCTGAGCGTTGTCAAGTCGTCTTCCTGTCCTTGCCCAATGGGCTGGCGTTTAAGATGGCTCCTGCACTGCTGGATCAGGGCTGCAAGGTATTGGATCTTTCAGCCGATTATCGCTTTTCCGATTTAGAAACCTATACAGCCTGGTACGGTGGGGAACGAACCGATCAGTCCACGGCTGAATCGGCGGTGTATGGACTGCCAGAGTTGTACCGCGATCGCATCGCCCAATCCCAACTAGTGGGTTGCCCCGGTTGCTATCCCACCGCCAGCCTGCTGGCCCTCTCCCCCTTGTTAAAGCAAGGCTTGATTGTTCCCGAAACCGCGATCGTGGATGCCAAATCAGGCACCTCTGGCGGAGGTCGGCAGGCCAAAACCAACATGCTTTTAGCAGAAGCAGATGGCTCTCTGGCAGCCTACGGCGTTACCCGCCACCGCCATACCCCTGAAATTGAACAGATTTGCAGCGACCTGGCTGGACACGAAGTCCTGATTCAATTTACCCCCCATCTGATCCCAATGCCGCGCGCATCCTGGCAACGGTTTACGCCACGTTGCGCGATCCTGGACTGGTGCGCGAAGATTTACTCACCATTTACAACGCCTTCTACCGCAGTTCCCCCTGGGTCAAAGTGCTGCCCAGCGGCGTCTATCCCCAGACAAAGTGGGCCTGCGGAACCAATCTTTGCTATCTCGGCTTAGAAGCGGATCCCCGTACTGGTCGGGTAATTGTCATGTCAGCGATCGACAACTTGATGAAAGGGCAAGCTGGGCAGGCAATTCAATGCCTCAACATCATGATGGGCTGGGATGAAACCTTGGGACTCCCCCAACTCGCGTTTTATCCCTAAGGTGATATAAGGGCAGGTTTAGCCAGAGATCTAGCTAAAATGCACAGATTGTCTACAAAACCTGCCCCTACAGCGATCGCGCGTCACTTACGGATGTCTTTTGCCATGCTGCGGAAGACATTTAGACTGGAATCGGCGTGACGACGTTCAGCCGCTGCTACATCCCCCGATACCGATGGCTTGGATGGAGTGGGCACAGAACCGTTCAGCCCCACCGTTGATGTCAACCCAGAGGGTTGACCCAATCCATTCAGGCTGCTGGAATCCCGAATACCCATTGCAGAAATTTCGCGAATCCGCTCTATCTCCTTGCCATCAAAAGTTTTGGCAAATGTCCGTCGAACGGTTTTAGCGTTGCGCATGTATTCAATGTTACCCATGGTTTGTGCATCGTCCGTGCTTAAGAAGTAGGCTTGGGATGCATTGGGCGATCGCCCAACCTCGTTATTCAAAGCCTTCCGAGTCACTTCCTCATCAAGTTTTGGCTTAGCGCCAAAGAACCCACGTAAAAATCCAGTCATAATAGCCTGCCTCTGGTTAACGTTGCGCTGTGTAAAGGCAACTACTAATGATTCTAACAATAGGACACCCGCTTGAGAACCAGATCTGGCCAGCATTAAGGCATTTTTTGACAAACCGAGCCGACTCATCATTAGTGTCTATTGGCAGTAGCCCAAATTGCTGCCGGAGAATCCGTTAGACACCCAACCGGGTACAGGCGCTTCAATTTGAACCCAGGTTCGACCTTCAGGCTCTTTGTTGACTGTCGGTGGGATGGTCGTCAGCGTGACTCGCTGGTACAACCCAACGCTGCCAACAGTTGCTGCATTGACAGATGGGGCTTTCTTAATCGTCAACCCTTCCGGCGGTCTAATCACGCGACGGCAGCGGTTGGCGGGAGGGGGAGGTGGGGGAGGTGGGGGAGTTGATCCTGAGCAGTAAACCAAGTTAGTTGGATTGCCAGGAAGTCCGTTGGACACCCAACCTGATCTAGGAGCCGAAATTTCAATCCATGTCCGACCGGCTGCATCTTTCCTGGCAGTGGGTGGATTGGTCGTCAACGTCACCTGTGCGCCCTGGGCAACCCCTCCCACTGGCTCAGATGAGCTGTTCGGTTCTCGGCGAACGAGCAATCCTTCGGGGGGACGTTCGACTTTGCGGCAAAGATTTTTGTTTCCACCTCCATCCACGTAAGGCGGGCAGGAGGCAAGGAACGCCAGTCCCCCTGCCTGGACATAGCCAGTTTGGGGGTAGTCAATTTTGATCCAGCCTTTGCCGTTGCCCCCATCTGCCAGTCGAACGACCGCACCAGCCTGTAACACGTCGATTCGAGTGCCCGTTGTGTCAGCGGGCCCCTGGTATATACCCAGGAACCAGTTGACTTTCCGGCATTGCCCAATCAGGCTCGATTGAGCCAGCAAAAAATCGGTTTGAGATGAGGGCTGGGGTTGCTGCACAGATTCAGTACCGCGTTGTTCAGTTGGATTGGGGTTGGCAGTCGCCGGGGTTGCCAGAAACTTGCGATCGCGATCGCCACCCCACCGAACAAAACCGTGTTTAGATAAGACTGTTTGATCATGCTCACTGAATACGCTCCTCACAAACTGAACGCTGCATACATGAAAAGCCGATATAGCGAGCATTAAAGCAGATGTGGGAAGTGATCTGGCAGGATTTCAGCACAGTTTAATGAACCGTTTAACAGTGATGAACCAGTGCGACCCATTCGTTGAATTGTTCGCGATCGATCGCTGCAAATCCTGCTTCCATCAATGCGGCATCAACCTCATGCTCGTAATCACTCGTATAGCCAGCGGTGATCAGGATTCCGGTATGCGCATCTGTGCGGCGTAGGGCATGTCGAAAGTCATTCGCAAGGGCGATATGCATCCGTGCCAGGATGTTTGCCGCGATCAGGTCAAAGCTTGCTGTGGCAGCGATCGCTGCCACAGTGTCGCTCGTATCTCCACCCATCCAATGCCCCAAACGGCTTCCATGTCCCAAACTTCCTGCCATGACCGTGACCTGCTGTGCGATTCCGTTCCGACACACTGCGTCTTGAGTAGCTTGCACAGCAATTTTGTCGTTGTCTAGTGCCAGAACCTGTGCCCCCAGTTTTGCCATGGCCACACTCAAAATTCCCGAACCAGAGCCAAGATCGAGCACATTCATAGGGGGAGCAACATACCGCTCAATCAGGTTGAGGCTGAGTATTGTGGCTGGATGGAAACCGCTACCGAACGCAAGCGCTGCCCCTAATCTGATCGTAATTTCATCTGCTGCGTCAGACTGGTAGGGAGTATGGAAAGGAACCACAACAAACCGTCGTCCAACCCGTTGGATCAAGGAGTTAGAGAGTTCTGGATGAGCTGGTTTCTCTTCTACCACAGCTGTCTGGAGTTCAGTCGTCAACCCGGTTCGACACAACGGCGAAAGTAGATGAGCAATGTCTTGTAGTTGTGTATTGGTGCGGGCATCCCAAATAAGATACAGGCGAATGGTGAACGCCCAATCGGGTTGTTCTCCAGGTTGATTCGTTGGGGAATCGCGATCGCGATCGACATAGGGTGTGATGTAAACGTCGCCAGCATAATTGGTTTTAGCCAATAACGTACTCACCCAATCAACCGCCTCATGGGTTGTGTCGATGCTGAGTTCCATCCACGTCATACTTATCTATTCTTCATTTTTAATTTTTAATTTTTAATTCTTAATTCAGCCTATCTTCAAAATGGCGTTTCTGTTTGTAAATGGAGGGTTTGTCCAGACTGTGGATGCTGAAAGCGAAGTTCTCTCGCGTGCAGGTGTAACCGGCTGGTTGTTGTCTGACTGCCATACAGGCGATCGCCCAGGATCGGCACCCCCAGTCCACGCCGGTCTGCTGCATGAACTCTGATCTGGTGAGTTCGTCCAGTCACTGGCATGAATTTCAGGCGAGTGGAATCTCCCTCTCTAACCATCACCTGGAATTGGGTTTCGCTGGGTTTCCCGCGTTGCCAATCCACTTTTTGATAGGGGCGATCGCCGGGATCGGCCCACAGCGGCAGTTCAATCACGCCAGTTTCTGTGGTCACCAACCCAGCCAGCACCGTTTCGTAAACCTTGTCAACCTGTCGCTGCTGAAACTGCTGATTGAGATGACGATGAGCTTGTCGATTACGAGCCAGCAGCAGGATGCCAGAGGTTTCTTGATCTAACCGATGAACGGACGCGAGGGTGATACCATCGGGCAGCAAATGACGCAGACGATTGAGCACACTGTCCTGGCGATCGCGATGACCCGGTACTGAAAGCAATCCCGCTGGTTTGTTCACCGCAATTAGCCACTCGTCCTCATAGAGAATCGGTAGCGTCAGATTCCCCCCTGCCCCCCTTATTAAGCAGGGTAGTTTCATGGTGGCGAAAGACATTAAACAGGGTGCTCCGTTGTTGCATTGACGCTGGGGGAAGTCCCCCCTACCAAAGCATTTTCTGTGGCAAAGCGTCACACAAAATGCTTTGCCCCCGCTTTGTGGGATCCTAACTCCCCCACACCCCCCGCAAGGGATTGAGGTGAATGGGCAAAAACTGGGGTACTGCTACACAGTCTGTGGGTATCAAAGTCTTT
>JAAUSG010000224.1 GCA_012034055.1 Leptolyngbyaceae cyanobacterium RU_5_1 | reverse complement strand
GCCCCCAAACCCCCCGAACTCAGGGGACGCAGCCGTCCCCCGTAGCTTGCTTCTGAGCAGCAGTACCCCCTCCAGAAGGGGTTGCCGGTTGAGTGCAGAACACTCTGGTACACCCAGACTTAGTAGCTGTACCCCAGTCCTTGTAACTCAGAACCAATCCCTTGCGGGGAGTGTGGTGTTCCTATGGTGGATAGTGTGGTGCTCTAGTCAAGCAGCCCTACTCCAGATAGCTTGAAAGTACCAAAAACAAGCCCGGAGGAGAGCATGAAGAATACCGAGAACACCCCACCAATCTCATCATATGTTGGCGAACAAATTTACGTCGGCATTGATGTGCACAAGAAACGCTATGTCGTTGGGGCTCAAGTCAAGCAGGTAGTCGTGAAGAGATGGAGCACAGCAGCAGTTCCAGAGGAGCTAGCCCAACAAATACTCAAATTTTTCCAGGAGGGGAGATTCACAGCGTGTATGAAGCAGGATTTTCAGGATTTGTGTTACATCGAGTGCTCAAGGGGCAGGGGATTGACAACATCGTGGTGCATGCGGCGGCGGTTGAAGTCGCCCTGCACCATCGGGTCAAGACCGACAAACGCGATGCCAAGAAACTGGCAAGCCAACTGGCAGCAGGACGCTTACGCGGAATTCGAGTACCCAGCGCGGAGCAAGCACAGCACCGCTTACTCAGCCGCACCCGCGCCCAACTCGTGCAGCAACGAACGGCTGTCAAAACACAAATTCGCATGAAAGCGCATCAGTTTGGACTCATTGGAGCCGAAGACGGACGCGAGATGAGCCACAAATTTGTCAAAGAGTTATTAGAGCGTTCTCCGTTTGAAGAGTTTCGCGTTGTGGTTGAGGTTCATGTGCGGGTGTGGAGCAGTCTCGATGAACAGATTGCCAAACTCAACACTCAGTTGCGTCAACAAGCCAACCAGGCCCCTTATGAAGCGACCTATCGCTCTGCTCCTGGAGTTGGCAGCATCAGTGCGCGAGTGCTTGCCAATGAATTAGGCGATATGTCTGCGTTTGCCAATGAGCGGCAGTTGTTCAGCTACACAGGCTTGACCCCTAGTGAGCATTCGAGCGGACAGCAGGTGCATCGCGGGCGCATTACTAAACAGGGCAATCGCCATTTGCGGGGGATTTTGATTGAAATTGCCTGGCGAGCGATTCGCAAAGACCAAGCGTTAGCTGACTTTTTCCATCGACTGCTGCCCCGCACGGGTACAACGCGAGCGATTGTTGCCGTCGCCAGGAAACTAATTGGTCGGATGCGCGCCGCGTTTCGCACAGGAGAACTTTACGCGACCCAAGCTTTGTCTGCTGTGAGTGCTGCCACTTAAAAGAAAGTTTGTGCTGTTTCATTGAGGAGGATTGACCGAACGGCTCGACGTTGCCTCAACGCCCTAACAATCCATCTGTGCTTGTGACCACGACTAACTCCCGGAGTCTCAACCAACTACGCTTTGGTGTGAGTGGCGCAGCACCCCTGAGAACGAACAAGGAAATGGTGGCGCAGTTACGACTGTGACTACGAATGACTGGTTGTTGACCCAGGGTGTATTCGGCAGCAAGAGCTTCAACTTCATCTTTTCAATTCCCGAATTCGTTTTGCACCTGGAGGGCGATCGCGCGTCCCTCGCTGGAGTTGTGTGTCTTCCGCTTGACAAATCCCATGACGGGAGTTAAGACTCCACATAGCGGGGAACCGGGGGGAAGTCCCCCGGCGTCGATGCCACAACGGAGCACCCTCTTTAATGTCTTTCGCCACAATGAAACCACCCTGCTTAATAAGGGGGGCTAAGGGGGAGAGCGCAGAGCGCACGCTTCGCGAACGATGCAGAGTCTTCAAATCCTTAACCGAGAGGTATTGGGTGATAGGTTGTCTAAAACCTGACCTCTTGCCTCTCACCCCTTACCCCTATAATGCTGCCGCAGTTCCTTATGGATCTTCTTCCAGCGCTCCTTCTCAGCTAGCCTCACTCGCTGGTCTTGTTTCTGCTCCAGATAGCTGAGTTCCTTCTGCAGTTTCTGATAGTTCAAAAACCGAGAATCATCCAGCTCACCGTTATCCAGGGACTGCTGCACGGCGCAACCTGGCTCATTACCATGCTGACAGTCCCGAAAGCGGCAGGTTTGTGTCAATGCTTCAATATCGGCAAAGGTTTCCTGCAAACCGTCCTGATTGGCCCAAATTTGCAGTTCTCGCATACCCGGAGTGTCGATAATCAACCCACCATTGGGTAGCAGAATTAGCTCTCGATGGGTTGTGGTGTGCCTGCCGCGACTGTCGCTTTGCCGCACCGATCGCACCGTTTGAATCGACGCGCCCTTGAGCTGGTTGGTAATTGTGGATTTACCAACGCCCGAAGACCCCAGCAGCGCGACGGTTTGTCCAGGCTGTAGATAAGGCTGCAACGTATCCAGTCCTTGTTGATTGGCCGCACTCAGGACAACGATGGGGACGCCGATCGCGATCGCGTCTACCTCTGCAATGCATTGTTCAACCCGATCGCACAAGTCTGCCTTATTCAGCACAATTACCGGATTGGCCCCACTCTCCCACGCCACAATCAAGTAGCGCTCGATCCGTCTCAGGTTAAAATCCCCATCCAGCCCTGAGACCAACAAGACGGTGTCTACATTGGCAGCAACCAGTTGCTCTTCTGTTCTCGATCCGGCAGTTTTGCGCGAGAAAGTGCTTTTGCGCGGCAAAATCGCATGAATGACTGCGTGTTGTTCGGACTGCTGAACCCGAATCACTACCCAGTCACCAACAGCCGGAAAATCCTGCGGTTCGGCTGCTTCGTGCCGCAACTTGCCGGTCACTTCTGCTGATACTTCTCCCTCTTCTGTGTAAAGGGTGTAGCGATCTCGATGGGCGATCGCTACCCGACCCACGGTAAATCCTTCCTTAAAATAGGGTTCAAAATGCTGGGCAAAAACGTCACTCCAGCCTAATGAAACTAAATTCATTTCAAATTCCTCTGTGTGTGCAATGTGTTCTGCACAAGGCGCACCGAGGACAATTGGGATTTTAGCTTTTAGCTTTTAGATTTTTCTGCCGTTTCTGTAATCTTCTGTAAGGGCGGGTTTAGCCAATTAATCTACGACTGAAACGATTTTATTACAGACAAACCCGCCCCTACAAGGTGAACGACCGTTACCACAATTCTCTAAAATCGAAAATCGTCAATCCAAAATCACCAGACTAAGCTCTCTGCGCCTTGTGGGTGTGTTGAGTTGAAGCGATTACAATGACCTGCGCAGTTAGAAACTTAGCCATATTTATTCCTCCTTTGCGGACTCCTTAACTATACAACAGGCTGATCAGTGGGAATTCCTGAATCAAGAATTGAGCACTTTGTGTTAGAAAGATAGGACTGGCGTACTAGTTGCTTAAAACTCCGAGGTTTTGGTCAAATGCGTAAGTCCTGGGGAACTGCAACCGAACTGTTGTGAGCTTTTGTTAAAAGAAACCCATAGAAGCAGAGTAAGTTCTCAGACTGCGCCAAAATTACAAAATGAGTGAGTGGGTAGTGCATGCCGAGTAATCCACTATTTCATCCCGTGAGTGAACGGACTCGCACAGTTGCGGTTCGGGATCAGATTCAGATGGCATTGGCGATCGCGGAACCCGCTCTACTCAAAGCGTTGCTGGTTAACTGCATCCCGGAGATCGCGGAGTTGTCCCGCATCGGTGCAATCTTCAGTCAGGTTAGTGTTCCAGTTGGTGATCACCAGGCTGCAGACGGTATCCTGCAATTTGAGGCAATTCGCTGTCTGCTGGCAGACCCGCAGCCTCAGCTAGATTTGCCGTCCAATGGTGGTTGGACTCGCGAAAGCAAGGAACTGTCCAGACTTACTCAGCACGAATCGGAGCTGCAAACCCTGGGACACCATCTGGCACTGGCACCTGCGATCGCCCTACTGGCAAATTCCGGCTTTCGTCCAGAGCAGATCGACGAAATTCTGCGGCTGCCCCACTATGCCTGGTACAAATCCTGGTGGTATGCGATCGACCCGATCAGCGGACAGTTCACAGTTCCCTTCTTGCGCTGCATCCGCACCATGCACTATCCCGACGGCACTCATACCCTGCAGTACAAAGACTTCTTTGAACACGAGAAACCCACCTGTTTCACCAGCCTTCCTGAAAAAGTGTTGACGGTGATTCGTCCAGAGGGGCAGGGGTTTGGAGACACCCTTCGCCAAATTAATTACCAGCGAGAGAGGTTGGGAATTGAACGAGCCGTGTTAATTTGCAACACCATCTCCGAACTAGAGGCACAAGCATTCATTCATCAAGGTATTAGCGTCTATCCTGCGATCGAACTGATCTTGCCCACTCAGGCAGACTGCGAACATTGCGCCCGTCGAGACTGTCCCATGAATGGCAAAACAGATTCCCTGGTGGCTCTATGCCTTGGTTTTTTGTTAGAGAGTGAGTACGTTTAGCCGTTGCTTGTGAGGTCACTATGCGCTACGTCTGCACCGTTTGCGGCCATGTTTATGATCCAAAAGAGGGCGACCCAGATGGGGGAATCGAACCGGGAACGGCGTTTGAAGATATTCCAGAGGACTGGGTCTGTCCGGTTTGTGGCGTGACGAAAGACCAATTTGAGCCAGAAGAAATGGGGTAGGTTTTGAATATTGTCGTGATTGGGGGCGGTGCGCCGGATTTTTTGGGGGAATCACCTGTGCCCAAACTCATTCCCACACTCGCGTAACGTTGCTGGAAGCGGCTCGTCAGCCCCTGGCAAAGGTGCGGATTTCCGGGGGTGGACGCTGTAATGTAACCCATGCGTGCTTTGACCCGAACCTGTTGGTGCAGAACTATCCTCGTGGGGGCAAAAGCCTTACGGGGCGCATTTAGTCGATTTCAGACAAAGGACACGGTGGAATGGTTTGCGGCGCATGGGGTAACGCTAAAGACCGAAGCCGATGGGCGCATGTTTCCAATGACTGATGACTCAGCAACAATTGTGGATTGCCTGATTCGGGCAGCTAAAAATGCTGGAGTCACAATTCGCACCGGTGCAGTTGTTCAGTCCGTATCTGATCAGGACGATCGCTTCCAAATTCAGTTGAAGTCTGGAGAAGTACTGGTGAGCGATCGCCTCTTGCTAGCAACAGGCAGCAGTCCACAGGGATACGCGATCGCTCAGTCTCTGGGACATCACATCGCCCCCCCCGTTCCATCCCTTTTTACCTTCAATGTTACGGATCCGCGTCTGCAGGATTTAGCCGGAGTGTCTGTCGCCTCCGTCCATCTGCGCCTCCGAATGGGTGAGAAAACCTCCTTTGAGCAAACAGGGCCGCTACTGATTACCCACTGGGGATTGAGCGGACCAGCCGTACTCAAGCTGTCTGCCTGGGGAGCCAGGGAGTTATATGAGCATGGCTATCAAGCGAAATTGAAAATTAACTGGCTACCCCAAATGAACCCTGACGTATTGCGCCAGCAGCTAGTAGCTGTTAGATCACAACTCGCCAGAAAAACGATCGCGGCCAATTGCCCAATTCCCATTCCCCGCCGTCTTTGGGAACGGTTGATTGCTCACGTCGGAGTCAGCATAGGCACGCATTGGGCAGAGTTTTCCAACAAAACCCTCAATCACCTGATGCAGGAACTCACTCAAGGGGAATATGCCATTACTGGCAAAGGCGTCTTTAAAGAAGAGTTTGTCACCTGTGGCGGCGTCAGTCTCAAAGAAGTTGACTTCAAAACAATGGCCAGCCGTTGCTACCCGAGGCTCTACCTGGCAGGAGAAATCCTGGACATTGATGGTGTCACCGGTGGATTTAACTTTCAAAGCGCCTGGACGACGGGTTGGTTAGCCGGGCAGGGGATGGGTGGAGAGGTAGGGAGATGAGGAGATGGGGAGATGGAGAGGACACGGAGACACGGAGAATTTTCAATCTGCAATCTACAATCTGCAATCTACAATTTCTTCACCTTACAGCTCACACCCCGCACCCTACACCCTGCACTTTCTACCGATACAGCACTCTGGCATTAAACCCATACCCTTGCAGCAGGTTGCTCAATGATTGGGCTTGATCGTAATTGTTATATGCCCCGGCGTTGAGAAATTCACCCTGACGTGCTCTGTCAACGAAGGCATTGGGAATAATCCGCCGCAGTTGGGTCAGTTTTGCGCGATCGCTCCCCGGAATGGCTACGATGTAGGACTCTGAATTGACCGGTATCGGTCTGGAGACAACTGGGCGAGTAGTTGGCTGTGCCGGACCTCCAGCTCCGTTAACGCAATTTCCGTTGTAGTACGAGGTCGAACGGTAGCAATCTTCATCCAGCGAGATATCTTGATCGCCTGAGATATAATCTGTCGCGACCCAACCCCCAGTAGATACTCGTGCCCAACGATAGCCATCTGCAAACACGGGACTGCTAGTGATGTCTAAAAAGGCACCATCCTCAGCACCGTCGATAATTGGAAAGTCCAATCCTGGACCAGAACGAATATTCAAGCCGATGCCACTTTGAGTTGTGACAACACCGCTTTCTACTCTAGTGTTAACGGGGCGCGAGTAATAGTCTGAACTGCAGTCATAGGAATAACCAGTACAGCGCCGGGTTTGAGCGATCGCCTGATCTGCTGCAATACCCAGCCCTATGGACGCGATCGCGGCAGCCAGACAATACATCCAGGCAAAATTAGGAAACTTCCCAATTAGATCTCTAACCCGGTTGAATTTAGAGGATCCAAAAGGAGTCTTGTGTGCATAATTAGAATGCACAAAAGTGTGGGTTCTCATATTTAACAGTGGAGGTAAACAACAAGAGAAGCTGCAACCCCGAATCGCGAATAACAGGAGAAGAAGCTGTTACTTCAATGTATCAGAACCCAATATCATGCGCCTAGAGTCGAGAGACGATCCACTTCTGTTAAAAAACTTAATAAAAGCTTGAATGGGCTGTTTTTCTAACTGTCCAGGGTGGATGTAGTGTCTGGTTGGTTTGAAATTTCACTCTAGTTTTTAAATTTGATTCTCTGTAACTCTTGATTGGGATGTTGAAATTTTGATCAGGTTTTTAAACGAGAAATTGGCTGGCTCGATCGCGATCGCCTGTCAGCATCCCAACGGGATACTATTTTGTGGGGATTCATTAGTATGGTTACCCACGCTACCTGATGCATCCGCCGATTTGATCATTGCTGACCCACCCTATAATCTCAAGAAAGCAGACTGGGATACCTTTGCATCTCAAGATAGTTATATCGATTGGTCAACGCAGTGGATTGCCGAGGCAGCCAGGGTTCTTAAACCCACTGGAACTCTTTATATCATGGGGTTTTCCGAGATTCTGGCTGACCTGAAACGCCCAGCATGTAAATACTTTAAAGCGTGTAGATGGCTGATTTGGCATTACAAAAATAAAGCAAATCTTGGTAATGATTGGGGGCGATCGCATGAAAGTATTTTGCTGTTGCGCAAAACGAGTACTGCCAAGATGAATATTGATAATATTCGTATTCCCTACGGAAACCATACCTTGAAATATCCCCATCATCCACAAGCCGCGACGAGTCAATATGGAAATGGAAAGCATCACACCTGTTACCAAGGCTGGACTCCTAATCCCCTTGGAGCGAAGCCTAAAGATGTGATCGAACTCCCCACCACTTGCAATGGAATGCACGAAAAAACTCCCCATCCAACCCAAAAACCAGAGGAGTTAATCCGAAAGTTTGTTCTGGCGTCTTCAGAGCGTGGCGATATCATCATCGATCCATTTTCCGGGTCAGGAACGACCTTAGTTGTGGCAGAACAGTTGGGTCGAATGTGGCTGGGTTGTGAGATGAATCCAACCTACAATCAATGGGCGATCGAGAGACTTCAAACTGCACAATGTTTGACCGATCAAGAATGGTTTTGGCTAGACCGAAGAAATGAAGAGCGACGGCGGCGGATTCGGATTTGAGGGATTCAGGTGTCAGATGTCAGCCACGTAACTGAATCTGACACCTGATCCGTAACACCCGATGCCTAAGCTAACGAAATTTCATAAGATATTGAATGGAATTATTCTTAAGGCTTTATTTCTACGTTCAATTACTTTCTGCTCCTGTATACAATGACTGCTGTTTCCAAAACTCGCCAATCGATGCAGTATCCTAATCAAACTGTGGCACGGGCAGAACGGGCAATGCACTGTGCCCCGTTTCGACTGCACTTGTTTGTCACAATGGTTCAGCAAAGTGTACCGCTAAAGACGATCGCGCATACAACCGGTGTTCAAAATCAGTACACCTGTAAACCGTTGTCAGAATTGCGAGTCGAAAATGAGCTACTTTGGCTGATCCAGGTCGGGGTACTGCGAAGAGAAGTAGACGGGCAAGGGTTGACCGATAGCTTTAGGGTAACGCCGCTGGGGCGTCAACTCGCGGACAAATGGCAGAACTCTCAGGGGGCAAAGCGCTACGCACCAACGTGGAGTCAGCGCTTCCATAACACGTTAAATCGCTGGTTACGGCTACCTTTCTAATTAGCTCTATCTCACGGGGGTTCTCGATGAAAGCCATGATGGTTGTGGGAACGACTTCCCACGCAGGTAAATCGCTCCTGACGACAGTGATCTGTCGGATTCTGAGTCGTCGTGGTTGGCGAGTTGCTCCGTTTAAAGGGCAAAATATGGCACTCAACGCCTATGTCACCAACAGTGGAGGCGAAATTGGTCATGCTCAGGCCGTGCAGGCCTGGGCAGCGGGCATTATGCCTACGGTAGAGATGAACCCAATTTTGCTGAAACCGCAGGGGGATATGACCTCTCAGGTGATCATTAAGGGCAAGGTGGCTGAACGGGTCAGTGCTGCTGAGTACTATGAGCGTTTTTTTGACATTGGTTGGCAGGCTGTCACAGAATCTCTGAACCGCCTCTCGGAGGACTACGATTTATTGGTGTGTGAAGGGGCTGGAAGTCCAGCCGAGATCAATCTCAAGCACCGAGATTTAACCAATATGCGGGTGGCTTTACACCTGAATGCGCCAACGATGTTAGTCGTGGATATCGATCGCGGTGGAGCGTTTGCTCATGTTGTCGGGACGTTGGAGCTGCTGGAGCCAGAGGAGCGCGCTCTAATTCGCGGTGTGGTGATTAATAAGTTTCGTGGGCAGCGATCGCTGCTGCAGCCCGGTATCGAATGGCTTGAGGAGCGGCTTGGGATTCCGGTTGTTGGGGTGATCCCCTGGCTTGATCAAGCGTTTCCGGCAGAAGATTCCCTCAGTTTAATGGAGTCTGTCGCCAGCA
>JAAUSG010000223.1 GCA_012034055.1 Leptolyngbyaceae cyanobacterium RU_5_1 | reverse complement strand
AGGGGGTTGGGGGCAATACCTCTCGGTTAAGATCTCAAGGCTCTGCACTGATCCCCCCTAGCCCCCCTTAATAAGGGGGGAACTCCTACCCAGTCTTGGTTTGAAAGCCCCCCTTGCTAAGGGGGGTTGGGGGGATCTCTGGGCTGACAACACGTAACCCGAGAAGTATTGTCCCAACCCTGCCGTTAGACTTGCCAGTCAAGAAGTTAGAACCGTTGGTTAGTCGTGCTCACAGGGCTTACTCTTCAGACCAGTGATTGTTCTTGCGCCACCCGCAACACTGTCCAGTTCCTCATCTGAGAGTTCTCCGGCTTCTCCGGTCAATGCGATCGCCTGGTCGCGCTTTATCGGCAGCACCAGATAGAAGGTGTCGGCAGTCTCCTCCAGCACCTGAAACTGGGGTCCATCAGGAACATAGGTCCAGCCCATCTCTTGGGCGATCGTTTCGGTCGGATGATCCAGTAATGCTTGCCGAAAAGCATCATCCTTCTTCGCTTTGGCAATAATGTGTGCTTGCAACTCTTTCCGATTCCGAGGCGTTGCATCAGTTGACATACTGTTTCTCCTAAATTAAGTGAATGCGTTAACGCGGAGCCGCTCTTTTGATCCGTTGAGCACTAATGGAGTGGATGATGAATCAACCCCAATGCCTGAAGATATACACGATGAATAACTCAACGGTATGCAGCGAATTCAGCCTAGAAAGTAAATTTATTACGACTTTCCCTGCAAGTTCCTGGATGATTCACAAAAATTCCTAGTTAGTGTTGGTATATGGCAATTCTCGATCGAGTGAATGTATCCCCCTCTGAAGAAGTCAAGGAGTCAAGGAAGTCGAGGGAATCAGGTTGTACCGCACCCTGACACCTGACACCTGACACCTAATTACCTGCTCTATCTTCAACCCTCAATAACCCCTCCTTGATCAACCGATGCACTAAAACGAGTTTGCTGTTATCACTCGACAGAATAGGTAACGCTTTGACTTGAAATGTTTCGGTATCTGCAATAAAGCGCAGGGCTGGCTCAAGATAGTCAGGACCCGCCACCGTATTGCCGGGAAACTGAATCCTGGCAGTTCTTCCCACCCTATCAACCCAACAAACCATGCCCTTGCGTTTAGTCACCACGGTTTCGGGACTAATCTGACTCAGGTCATCTGCTTGCCGCAAACGCCCATCTGGCAGCGGCTGCATCCCCTCAAGGAACTGTTGGGCAAGATGAGCAACGGCATCTTCAACTCTGGCGTTCTGGGTCAGGAACTGCAGCAGGTCAACCAACTGAGTTTGCATCGGGGCGATCGCGTCACGGGACTGCATAAATCCAACAGGCAAGGCTTGGTAGAAGGGTAGGGTTTGGTCGTCTAACGCTGCCAGCGCATGGGTGAGCAGGTCTGCCCAGGTGAAGACATGAACATCAAGGTTGAGATTCAGTGAGGCATTCTCTAACGCGATCGCCTGATGCAAGCAGCCGCGCGGAATATACAACAGGTCGCCCGCGTTTAAGCACACTTCCTTAACAGGCAACGATGGCTCTGCTTGATGCGAGTCCGCATAGGGCGATGCTGGGTGAACTCGCCACAGCACTGGACCTTCAAGCTGAAGCACAAAGGCATCATGCCGATGGGAATGCAGCGGAAACTCTTGCAAATTTCGATGAATCAAATGGGCACTCGCGCTCACCGGCGCATGGAAACGGTGTTCCAACTGTCTGCACAGGGTCGCGATCGCCGGCCAATAGGTGTGCAGCTTCGCCAGCGAAACCATGCCGCCCTCTGCACAGGTTTGATACACCTGACCCAAATCAAAGGTTCCGTAGTCTTTGAGAGATCCGGTGCGCATCCCTGCTAAACTATCCACCGCCTCACCTTGAGCAATCGGCTTGTCCAGATGAAGCTCAGGATATTTGGGATGGGAAAAGCGGATCACCGTCTCCAAATCGTCCACTGAGAACAAGTCTGCATAATAATCCGGTTCCTGTCTTAGCAAGACCAATGGAGTTCGTTGCCAGAATTGGTTCAAAAAAGCAGCAAGTTCCACGGGCTGAATCAGCCACTGAAAATCAAAACCGAGATTGGGCATCCCTAATTATCCACATAAGTCAAACGAGTTTCTCCATGACTGGCAAAAATGCATCGGCAAAAAAGAGGAGTTTAGAGCAATTTTAAAACAGCAAGACCGAGGGCCAGTCTGCCCCGGTCTGGAAATTACCTGGTTGATTAGCAAAAGCGCGATTTGGCGATCGCACCCCTTATCTAATAGCTGTCTTCTCCGGGGACGCGATCGTCCTCGAACTCAACCCAACTGAACCTCAGAGATGCCTCTCGAATTGCTTGCCAGTAATTGAACAACTCAAGTCCGCTTAAATCACTGGCAACATACTGCCGCACAGCCGTGTCGAGTTCTTGAGGGGTTCGGATACTGGGCATATCGCTAGCCGGATTTTGCATGAGCTTTGACTCCAGGGTTAGGACATCAGACATAGACTTTCTTTCAGTCTAGTGAGCCGAAGACACAAAAAGTATTCAAAAATACAAATTTTATTTAGTCTTTATGCGTTTCTCAAAAATCGTGCAGTTGGTTGAAGCTTTGTAAATCTGGAAACTGGTGACGCCAAGAATGGGCATGTATGCTGGGGAATGATACAGAAATCCATCATTGAACTCTGAGAACTATCTGTGCTTGACCTAAAGCTGATTCGAGAACATCCAGACCTTGTGCAGGAGAAGCTGAACCGTCGGAATGGCGATTACAACATTCAGCCGATCGCGGAATTAGACCACCAGCAGAAAGAGCTGGAGAAGACGCGATCGCACCTGCAGGCACGCAGCAACGAAATCGGCAAACTCGTTGGGCAAAAAATGAAATCTGGCAGCAAGCCCGGTGATTCCGACGTGATCGTGCTCAAAAACGAAGGCAATGAGCTGAAAGCTCAATTGAGCGAACTGGAGCCGCAGGAAAAAAAGCTGAAAGCGCAGATCGAATCATTGCTGCTGACTTTGCCCAACTTGCCCAGTGACTCAACGCCAATTGGCAAAGACGAGAACGACAATATTGAGGTGCGCCGCTGGGGAGATGAATATAAGCCGCAAATGGAAGTGCTGCCCCACTGGGAGATTGGCGAAAAGCTCGGCATTCTCAATACGGAACGCGCCACAAAGATTGCTCAGAGCCGGTTTGTGGCGCTGATTGGAGCTGGAGCTGCACTGGAGCGGGCCCTGATTCAGTTCATGCTAGACAAGCAGATTGCGGCTGGTTACGTGGAGGTTTTGCCCCCATTTCTGATTAACTCCCAATCAATGACGGCAACTGGACAACTCCCGAAGTTTGCCGAAGAAAGCTTTAAATGCAGTGAGGATGACCTGTGGTTGGCTCCGACTGCCGAAGTGCCCGTCACGAACCTGTATCGGGATGAGGTGCTCTCATCTACCCAGTTGCCGATCTACCACTGTGCCTACACACCCTGTTTTCGACGCGAAGCGGGGAGCTACGGCAAGGACACACGCGGATTGATCCGGCTGCATCAGTTCAACAAAGTGGAACTGGTGAAGCTGGTGAAGCCTAGCACCTCCGCAGCGGAACATGAAACGCTGGTGCAGAATGCGGAGGCAATTTTGCAGGCGTTGAAGCTGCCCTATCGCACGATCGAGCTGTGTACGGGCGATTTGGGATTTGGTGCGGCCAAGTGCTACGACCTGGAAGTGTGGTTGCCGTCAGCAGAGCGATATCGGGAAATTTCCAGTTGCTCAAACTTCTGGGATTTTCAAGCCCGGCGTGGCAATATTCGCTTCAAGGAACCCGGACAGAAGGGCACCCAGTTTGTACACACGCTGAACGGATCGGGATTAGCGATCGGGCGGACGATGGCAGCCGTTCTGGAAAACTATCAGCAACCAGATGGCACGGTACGCCTGCCAGACGCATTACAGCCCTATTTGGGACGGGAAACGCTCTAAGCCTGTTTGATCTGTTCCCAAATGGGCAGGTCTTCAGGGTAGTCAATGTCAGAAAGCGTGGATAGGTAGGCGATCGCCAACCCCAATTTCTGCGCGATCGCCACCGTCTGCTGCAACACATCAGGCGTGCTCCAGGCAATGCCAGCAAACAGCTCTGGAACAAATCGTCGTACCCCAATCAAGTAATAGCCACCATCCGTAGCCGGGCCCAGGACAAGATCCCGTTGGTGGAGTGCCTCAAACGCTTGTTCAAGCAGAACTGCGTCCAGTTGGGGACAGTCGGTGCCGATGATCACTATCTGGGTTACACCTGCGCTAAAAGCAGGCTGCAGCGATCGCGCCATTCGCGCTCCTAAATCGCCGTCCCCTTGCAGGACGTATCCCAAATCTCTCCCCAACCAGCACCGCATTAAGTCGTGATTCCCACCCACAAAGCGCACTTCCACGCCTACCGGATACTTGAGCTGCAGTTTTTGCACTTGAACCAGGGTGTGTTCGGCCATCTGACGATGCAAGTCCGCTGCTCCGTCTGCCCCCAATGCCGGAATCAACCGAGTTTTTGCCATTCCCGGTTCTGGATAGCGGGTAAAGATAATTAGACGATTGGAACTCACAACTTAGGAGATTTCTAACAAAGAACATACCATCGCTATGCTCTCCCGATAGGCCACTACTAGATGGTCATTACTTGAGGTTCCACATCTGCCTCTTGATCAACCACTCCCCGGATGCCTCTTGGTGGAGAAGCCAGGTTTTCGTCAATTTGAATGAGTTTGTCGTCCCATCAGCATAGGTCACAGCCGTCCCATCAACGTGCGCGATCATACGCCTCGCTTCGATGGGCAATCGCCACAACAAATACCTGCACCAAGTCATCGTCTATTGAATAAATCACCCTATAGTCCCCAATACGATAGCGGTAGATCCTGCATAATCTCGCTTGAGGGCTTTGATGTTGGGATGAGATTGAGGAGTTTGCTCTAGCTGCTGCAAACATCGGGCAATTTTCTTCGCTAGGGCTTTGTCAGCATTGACGTAAACCTTTTGGGCATCGGGATGGAGAAGAACGTCATACATCAGAGCGAAGAGATCTCCAGCTTGTGTACTGGGATTTAGGGGTTCCTCGATTTTGCTTAACGCGCTCTAACAATCCGGGAATTGCCATAAGTTCTTGAGTTGCGGCTTCGCTTTCCGCATTCGTCAAATAAGCAGCAAAATCAGCAAGCACCCGTAATCGCTCTGGCGATAGTTGCTTAAGTGACTCATTAAGCTGATGCTGTAACTCTGCTACAGAGATCAAAACTGCTGATTCCGTATCATCCGTTGGGGAATTATCCGCAGTGTCCATGGCCTACTTCACAACTTCAAAGTCTAGTGCTTATTGTAAGGCAACCAATCGTAGGAGATATGCCTGCCTGTTCCGCAATTGGTTTGAGATAACCAACTGCGGAAGCGACGCTCAAGATTCTAGATGTTGAGTTTTATGCTTCAATCCAACCTGCACCGAGGGGCGATCGCACTTGCTTTAGGTGTGGCAAATTAGGTGAAAGGAGAACAGGAAGTAATGGGTAAAATTTGGTTTTAAGTTTCGATCTTGACAATCCACATAAATAGGAAGGTTAAATGCCCTCCTCGATCTAATTAGACTATGCACTATATTCTGGATCTTCATTACCTCACTCGTCAGATTCCCTTAGAACTGGTTTCCTGTCCAGAACAGTACAATAAAACCATTCCACTTTCATCCCACGGCAATGGTTCAAACCCCCACTAAACCTCTCACCCTGGATGAATTCCTGAAGCTGCCAGAAACCAAACCTGCTAGTGAATTCATCGATGGTCAAATCATCCAGAAGCCCATACCCCAAGGAAAACACAGCACAGTCCAGCTTGATCTTGGCTCAGCTATCAACCTGGTACTCAAGCCCCAGCACATTGCTCGCGCTTACACTGAACTGCGCTGCACCTTTGGTGGTCGATCCATTGTCCCGGATGTCACAGTTTTTACCTGGGAGCGAATTCCTCGCGATACGAGTGGACAGGTTTCCAATACCTTCGCCCTTGCCCCTGATTGGACAATCGAAATCCTCTCCCCTGACCAAAGCCAGACCCAAGTGGTTCGTAACATTCTCCACTGTCTTGCTCATGGCACCCAAATGGGCTGGTTGATTGATCCAGAAGAAAGGCTGATTTTTGTCTATTTTGCCGATCGCCCAATCGCCATCTTTGAAACAGTGGACGATCGCATTCCTGTTCCCACTTTTGCCGAACCCTTTGTACTCACGGTCGGTCAATTGTTCAGTTGGCTTGAGGAATAGTCGTGTTCAATCAACCCGAATCGTGGCAAAGTACCTTTCTGACTGTTGGTTTTTATGCGATCGCCGCTCAACCCCGATTCAGGGTTGCCAAAATCTCATCCAGGATTTCTTGCGCACCTTGCTGGCGCATCCGTTTAGCAAGCTCTGTACCCAGTTGCTCCGCATCGGTTGCGGCTCCGGTCATGCTGTCTTTGACGAGCGTTTGTCCGTCCAGACTGGCAACGATGCCGGTTAAGGTTAGTGACTCGCCATCCAAAACGGTATTGACGCCAATCGGCACCTGACAGCCGCCTTCCAATTCACGTAGAAAGGCCCGTTCTGCATAACAGCGATCGGCGGTAGGTTGATGCTGCAGGGCTTTGAGCAGCGTTAACACTTCGGCATCATCGGCACGGCATTCAATTCCGAGTGCTCCCTGTCCCACCGCATGTAGAGAAATCTCAGCGGGCAGCGCTTGATGAATTCGGTCTGCCATGCCGAGCCGCTCCAGTCCAGCGACTGCCAAGATTAAAGCGTCATACTCACCGGCATCTAGCTTGGCCAGGCGGGTGTTGAGATTGCCTCGCACATCTTTGAAGCTCAGGTGGGGATAGTGATGGCGTAGTTGGGCTAACCGTCGCAGCGAGGAGGTGCCAATTACAGCGCCCGCTGGAAGATCCTGAAGCTGCTTATCTTTATGAGTTTCGTGCATCACCAGTGCATCGGCAGGGTTTTCTCGTTCGGTGACACAGCCCAGCATCAATCCTTCTGGCAGACGAGTGGGCAGATCTTTGAGCGAGTGAACGGCAAAATCAATTTCGCCGTTGAGCATGCCCAGTTCTAATTCTTTGGTGAACAGTCCCTTATCACCAATCTTTGACAGCGCTACATCCAAAATCTTGTCGCCGTGGGTGCTCATCGTATGAACTTCAAAGGTGCGATCGGGAAAGGCCTGTTGCAGACGTTCCTGCACCCAATAGGTCTGTACCAGTGCCAATTGGCTCTTGCGAGAACCGATGCGAATGGTACGAACAGGACTGGAGACGGTTGGCGACGCAGTTGGGGACATACGGTAAATCTAAAGCCGATTTGCAAAGTGACTTTCTTCACCTTACCGCAGTGTGTTACTTGAGTTGCGTGCGTTTAGCCTGCCGAGTATTACAGATAATTAACTTGAAGAGTTCTACCCAAGGATAGGCAGCCGCAATTTACAGCATTGAGACAGGTAGCTACTGTCGAAGCTTCTTTCAGGCTTTTGTTACACTGAATCGGTACTTTTCTCAAATGCTCCAAAAGAGGAATCTGCAAATGATTAAGCGTATTTTGGTAGGCTGCTCACTCTTGGCAATGTTAGGAATGGGCAGTTTGCCAGCCCACGCCCAGCAGAAGCCGTCGTCCCCTTCTACCTCTCCAGCCGCCCCTCAACAGACCATTAGCGATGAGGAGCTGAAAAAGTTCATTAACGTTGCCAAGCAAATGCCTGCAATTTCTCAAGAGCGAACTAAGCTCGTGGTTCAGGCAGTGGAAAAAGAGGGGCTGAGTATGAATCGATTTCAGGAGATTTATCTCTTTAAACGGGATTCAAAAGCCAAACCAGCAACGCAAGTGACCAAGGATGAAGAGCAGAAGTACGATCGCGTGTTTGCCCAACTCGAGCAAATTCAAAAAGATACCCAGTCCAAAATCGGAAATGCGGTTCAGGCTGAGGGGCTAGAAGTGCCACGCTTCGTGCAGATTCTTGAAACCGTTCAGAAAAATCCTGCGTTGCAAAAGAAAATTGAACAGATGTTGCGGACAGGCAGCCAGAAGACACCTCAGAAGTAAGCGGTTTCAGGTGTCAGGTGCCAGGTGAGCGCTAAACCCTGAAACCTGAAACTTTTCTGATTGCGATCGTCCTTGATATAGCAATTCTCACTGACATGCAGCACCCGCTGACTCAGGAATCCAGAAGTCAGAATCCAGAATCATGACCCGTTTTGACTCCTGAATTCTGGCTCCTGGATGCTTACCAGGTAGCTACCCTTACTTATTCAGGAATTGCGATGGAATCCGTAGATGACGATTGGAGTGGCTGAAGAGTATCGTGATGAGAGGAGCTACAAAACGTCTGCCTACTCCGAACCTGAGCCATGAACGGTACAACAAACGCTTTAGCCACCACTCGTGATTCCGCGCAACTTAATCGATTGACATCTACAACTCGATATCGCTCAACCTGGACTAGACTTCTGCTAAGTTGCCTGGGTTGGGCCGCTCCGCTGGCGATCGCCAATCCTGGTGATGCCGCAGAGAAAATTTACGTTTCCTACAGTCTGCTGGAGCGATCGCTGCTCGTGTCCTCCCTCGAAGCCTATGCCAAAGACGGCGTGCCAAACGAGGACCTCGCCACCTACGCCCAATACGCCAATCCAACGGTTTTGCAAAATTTGCGAACCGCTTTAGTGGCTAAAGCAGATGTCAGCCCAATCACCGTTGCTCAATTCTTGTACTCTCCTCAAGGAGAAGCAGCACTAAAGCGCCTGGCACAAGTTGTTAAAACAAACTCTGACATCGATCCACGCAAAGCTGGGTTCAAAGCAATTCGAGCCGCGCTCATCCTGGCTGCCCAAGATCCTGAAGGACTGACCCTGCTCAATTTCTTGCGCAAGTACCCCGCAAAAGGAATTCGGATTGATGTAGAACAAAGTCTGAAAATCTTTAATGAATTGCAACGGCTGATTAACCAAACGAATCGGGCAACCAATGCCATTATTGAGCAGGCAACGGCTGAAATTATATCTGAGCCAGGTTCTCAACTGCCGTTTGATCTGCGGCGGCGCGGCTCGTTTACCTGGGAAAAGCAAACCCTGACGCTGAATGATCCCAGCCGTCGGACAGCCGCTAACGCGGCCCCCCCAACCCCCCAACCCCCTTCTGCCGAAAGTCTGCTAAAGGGCCGGGTTTATCCAGTAGATATCTATTTACCCAACGTTGGAACTGCGCGATCGCGCAAGCCTATCCCCTGTGGTCGTGATTTCCCACGGACTCG